>SIBK01000013.1 GCA_009695205.1 Pedosphaera sp. | reverse complement strand
ATGAACCTCGCACATCTCTCGAAGCCATCCCAAATCCTCGTCGCAGACTGTGCGACCTTGCAAGTAGAGCGTCGATACCATGCACAGCCTTTTGCCTCATCCGACGAAGGTAGTTCAGCAAAACCTCCAACAACTTCAACATGCGCCCTACCGGATACCGTCCATTCGTTCTGGCTCGTACTCGCTTTCGGGCTCGCTGAGCTTGGACGAGAGCGCGCTGGTTGGGCAGCCGCGGCTGTTGCAGCGCTGACCAAGCCGCAGGCCTGGGGCCTGATGCCGCTCTTTGCCTGGTGGCAACTCTGCGTCGGCGGCCTCCGGCGGGGATTGGCCGGCATGGCCATCGGGGGAGTGGTCGCAACGATCATCATTGCGCCCTTCATCTTCAACGGCCGCCTTGCTGATCTCCTGACGCTGCCGGCGCACATGGCCGAGACCCAACCTGTCCTGTCGGCGCAGGCGCACAACCTCTGGTGGCTGGTGAGCGGTGGCACCGGTTTGAATTTTCCGGACGTGACCCTGTTGATCGGCCCGGTGGCCTATCAGCACGTGGCACTGCTGCTTTTGGGGGCCTCCGCGCTTGTGGTCTTCTGGCGAGCCCGCACGGCAGCACCGGAAGCCATGTTGGTGATGGCCGCGTACCAAGCGTTCGCCTGGTTCTGCCTGAGCACTCGCGCGCATGAGAACCACTGGTTCTTTGTGCTGCCGCTTACGGCGCTCGTATTACCCGCGGACCACCGAGTGTTCCTGGTCTTTATCGCCGTCTCGGTGACGGGATTCACCAACCTCTTGCTGCACGATGAACATTTTGGTCTCGGAATGGCACGGTCCCTGTCGGGAAAGGTGATCGTGCGAGCCAGTCTGGTAAACTGTGTTTTCAATCTGACCGTCCTCGCGGCCTGGACCGCCTGGTTGATACGGCCATCCGTATTTGGACGTTGTTCGCCTGGTCTTAGATTGCAAAAATCCGAGGCATGAAGACCCGAACCGAAAGATTCTAAGCATTCCCGCTTGCGTTGGAGTGCGCTCCAGCGGACGCCCCGACGCGTGTGGAAAGCACTCTAGGAGTTACAATGAAAATACCGTTCGAGACATTCCCCCGCCGAGTCGCCTGTGCGGTGGCCCTTTCCGCCAGACTTTTCACCCTGCTCACCGCCGTGGCCCAGTTCCTCGACCGAGAAAATGAGGACGATCTTTTCTCCAGAATCTTGCTCGAGTTCGATCCGGACGTGGAAGCAAACATCTTTAACTGGTACCAGTCGAGCGACACTCCTGTGCTGCTCCGTGGCACTCGCCATGACCGCGTTCGTGGCCAAGAACACCGAGAGGCGCCATGTCAATCAGTGGCGAGGCCTGTCGCTGCTGTTTCTACTGGCTGCCATTGATGAGATGGCGCAACTTCATGATAAAATACCCTCCTCGTCTCACGGGGACGGAGCGTCCTCCCATTGGATTGTGCTGTACCTTGGCGTCCTGGCAGTCGTTGGACTCGCGTACGTGCGCTTTTTCTTCGTTGAGCTCCCGAAACGTGTGCGCTAGGGATGGACCCCTTCGGCGGCTTTGTACCTGGGCGGCGCTGTCGGCGTCGAGTTGCTCGACGATCACTTCGCGGCAGCGTTTGGCACAGATAATCGGGTCTATCCAATGTTCTCGCTCATATCCGAGTCGATGGAGATGTTCGGGGTTGTCGTGTTCCTCCACTCACAACTCTTATACTTGGCCTCGCGCCTCCAAGAGGTCAGATCGTGTTCGCCGGCGCTAATATCCCACCCTCTGCAATCCCACCCTCTGCAATCTCAGCGCAAAAATAACTTAAACGACTGCCAATTCTTACCGGATAAAACAGTTTCAGCTGGCTCAACCTTCCCACGACTTGGCGCGCGTCAATGCTTTGGCCCATCCGTCGCGAAGCTTCTTTCTAGCCGCTGGTTTCATGGCGGCAATAAATCTTCGGTCCGCCCTCCATTGCTCGGCGATTTCAGATTGATTCCGCCAATAGCCCACTGCCAATCCCGCCAAATAGGCAGCGCCCAAGGCTGTGGTTTCCGAAATCTTTGAGCGCACGACAGGCACGCCGAGCAAATCGGCTTGCATCTGCATGAGAAGATTATTGGCGCATGCGCCGCCATCCACACGGAGTTCTTTCAGTCGAATACCGGCGTCCGCTTCCATCGCCTTCAACACGTCCACGACCTGAAAGGCAATGCCCTCCAGCGCCGCCCGCGCAATATGGGCTCCGGTTGTTCCGCGTGTGATGCCAACCAGGGTGCCGCGCGCGTATTGATCCCAGTGGGGCGCACCAAGTCCCGCAAATGCCGGCACAAAATAGACTCCGCCGGTATCCGATACTCGCGATGCCAACGTTTCAACATCGGCTGACGATTTGATAATTCCCAAACCGTCACGCAGCCATTGCACCACCGCGCCCGCGATGAAAATACTGCCTTCCAACGCGTATTCCGTGCGTTCTCCAATCCGCCACGCGACCGTGCTCAGCAGTTTGTTCTTCGACACGATCGGTTTAGCGCCGGTGTTCATCAGCATGAAGCAGCCGGTGCCGTAGGTGTTCTTGATCATGCCAGGCTGGGTGCAGAACTGTCCGAACAGCGCGGCCTGCTGGTCACCGGCGATGCCGGCAATCGGTATGGAGCCGGAAAAACAGGTCGTTTCACCATACACTTCACTGGATGACCGGACCTCCGGCAATACGGAGCGGGGCACACTAAAGAGATCGAGAAGCTCGTCGTCCCAATCGCAGGTCTTCAGATCAAACAACAGGGTGCGGGAGGCGTTGCTGACGTCCGTCACATGCTTCTTTCCGCCTGTGAGATTCCAAATGAGCCAGGAATCAATCGTACCAAAGGCCAGTTGACCACGTTTGGCTTTCTTGCTCGCACCCTCCACGTTCTTCAAAATCCACTGGAGCTTTGTGCCGGAAAAGTAGGCGTCAACAATTAGGCCCGTTTTACGGCGAATCAACGGCGCGAGTCCGCGCACTCGGAGCCGATCGCACATCGCCGCTGTGCGTCGATCCTGCCAGACGATGGCGTTGCAAACCGGAATCCCGGTCTTGCGATCCCAAACAACCGTCGTCTCCCGTTGATTGGCGATGCCGATGGCGGCGATATCGTTGGCTGTCAGTCCGGCTTTGAGAAGGGCTTCTCCCGCCACGTTGAATTGTGTCGCCCAAATTTCATTCGGATCATGCTCCACCCATCCCGGTCGAGGAAAGATCTGGCGAAATTCCTTCTGCGCAACGCTGCGAATAGCACCGGCCTGATCGAACACGATCGCGCGTGAGCTCGTGGTTCCTTGATCTAACGAGAGGATATATACCATAGGAATTCAGAATACGCCGGCCTAAAAGCCTGCTCCCAGCCAGAGCGCCTTATAGAACAGCGCCCCCGCAACGCCGCCGATGATCGGTCCGACCACTGGCACCCACGCATAGCTCCAATCCGAATGTCCCTTCCCAGCAATAGGCAAAATGAAATGCGCGAGGCGCGGACCCAGATCCCGGGCAGGACTCATGGCGTAGCCCGTCGGCCCGCCTAACGACAGGCCAATCGAAAAAACCAGCAGCCCGATCAGCAGTGGACCGAGTCCGGTGGAAAAAACCAACTCCGCTTTGAGGTTGTTCTTCGCGGGGATCGCCAAGGCGCCCAGCACCAACATGAATGTAGCAATGATTTCCGTCAGAAGATTCGCCGAAGCATTGCGCACGGCAGGCGCAGTGCAGAATATCCCCAGCTTAGCCGCAGTGTCAGGAGTTTCTTTCCAGTGAGGCAGGTAAGCAAGCCACACCACCACCGCACCAAGAAACGCGCCGATCATTTGTGCCATCACGTAGGCTAGCACGTCGGCCTAATTACATTTTTTAATCGCTGCAAGGCCGAAGGTCACCGCTGGGTTGAGATGCCCTTCACTAATTGTTCCAACCGTGTAAACAGCCACCGCCGCCGCAAGTCCCCATCCGGTTGCGATGACAATCCAGCCGGAGTTCTGCCCCTTGGATTTATTCAACAAGACATTAGCGACGACTCCATCGCCCAAGGTGACGAGAATCATCGTGCCAATCAGTTCAGCGGTAACCGGTGACATGGCTCTTTTTCGGATGAAAATGCTCGAGCTGACGCTATCACCTGGGTCACTGGCCTGTCTAGCCCAACTCGAATACCCCGGAGATTGTTGTTTGAAGGCCCGATCCGCCGCTTTCTTCGGAACGACTCCGGCTATAGGAGCCCACGCTCTTCAAGTTCGTGCTCCTCAAGTCCGAGATAGTGGCCGAACTCATGGATGAAGGTAATCTGCACTTCCTCCCGGAAGATCTCTTCATCGCCCTCCGCGAAGTCCCAGAGATTCTCCAGGAATAGGAGAATTTGGCGTGGCAGCGGACCGCTGTCAGCGCTGGAGACACCGAGCGAATCCCCGACGAACAAGCCCAGTAGGTCCGATTCCAGGATTCCGTCAACGATCGCTTCACTCGGAACCCGCTCAAAAAGAACCGCCAGTTGTTCTGCATGAGGGCGCAAGTCCTCCGGCAACGAACGAATCGTACTCGACACCTGGTCATGGGCTAGCAAAACGAGCCGGCTCCATAGATCTTTCATGTAGGTAACCGATTACGCGCTACCGGGGCAAAACCAGTCTCGACTTTTAGGGGGCTCATCATAAAAATGTGTCACGAATGAAAGTTGTTATCCTCTGTGGCGGTCTCGGCACGCGGCTACGCGAAGAGACGGAATTCCGTCCCAAGCCGATGGTGCCCGTGGGCGATCGCCCGATTCTATGGCACATCATGAAGACCTACGCCCATTACGGCCACAAGGAATTCATCCTTTGCTTGGGCTACAAAGGGGAGGTAATCAAGGATTACTTCCGGAATTATCACTGGAATACCAGCAATGTAACGATGACCCTCGGAGCCAAACCTCAAATCAAATACCACAGTCGGCATGACGAAGAAGACTGGGTGGTGACGATGATTGATACCGGCCAAAGCACGATGACCGGCGGGCGAATTAAGCGCGTGCTCCCCTACATCGAGGACACGACGTTCCTCCTTACCTATGGCGACGGTGTCACGAACAGCGACATCAATGCCTCCATCGACCTGCACCGCCATCATAAGAAAATACTGACCGTGACCGCGGTCCAACCCGCAGGAAGATTCGGCGACCTGCAAATAGAAGATGGCAGAGTGACCGCATTCAACGAGAAACCGGAAAAACAGACAGGCCAAATCAACGGCGGCTTTTTTGTCGTGGACCGGCGAATTGAGAAAAACCTTAGCGACGACACCTGCGTCTTCGAGAATGAACCACTCGCGACGCTCGCCGCTGAAAAGCAAATCGTGGCTTATCAACATCCCGGCTTCTGGCAATGCATGGATACCTACCGCGAGCAGCAAATGCTTTCTCAAATGTGGAACTCTGGCAAGGCTCCATGGAAGATTTGGTAATCGCAAGTGACCCGCCACCTCTTCGAGATTAAATGAATATCCCCGCTATTCCTCATCAGGAGGTCACTCCCCAAAATGAAAGATTTGGCGGCTGTTTTGAGAATAAGACAGTATTCGTAACAGGCCATACCGGCTTCAAGGGATCATGGCTTTGCGAGTGGCTCCTTTTTCTGAAGGCAAAAGTCGTTGGCTACAGCCTGTCGCCAGACTCCGACCCTTCGCTGTTCGAGCAACTTCAACTTGCGGACCGCCTGCATCATCGCCTCGGTGATATTCGTGACCCGACGTTGCTCCGGACCGCCGTGGAGGAAAGCCAACCGGACTTCGTCTTTCATCTCGCAGCTCAACCGCTCGTGCGGCGATCCTACCTCGACCCGGTCGAAACGTATGCCACCAACGTCACCGGCACCCTCCACCTGATCGAAGCGCTGCGTGCGCTATCCAAGCCGTGCGCCGCTCTGTTTATCACCACAGACAAGTGTTACGAAAACCGCGACTGGGTGTACGGCTACCGGGAGAACGACGCTCTCGGCGGGCATGACCCCTACAGTTCCAGCAAGGCAGCGGCAGAAATCGCGATCGCGTCCTGGCGACGATCCTTTTTCCAAAATCACCCGGTCCGCATTGCCAGCGTGCGCGCAGGCAATGTCATCGGCGGCGGCGATTGGGCGGCCGACCGTATCGTGCCCGATTGCATGCGGGCGTTAAGGCTTGGACAACCCATTTTGGTGCGCAACCCGAATTCCACCCGCCCTTGGCAACATGTGCTGGAACCTTTGAGCGGCTACCTTTGGCTCGCGGCAAAATTGTCTCAATCCGACGCGACGTTGGGAGCAGGCGTCGACGCCCTGGACACTGCGTTCAACTTTGGCCCGGGTCCGGATGCCAATCGCACCGTCCGCGAATTGGTCGAAGAAATCATCGGACACTGGCCTGGCCAGTGGACTGATGGCAGCGAATCCAATGCCCCACATGAAGCCCGGTTGCTTCAACTCTCTTGCGACAAAGCCTCGGCGCTACTGGATTGGCAGCCTACCTGGGAGTTTACCGATGCCATTCGTGAAACCACTCGCTGGTATCGCGACGTGCTGGCCGGCGGTGGTGTTGGATTCGCCAGCCGAGTTACCTTGGGGCAGATTTCAGCCTACACGGAGAGGGCAAGTGCACTGTGCAGAGCGTGGGCCGTCTCACCCCCCAATATATGACGTCCACCCATGCCCTCGCCTAAGCCTCGAGCCACCGCTGGCTGCCGTCCAAACACACCAACCCCGTTGGAAAGCCTGCCATTTGCACATTTGCTGGCAAGAATGCAGCCAACCCATTAGTTTTCCGTTCGGCGCGACCAAAGCGTCCACGTTTCCCACAAACCCGCTCAGCAGAAGCAATCCAAACCAAATTGGAAATCGATTTAAGCAGCCATGAGCCGCAGCCCTGAACAACTCAAGACACAAATCCTACAGCTCACGCGCGAGTATTCGGCGCTCGTCCATCAAGCCAACCAGCCGGGTTCGAAAGCATCGGCCGCCCATTGCCCGTTCATTCCGGGCCAGACGTTGGTTCCGTATGCAGGACGCGTCTTCACGGAAGATGAAGTGACCGCTGCCGTCAGTTCGACCCTCGACTTCTGGCTGACGCTCGGGCCCGAAGGCGATGCCTTTGAAAGCGAACTGGGTTCGTTTCTGGGTGTGAAGAGATGTGTTCTCGTCAATTCCGGCTCCTCCGCAAATCTGGTTGCCCTTTCCGCGTTGACCAGCTCCAAACTCGGCGAACGACAGCTTCGCCCCGGCGACGAGGTTATCACGGTAGCCGCTGGCTTTCCCACGACCGTCGCGCCGATTCTCCAGAACGGTTGCGTCCCCGTGTTTATTGACAACGACCCATCCACCCTGAACGGGCGCGTTGACCAACTGCAATCCGCGTTTTTGCCCGGCAAAACGAAAGCCGTGATGATGGCACACACGCTCGGCAATCCGTTTGATCTCGCCGCCACGACCCAGTTCTGCCGCCGCCACAACCTCTGGCTCATCGAAGACAATTGTGACGCGCTCGGCAGTCGTTATGACGGGCACCACACCGGCACCTTTGGCGATCTCTCAACTCAATCTTTTTACCCGCCGCACCACCTTACGATGGGCGAGGGCGGCGCAGTAAACGTGGTGCGAGACATGAAACTGAAGGTACTCGTGGAGAGTTTCCGCGACTGGGGCCGCGACTGCTGGTGCGCGAGTGGAAAGGACAACACCTGCCATAAGCGTTTTGGTTGGCAACTGGGGGAATTGCCCGAAGGTTACGATCACAAGTACATTTACTCGCACCTCGGCTACAATCTGAAGCCGCTGGATCCGCAGGCTGCAATAGGCCGGCAGCAGCTCAAGAAACTACCCCAATTCATCCAAGCCCGGGTAGACAACTGGAACAGCCTCCGCACGGCACTGGCCGATCTTGAGGAATTCATCCAGTTCCAACTTCCCACGCACGCCGCCGGTTGGACGCCGAACGGCTTCACCTGGGATGACTCCGGGCACCGCGCCGACTGCTCCTGGTTTGGCTTCATGATGCTGGTAAAACACAATGCTCCCTTTACCCGCCGCGAATTCGCTCAAGCCCTCGATGCCGCGAAGATCGGCTGTCGAATGCTTTTTGGCGGAAACCTTGTCCGCCAACCTGCCTTCACCACTCTAAAACGACAGCAACCCAGCGCGTTCCGGGTGATCGGAGATCTGCCCGGTGCGGACCGCATCATGAATGAAGCCCTTTTCGTCGGCACCTATCCGGGCCTGACTCCGGAGATGCTGGCTTACATGGCGGAAACAATCCGAACATTCGTACTGAAGCACTGACGCGACAGCCGCGGCCCATAATTTCGCAAGGAGCCCATGAGCGACAGCGCTAAGAGTTTGAACTCAGGTCCCACGGCAAGACGACCCGAGATTGAGGCGGATCTTGCTTGGATTGCCGCCGCCACGCTCCCTTGGGCAACCCTCGCAGGAAAGACCCTGCTCGTCTCCGGCGCCAACGGTTTTCTGCCTGCCTACATGGTCGAAGCCGTGCTCTATCTGAATGAACACGAGAACAATTCAAATCCCGCCACAGTCATCGCTTTGGTGCGAAACCGGGAGCGTGCGCTCAAGCGATTCTCCGCGTACCAAGGGAGGACGGATCTTCAGTTTCTCGTCCAGGACGTTTGCCAGCCTGCCGCAATCCGCCAGGACATTCACTTCATCATTCATGCCGCGAGTCAGGCGAGTCCAAACTTTTTCCGCACCGACCCCGTCGGAACACTGTCAGCCAATGTCTTGGGAACCCTCCACCTGCTGAATCTTGCGAGGGAAAAGCAGCCGGAAGCGTTTCTTTTCTTTAGCAGCGGAGAGGTTTATGGACGGCTTGACTCCACCCAGGTTCCTACCCAGGAAGATACGTATGGATACATCGACCCCACCGACGTCCGTTCCTGCTATGCGGAAAGCAAACGCATGGGTGAAACGATGTGTGTGGCTTGGGCCCATCAATACGGCGTCCCATCCAAAATAGTTCGACCCTTCCACACCTATGGGCCGGGCATGCGACTCGATGACGGGCGTGTATTCTCGGATTTTGTGGCCGACGTCGTGAATCACCGTAACATCGTGATGAAAAGCGACGGCTCCGCGATGCGAGCGTTTTGCTATCTGTCGGACGCCGTTCTTGGATTTTTCACCGTGCTGTTGAGGGGGGAAATTGGACAGGCCTATAATGTTGGCAACGATCGAGGGGAGTTGACCATCCGCGATCTGGCTCACCTGCTTGTCAGGCTACACCCCGACAAACGGTTGGATGTCGTCCAAAATGAAGCCGCCCAGTCTCCGGATTATTTGAAGAGCAAAATCGTGAGGAATTGCCCTGATATTTTTAAAATCCGACAGCTTGGCTGGGAACCTATCGTATCGGTGGATGAGGGATTCAAGCGAACTATACAAAGTTTTTTATGAACCTGTTTGAAGTACAAGCTGCATTTCGATCCAACATCATCAACAAACAGCAGTACATCGAAGCGATGCACCGCCTGCATTCACAGCTGTTTGAGTATGCTGAATTCCTCAAGGGAACAGAGATTGGCCAAATCGATATCTTAGATGGGCAAGTGATCATGGAAACACGGAAAACCGGGATCAAGATACTATGCGACAAAACCGACCAACGAATTGCACCCATAGAAATCCTGAATTTTGGCGCCTATGAGAAGGCGGATTCGACTCTCTTATTCCGCCTCTTGGAGGATCACATGAGCATTTTTGATATCGGCGCGAATATCGGATGGTATTCATTGAATTTCGCCAAAGCGTTTCCCGGCACGACCATTTATGCGTTCGAGCCCATTCCAGCCACATTCGCCCAACTTCAGGCAAACATTACCCTAAACCAGGCGACTTCGGTGCGTCCCCATAACTTCGGGTTCTCCGACAGGGAAGGCCTGTTGACATTCTATTTCGACCCGCGCGGATCAGGCGGGGCGTCGGCTGTGGATCTACAAGGAAGCGGCGTGGCGTGGAAAGTGGAGTGTGCCGTGCAGCGTTTGGACAGTTTTGTGGCAAGAACCGGCGTTCATGTTGACCTTATTAAGTGCGATGTGGAGGGGGCTGAGCTGATGGTGCTGAACGGGGGTGCCGAGACCCTGAGGCAACTTAAGCCCATCGTTTTTACGGAAATGCTCCGCAAATGGGCGGCAAAATTTAACTACCACCCCAACCAGATTATCGAATTCATGGCCGGTCTGGGATACCGCTGCTTCGTGGGTAGGGAGGGCAGGCTCACCGAATTAAAGGCCATGGATGAGAACACATCGGAAACAAATTTCTTCTTTCTTCACGGAGCGGCGCACGCTTCAAAAATAGTAGCGCTGACGTAAGGCACATGGCCCAACCGGGTGTTCAAACGCCTTTCCTGGTCTTGAATGCTGTGGACTTTGAACGCAGTCCATTCAGAGTCCTTTCCATGTGATACCAGCAAGCGTTGCTGCACGGACTCGCATCGGTAGTTGAAGGCCGGGCAAATGCTTGATTTGAATGAGCAATAGACTGAAAGTTGCTATCCTTGGCACGGGCAACATCGGAACGGATCTACTGATAAAAGTGGTTCGTTCTCGATTGCTCGAATGCCGCCTTTTCGCCGGACGAAATCTAGCGTCTCCCGGCATGCTGAAGGCCAATCAGCTCGGCGTTCCGGTTTCAGCGCAGAGCCTCCAGGCTATCCACGATCACCGTGCAGAACTTGATCTCGTATTTGATGCAACCTCCGCCCACGACCACCTGCGTCACGCCCCGGTACTCCGCGAACTCGGCCTGGTTGCGGTGGATCTGACTCCCGCCAAAGTAGGGAAACTGTGCGTCCCAGCCGTCAACCTTGAAGCATGCCTCGAGGAACCCAATGTAAACATGGTCAGTTGCGGCGGGCAAGCTTCCATCCCGATCGCCTTTGCCATCGCTCAAACCAATCCTCAAGTCGAATACATTGAAACAATTTCCAGCATCGCGTCGCGCAGCGCCGGCCCCGCCACCCGCATCAATTTGGACGAATACCTGATGACCACGGAGGAGGGCCTCCAAACCTTTTCTCGATGCCCCGCGGTCAAGGCGATTCTGAACCTGAACCCCGCCCAACCCTGCGTCCACATGCAGACCACAGTACTGGCCATGCTAAAGGAGCCGAACCTGCCCAAAACGCGAATGGCTGTGGCGTCCGTTGTAAAGAAGATCCAGAGGTATGTGCCGGGCTACCAGTTGATCCTCCCTCCGATGATTGAAAGCAACCGCCTGGTGGTCATGGTGCGCGTGGAAGGTCATGGCGATTATCTCCCAAAGTACGCCGGCAACCTTGACATAATCAACTGCGCGGCCATCGCTATTGCAGAAGCCCACGCCATCAAGAGAGGCGCCGCCTAACGAGCCCATGAGTCCCCCCACCCCACGCCTATGAGAAGCCAGCGCATCCTTCTTACCGACCCTACGTTACGAGACGGCTCTCACGCGTGCAGCCACCAGATCAGCGTTCATCAGATCCGTCGCTACGCCACCGCAGCGGAAGCAGCAGGTGTGGATTATCTGGAAGTCGGCCACGGCAATGGGTTGGGGGCGTCTTCCCTTCAAGTCGGTCTCAGTCTTGTTCCGGAGCAGGAGATGTTGCGAGCGGCCAAAGCGTGCTTAAAGGCGACCGGGCTCAGCGTTCATGTCATGCCCGGATTCGCCACCGCCAAACGCGAAATCACAAATGCCATGGAAATCGGCGTGGATTTGTTCCGCGTCGGCGCCCATTGCACGGAAGCCGACCTGACTCAGTGCCATATTTCCTATGTCCGCAACGCGGGCAAGGAAGCCTGGGGCGTGCTCATGATGACGCATATGGCCTCGAAGGATGTGTTGCTGGAGGAAAGCAAGAAAATGGAATCCTACGGTGCGCAAGGCATCATGCTGATGGACTCCGCAGGAGCGGCTGTTCCCGACGATATAAGACAAAAAATTGGCCTTCTCGCGGACAAACTGGAGGTGCCCGTCGGATTTCACGCCCACAACAATCTCGGCCTCGGAGTCGCCAACTCCCTCGCCGCCCTAGAAGTCGGCGCACGCATCCTGGACGGCACCGCGCGCGGTTTCGGCGCGGGCGCAGGCAACGCCCCGCTAGAACTCATCGTCGCAGCGATGCGTCGGCTGGGTTATAATTGCCGGGCGGATCTTTACAAAGTGCTGGACGCGGGTGAACTAGCCGAGGAGATATTTTCGGAAAACCTGCCTGTTTCAAACTCCATTACCATTGTCAGCGGACTGGCGGGCGTCTTTTCCGGCTTCGCAAAGCCTGTCCAACGCGCCGCCAAACAGATGGGCGTTGATCCGCGCGATGTTTTTGTCGAACTGGGCAAACGCAAGGTCGTCGGCGGCCAAGAAGATTTGATACTGGAAGTAGCCAACGAGCTGGCCGCTCGACAGAAGCAAGCTGGCGCCAATCAACACCCTTGACCTTATTTTATGAAAAGCCGACTGGAACAAGTCAGGAGCGACACGGCAGCCGTGCTGGATGGGCGCACAGAACGGCTCAAGCCGCTGGCTGGAACCACCATTTTCATTTCAGGCGGCACGGGATTTCTTGGCACATGGCTGCTGGAATTGATCTCCGCTCTCAACGCCGAGCACCAGTTCGACATACGGGTTGCCATCTACAGCCGCTCGGCCCCCGATTTCATCCGGCGCCACAGGCATCTGGGATCGTGCAAAGCATTTCGCTTTTTGGAAGGCGACATCCGATTCTTGACAGAGTTGCCTCGCGAGACCCAGTACATCATTCACGCTGCGGCGCTGACCGACCGACGGCTTTTCGCCTCAAACCCGACGGCGGTGGGCGAAGTCAACAGCTTGGGAACGATCCGGCTCCTACGGGCTGCATGCCTGTTGGAAGATCTGAGAAACCTCCTGCTTGTCAGTTCGGGCCTCGTCTATGGCCCGCAGTCCCTAGCCGTGGAGCGCATCAAGGAAGAATCATCGAACGGGTTTCCTTGCGATAACCCGAATGCAATCTATTCCGAATCCAAACGATTCTCCGAGGCTTTCGCTGCATCCTTCGTGAGCGAAACGAAAGTCCCGCTCGTTATCGCGCGCCCCTTTGCGTTCGTCGGTCCCTACCAGTCACTGGCACTTCCCTGGGCGGTCACGGATTTTATCCGCGACACCCTCGCGGGCCGGCCCATCAAGATCATGGGAGACGGCTCAACGGTCCGCAGCCTTTTGTATGCCAGTGATTTTGCCTACTGGATCCTGGCAGCCCTCGCGTGCGGTCAGGCGCGACATGCCTACAATATTGGCAGCCCGGAACCGGTGGATTTGCTCTCCCTTGCGAAAATGATCACCCAGCATTTTACACCACCGCCGGACATCCTGACGCGAGTGGGCCAATCGGACCACGGGACGACGCGCTTGGTGCCGTGTGTGGAAAAGGCGCGCCGTGAGCTTGGGGTTCAACTCACGGTTCCGCTCGCCGACGCTATTCAACGAACCATTAACTGGCACCGTGCTCCGGAGATTTCTTGAGTCCCTACTGTGAAAATCAAAGTAAGTGATCTTATAGCCTCCTTTCTTGTCCGGAAGGGGATGAAACATGTTTTTGGAATTGTCGGCGCCGGCAACGCCCACATTTTCGATTCCGTCTATCAACACCCTGACATTGAACTCGTTTGCGTGCACCATGAACAAGCCGGCACGATGGCGATGCAGACCTATTTCCGCACGCGGGGTGTCATCACCGCCACAATCCTCACCACGGGTGCCGGCTCTTCCAACGGCATCACCGGAGTTCTCAGCGCGTGGGCCGATTCGATCCCAGGCCTCGTTATTTCCGGCAACGAGAACTCTAAATACATCCGCCCCGACAATCAAACACGCATGTATGGCGTGCAGGGTTACGACAGCACGTTTATGGTAAGCAAGATCACCAAATACGCCGCGCGCGTGATGGATCCGAAGCACGTGTTGTTTGAACTCGAGAAGGCGCATTTCATCGCAGGCTCGGGCCGCCCTGGGCCGTGTTGGATCGATGTGCCGATGAACATCCAGTCCTCGACGGTGGAGGAGACTGACCTCGTGGTTTTTGATCCCGCTGAGCTGCGCGTCAAGGATTCCACTTCCGCTTCACGTCTTACGCTGGATGTTCAACAAGTCCTCTCGGACCTGCGCGCAGCGCAACGGCCGGTCGTCTGGCTCGGCCACGGCATCCGCATGGCGGGCGGCGAGAGTTTGCTGTCCGAATTGCTCGAGCGTCTGCCCGCCGCCTACCTTGTCAGTTGGTCGGGCATTGACATGGTGAACTCAAACCACCCGCTCTTGTTCGGCCGGGCTGGGGTTTATGGACAGCGGTGTGCGAACTTCGTCCTGCAGAACGCGGACTACGTCCTTGCAATCGGCACGCGCCTCGCAATTCCCCAGATCGGCTACGACACGAACGAGTTGGCGCGAGGCGCAAAAATGGCTGTGGTGGATATTGACCCGAGTGAGTTGGAGAAACATTCGGAACGGTTTAATCACCCCATCTGTTCCGACGCGCGCGCGTTTATCACCGACCTCCTACAACTGGCACACCGCATGCCCGTCCCGCGCCCAGCAGCGTGGCTCACGCAATGCCAGAAATATCGGAATGAATTCCCATGGGTGGCCGAGGAGCACACGGATCTGGGCGGATTCATCAACTCTTACGCCTTCATGGATCGACTCAACGCACATCTCAAACCCAACCAGTTCATCGTCACCGACATGGGCACTGCGTTGCTGAGCGGCCACCAAGTCCTTCGCATCCGGAACGGACAGCGGCTGATGACCTCGCTGGGACTCGGCGAAATGGGCTATGGCTTGCCGGCGGCCATTGGCGTCTCATTCGCGCGGGATCGCGGTGAGGTGCTTTGCCTAAACTGCGATGGCGGGATGATGCTAAACCTCCAAGAATTGCAGACAATCGCGCACCACGCGTTGCCCGTCAAAATCATTATTTTTAATAACGACGGCTACCTCATGATCAAGCATACGCAGAACGCCATTCTCGGTGGCCGCTACTCCGGCACGGACAAAAAATCCGGAGTCAGTTGTCCTGATTTTAGCAAGGTTGGAAAGGCGTTTGACATGCCGACATGGCAGATACGGACTTGGGAGGACTTTGACCGGGTGATGCCTGAATTTCAAAACCATGCGGGGCCAGCCATTTGTGAAGTATTTATGCATCCCGAACAACTCTTCGTCCCTAAGCTCTCGCTCGCCCCCCAAGCCGATGGCAGTTTGGTGTCACCCCCTTTGGAAGATTTGTCCCCACTTCTTCCCAAGCAGGTCCTCAGGGATGCGATGCGGGGAGGCATTCATCCCAAGTCTGAATTAATCCGCCCCTGAACCTCCATGTATGACGTGACAATCCACCGCGCGGTTGCGCGGCGGAATGCCGATTGTGATTCGATCTGTCGAACCGACCGAAGTCAAGGCTCCGACAATTTTGGCCGTCTCAGGGTTTGATGAAATACCAGAGTCGCCTAACGATTCGTGGATACGTTCCAGGAATGAGGAACAATCGGTAGTTGTTTCGGAATGTTTTCAAGGGACTCTGAAACACTTGCCGCATCCAGTCGCGGGAAATGAGCCTTGACTGGATGTCCGGATCCAAATCCGGCAGGTGGAACTCGCTTTTCAACCAGACCAAACACGCCCGCCAATTGGCATCGGAATTCGGAGGGAGTTCGTTGTCGGATGGAGCGGGACGTT
Organism: Pedosphaera sp.; assembly: GCA_009695205.1. Classification (GTDB taxonomy): domain Bacteria; phylum Verrucomicrobiota; class Verrucomicrobiia; order Limisphaerales; family UBA9464; genus SIBK01. Next base: position 55,143 of record SIBK01000013.1, on the reverse strand, counting down.
CAGCCCGAACTAATACGGTGTGAATGTCCCCAAATACGATGGATCCACCCTTGCTCTGCAATCCCTTCATCAACGCAAACCAATGCGCATAAGAACTCGTGTCGGCAAGAGACTCTGCAAGCCCAATGTCAAATAAACCCGTGCGAAAGGTGTTCAGTGAGATCGTCCCCGCAGTGATCAATACGTCCGGGGATTTTTCTGCCGCCGCACGAACAAATTCGTCCACATTGTTGAAATGAGCGGGCAATCCAAGGCGCTTTCCATACTCATACCCTGGATAATGCGCGTACCAGGCGGGCTTGTGATTCGCGAGCATCTCCAAGAGCACCTGAAGCGCGTGCTCTGCCAACACTTCGTCGTCACCAATGCACCAACAATACTCGGCCCGACACCGCCGCACACAGCCAATCACATTGCGGCTCGCTCCGACGTTGGTTGGGTTGCGAAAATAGGTGAAGTGTGGCAGCCGTCTGACGAATTCCTCCGCTATGGCGGATGTGGCGTCTTCCGAGGCGTTGTCGGAAATCTCGACACACACGGTCTCAGCGCCTAGGCCGGCAGTCCGAATCTCCCGCTCCAGGGAGACCAAAAGATCCCTCAGGAGACCCGACCGATTGCGAGTAGGAATGTGGATTGATAGTATTGGGGAACTCATAACCGTTGAGCGAGGATCTCATTTGCCACGATAAAGCAGTTTCAGCACGAGTCGCTTCAGCACGCTTGGAAGAATCTTCTTGCCTGTCAACTCAATGCCCCGGCGCAGCGCGATGAATCGCAACCACGGTGTGAGAAACCACTGGTGTTCGGGATGCCGCCTCAAAAGCTTCACCACGTCGGAGCCGAACACGCCTAGGACCGCGCTGTCACGCACCCGATCCGCAATATCCGCAAACTTCGGCGAGGTGAGATTTTCGAGGATGCCCAGCAGCACGCGCTCGTGCTCCACGGGATTACGACCGCCGTAAAAGGAGCTCGCATGCATATTGACGACCGAGAACGGCTCGGGGTGATAGAGGATTCCGTGCCGGAACGCCGTCGAGTAGCAGAGGAACCAGTCGGAGTGCCAACGCAGGTCCTCAATGAACAAGCCCGCGGCAGCCATTGGCTCGCGCCGGTAAATCGCCGAGTGCGCGACGACAAGCAGTTTGCGCTGTCGGCTCAGTCGGACGAGATCGTCGGGGGAGAGGTATCCAGGCTGGTCGGCCATGTCCGCCGCCATCAACCATCGCAGGCCCGCAGCCACATCGCACCATTCGCTCGCGGTGCAACTTAAGGCCGCTTCGGGCCGCTGCGCCCAGAGCTTCATTGAGGCTTCGATGAACCCCGGCCGCACTTCGTCATCGGCGCCGGGAAAGAAAATCACATCGCCCGTCGAGAGATGGAACCCGCGGTTGACTGTCGGCAAGACACCCTGGTTCCGCTCGTTGCGCACGACTTTGAGATGGGGGTGCTGGCGCGCGAGCGCGCCGAGAATTTCGAGGCTGTCGTCCGTCGAAGCGTCGTCCACGACAATAATTTCATCCGGTTGGACAGACTGCGCGAGCAACGCGCCGACGGACGTGGGCAGATAGCGGCCATGGTTATAGTTCGGCATCACCACGGAGAGCCGCGGCCATTGCTCGGTGATTTGGATATTCGTTTGCGACATTGTTCCTTTCGGATCCTGCGAGCTGAGTCAACGGCCCGATTTTGGCGTATCTCTCGGCGGCGGCCTTTCGCGCCTCGTCAATGAGTACACTTTCGCGATCGAAAAGGAACGCGAAGGTTAGCCGAGTGGTCATCGCGAGCATCCTTAACTCAAGAAGTTCACCAGCGCGGCGAGTTCCGCTTGGATGTCCGCTGGGCAGAAGACGGTGAGAAACGTGACGTGTGATTGAGGGCAGGCGGCGAGTGTTTTTGCCTTCACCTTGGCTTCATTCTCTTGATTCACTGCCAGGATAACGAGAAACTTCAAACCAGGTCGGGCCAGCTCTTGCGGAGATTTGATGGCCATTTGCGAACCGGGCATGAGCTTGCCTTGCCGTTCGATTTGATCGTCCACAGCAAAGTCAATCACGCCCGACAAGTCCAGACCGTTGACAAGCGCGCACGCACGGCAACCCACGCCGTAAATGACGATGTGATCGAACATTTTCCCGGCCTTGGTAAGCGCTGCGGCGAGCTCCTCGCGATAGGCTCGGACGCGCGCTGAAAAACTTTTCGCCAACGGCAGACATTCCCACGTGGCATCGAATTTATCCGAAGGGGTCTTGCGGCGAGCGAGGACGGCAAGCGTGCCGCCGCTGTAATTGAACTGTCTTTGCTCGACGGGCGTGAAACCGAAACGATCGAGAGCGCGGACGAGGACGTTTTGGGTAAAATAATTGACGTGTTCTTCCCAAGCGATTGTGCAATCACCCATCCGCAATCCTGGCTCAACATCCGGCACATCAATAAATACCAGGCCGTCGTCAGCGAGGAGCAAATGGACGCACTTGAAAAACAGTTCGATATCCGGGACGTGTTCGAGGACTTGCCGCGCCATGACGAGGTCGAACTTACCGAATTGTTGGAGGGCGTGTTGGCAAGTCGTTTCATCGAGAAACGTCTCGTAAACGTGGAGGCCGCGCACTTCAGTGGCGATTTTCTTGGCGAAGCTGTTCGGTTCGAGGCCCACGCAAAGTTGCTGGCCACGGAGCGTGAGCTGTTCTAGGAACAGGCCGTCGTTACAGCCGATCTCGAAGATTCTGGCACTTTGTCTGTGAGCACAAATCAGGTCGAGTTCCGTTTCACGGTGCGGCTCGGGTTTCCACGCGCTGAAGCAGTAGTTGTATCCTTTGTAAAGAATTTCAGGCGCGATGGGATCACAAATCTGGCCAAGTCCACAGTGGTCACAGAAGTGAAGCTTAAGCGGGTGCTTGAATTCCGTCTCGGGTCTTTCGAGAAAACGGTGAGCGATCGGTTGAGGGCCCAAGTCCACCAACAATGAAAGCTCCGGATTACCGCAAAGGCGGCAACGAACCTTGTTGGCAGCGCTCACTAACATGAAACGAATGCTGCGTCCTGTCACTCAATCAGCAAGCGCAAAATCCTCCGGTCGCTCGCGCATAGCGTCCTCGCCCTTGGCCCCGGATGAGCTGAAGTCAAATCAGGATCACTCGCTATTCGATCTACTTCTCGCCCACCGGATTGCAGGCGCTTCTACGTACCGATAGAGAACCGAGGCGGCACCAAGGGTGCATAGGGAGCCCGCAATCAAAAACAGGGCGATGAACGCGGGTCTCGGTATTCCCCAGAAGGGTTTGCTGAGGCGGAGCAGAATGACAGCCAAAGGAAAATGCACCAAATAAACGGAGTACGATATTCGGCCCAGAAAGAGTGCGACGCGGCAACAGCCGATTTTTCCGACGATTCTGGCCTCAATTCCGGCTGGAGCTGCGGTGATTTGACAAAGGCAGCCAAACAGAAGAATCCAGATGGCCAGAACCGCGATTGAAAGAAAGGGCGTCAAACTCAATCCACCAAACGTGATGCCGAGCAAAGCGGGTACAAGCATGAAAAAGGCAATGGCTGCCCCCCCCACAGCCATGCCCTGCGGTGACCCAGGACCCAGAGCGCCGCTCGAGACGGCTCGGTGAAAACCGCGCCAGACGAAATAAGATAGGCCGCCAATGAAAAAGTATTGAATATAGAAGGCGATAAACGCTGCGTTATAGTTTTCCATGGACTCGCCCAGTCGCAGCCTGCTGAAGACTATTTGCAGCAGGGCGACAAGGGCGCAAATCAGGGCAAATCCGGAAAGCCGCTTGGATGCAGCGATGGCCAGGGGGGCGATCAAGTAAAACTGCCATTCCGTGCTAATGCTCCAGGCCGGCCCAAGAAAGGCACCCAACGCCTCCGGCAATAGCGACGGAGGGATCAATCCATGAACCATGGAGACATGAGCGAGAATGTTCTGCACGGCAAACTCTCGGTGCACGGGAGCCAGCCTGGCCTGATTCACCAGCCAGAAATCGTTCCCCCAAGGCAAACCAGGCAACACACTGGACTGCCAGGGATTGACCAGGATTCCGAGCACAAAACAGCAGGTGACCGCGGGAAAAAGTCGCATGAAACGCCTGAAAATGTAGATGCCATAGCGTTCTCTCCGGCCTTCCACAAGGTGGCTGATCACAAAACCGCTGATGATCATAAATAGCAACACTGGCACCTCTCCATTGATCGCAACGAATGCTGCCTTTCCCAGCAGGCTTCCGGTACCGGCATTGACGAGACTGGCCGCGCCGAGGTATTCGAGGAAGTGGCCGATCATCACCCAGAAGGCGAGAGCCCCACGCACCCCCTCCAGTAGGTCAATTCGTGCCGCAGGCTCTGGATCAGGTCTAACCTGGCATTTTGCTGTGTCAGCAATACTCGGGGAATGTTTCATTTAACGGCTTCACCATTGAAGGGCGAGCGCTGACTATCGAAAGCCGTCATCATCTTAGAGACCCGTAAGCCTGCGCGCCAGCGACTCCTGAGAGAGAAGCGAAACCCCGCCATCAACTGTGATCCGTTGTCCAGTAACGAAGGAGGCTTGAGGACTGCAAAGGAACGCGATCACATTCGCGGTGTCAGTCGCAGTGCCCATTCTACCTAAGGGGATTGTAGAATTTAACACGTTCACAATGGCTTCATTGTTTTCGTAGAACTGCCTGTTTTCGCGTTTGAGAATTGTGGAGGGTGAGACGCAGTTAACCCGAATTCCCTTTGCTCCAAGAGCAACGGCATAATAGCACGCCAAGTGGACGAGGCCCGCTTTGGCGACGTGATATCCAATCGGCTGACTCTCGCTCACATACTGGTCTGCGATTGAACCAACCACAACGATTGCTTTGTCACCACCCGTGGCAAATCGCTCCGCCAACATTTCAATGGCATTCTTTGTAGCGGTAAGGCTTGTTCCGAGCTCCCCCACCCATTTGTCACCGTCGCCCCTGAATCGCTGCAGGAACACTAAATAGTTAATATTGCCATTTCGTTGGACAATTTCGTTTAATACAGTCACCAGCTGCGGACGTCGAGTAACATCCGCACTCCAAAAATGAACCTTTCGCAAGGCCTTATCCTCATTCCCAGGCTCACGCTTGCCGATAACTGAAACGGTGTGGCCTTCCTTGCGGAATAGGCGCACCAGCTCACGCCCGATGCCACGGGTGCCGCCAATGATTAGACTGTGAATGCTCAAATCCTCATTTCTGACAGCCACTGGCTGCTTCGAGGTTCTCGATTTGCGGGTTTTGATTTTTCGACCTCGTTTGTTTCTAGCAGTACCCTTGCCACAGGGACCTAGCTAGGTCTTTTGGCACCTTCTGGCAGCCCTTCTTGGACACACCCTTCCAGTCCGTTGTTATTCATTTAATGGAAAACTACTTTCGACCGCGTGACTGTCAAGAGTTTGATGAATAGGGTGACGCGTTGCTTTGAATTCGAAACGTGGATTCATGGCCCTCAACTCTGGGACAATTTGAGCTCCAACATTTCGAGGATATGATCGGCGATGGCAAGGCAAGCCGTTGCAGCGGGTGACGGCGCGTTGATGACGTGAATCGCTCGATCATCTTGCTCAAATGAAAAGTCATCCACCAGTTCGCCCTCCGGGGACACCGCCTGAGCTCGGACCCCTGCGGGGGCGGTCACCAACTGGTCCTCCCGTATCTCCGGAACCAGCCGTTGCAGCGCCCGAACAAATGCCTTCTTGCTGAACGATCGGTGAATCTCACTCAAGCCCATTCTCCAGTGTCTTGCCGCCAACTTTCGAAAGCCCCCAAAGGCGAGCGTCTCAGCCAAGTCTCCAAGTCGCACTTGAGAATGGGTGTACCCTTCTCGAGCGAACGCCAGGACAGCATTTGGGCCGCATTCCAAGCCCCCGTGAATCATTCGGGTGAAGTGAACCCCGAGAAACGGGAAGCTGGGATCGGGCACCGGATAAATCAGGTTTTGACATACGTGCCGAGCCTCTTCCTTAACCTCAAAGTATTCCCCGCGGAACGGAACGATTTTCAAACGCGGCGAGTGCCCCGCCACTCTGGCAATGCGATCCGAGTGAAGGCCGGCACAATTCACCAGGAAATCCACTTGAGTGTCCCCTTTGCTCGAAACCACTAAGAGGCCCCTGCCATCTCGTATAATTCCTTTGACGAGAGTTCCAAGCCGCAACTCATGCCCTTTCTCGCGCAACAAGGAACCTATTCGCTCACAAAAGCCCACGTAGTCCACGATTCCGGTTTGAGGAACGTGAAGAGCTCGAATTCCATTCACAGCGGGTTCGAGCTCCTTCAGTCGTTCCACTCCAACCACCTCGCATGCAACTCCGTTGGCAATACCACGCTGCTGAATCCGCTCCAAAGCAGGAAGTTCTGATTCGTTAAGTGCGACAATCACCTTGCCGCAGGTTTCGTACGAGACGCCATTTTCCTTACAGAATCGCTCCAACTGCACTTTGCCGGATCGGCACATTCTCGCCTTCCTCGATGCGGGCTTGTAATAGATGCCAGAGTGAATCACGCCGGAATTTCGCCCCGTCTGGTGAGTCGCCAGTTTCGGCTCCTTTTCGAACAGCACAAGTTCCGCACCCGGGTGCTTGAGGCTCAATTTATAAGCGACTGAGAGTCCAACAATGCCGCCGCCAACAATGGCAATCCTGAAAGGTTTCATTCTACATCAGGGTCGGCCAAGGATTTTACGTGGCAGTCACCCCGCGCGATCGCCAAGCGGGCCTCCTCAAGCCGCGATGCCGAATCAATGGCACAACGGAATCCTGTGAGCGGAAATCCGTAAAGTCGGCCCGTGTCGACCAGTTTGACAAAAATGTCACGCGGCAGATCACTGAATCGTCCCGTTGGGATGTGATCAAATATTTCCGGACTGCAAATACAAACACCAGAATTCACCCAGGGAGCCGTAACGCCCTGACGCATCTCATCGGTAGGACGCTCAAGAAAACCAAGGATTCGTTGGCTTTCATCAAGGGTGATCGCGCTATTGGATTTACTCCGTTCATGCAATAGCAACGTTATCATCGCAGATCTCTTGCGGTGGAAGCGCACCATTTCCTGAAAATCCTGATCCGTCAACACATCCCCATACTGAACTAGGAAACACTCTTCTTCTGAGAAATGCGATTGAACATTTTTCAGACCTCCCGCCGTTCCGCGAAGACTCTCTTCCAGAGAATAGGTAATCCGCATGCGCCAACGTCCTCCATCCTGAAAGGCGTCCCGTATTATTTCGGGACGAAAGTGCAGATTAATCAGCACGTCTTCGAACCCCTGGTTCCGCAAATGACCGAGCAAGTACGCGAGCAAAGGTCGTTCACAAAGCGGCAGCATTGGCTTTGGCAATTCTCGCGTCAATTCACCAAGGCGCGTCCCAAGCCCTGCGCACAAGATCATAGCCTTCATCGTGATTCTAAAATCCACGTGGCAGCCGCAGGCAGATCTGCGCAGGTATAATCCGGACGCACCGAAGCATCAAGCGGCTCCGATGTCTCGATCGGGGTGAGAGAATCCACGCCTGTCTCCACCAAAATCGTGCGTGATCCAACCGTGGCCCCCGCAATAATGTCGGTGATTCGATCCCCAACCGTATAGCTATCGGCGGCTGAAAGTCCCAACTCTTCAATTGCCTGCAGAAACAATCCGGGCCTGGGCTTCCGGCATTCACACGTCTTTCGGTACGAGAGCAGGGTGGCATTCGGATGGTGGGGGCAGAAATAGAACCGGCGTATGGGCGGACTTCCAGCCTCGATGAGTCGACGCTCCAATTCTTCATGGACCGCCTTCACATCGGCCTCGCTGACAAGGCCGCGGGCAACGACCGGTTGATTGCTGACGACCACCAATTGAAAGCCAGCTTCATGCAGTCTTTCCAGCGCTCGGGGAACACCGGGGAGGATCCGCAATTGATCGGCGCGCGTCAACAAATGAACATCCTCGATCAAGACCCCATCGCGATCAAGAAAGACCGCGGCACGCTCCGGCGTTCGTTGTTTCATATCGAACCACACACAAGCGGAGCAAAATCGCAATTACACCACTTTCAAAGTCGGCAGAGGCACAATGAACCGCCCGCCCTGCCTCTGATATGCCTCATTCTTTGCAATAATCATGTCTGCGAACCTCCAAGCAAGAATGATGACATAGTCGGGTCGCCTTTCCATCAGCGCTCTTGAGGATAGAATGGGAATATGATGGCCGGGACTGAAGCGCGATTGTCGGACCGGATTGTCGTCGACGATAAACAACATCTGATCCCCCAGCTCAAAATGGTAGGTCAGCACCGTTCCGGTGGCAGAAGCCCCATATCCGGCAACGGTGCATCCCTGGGACCGCAGCCCCTTCAACAATTCCTGCAATTGGCGCTTCACCTCTTCAATCTTTGCGGTGTATGCCCGATAGGTATCCAGGCGGTACAGACCGAAGTCCTCCTCCAGTTTCAACAATTGAGAAACCGTTGGAGATACCGATCGAGGCCCACCCACTCGCTGAGCGAAGCAACGAATCGTTCCGCCCTTGCTCTGTGTCCTTTCCACCGAAAACAGATCAAGACCGTGACGTCGCATAAAGGTTTGCAACGGCTTTATGGAATGGTGACTGAGATGCTCATGGTATATAAAGTCGAAAACCATGTTCTCCACCATGTCAAGAAGGTAGGACACTTCAAAGACAAAGACCCCGTCCGGCTTGAGCAATGAGCAAACTCCCTCGGCCATGTCGCCCAGGGCGTCCGAATGCGCGAATACGTTATTGGCCGTGATCAGATTAAACAGTCCTCGGTCAGATCTCACCCTTTTCGCAATCTCGCTATCGAAGAATTCGGGTAATGTTTCAATACCTGCCGCGGTCGCTGTGCCGGCGATTTCTCGGGCGGGATCAACGCCAAGAACGCGGAGGCCGTGGCTCTTAAAGAACGACAGAAGGGTGCCGTCGTTGCTACCGATGTCGAGGACAGTCCCTCCGGGAGTGAGGCTCAATTGATCACACACCCGGCTGGCGTAGGTCTTGAAGTATTCGACTAGGCCGGGAGAACTCGATGTTGTATAGATGTAACTCCCAAATAGAAGCTTGGGTGACACCACATCCAGCAACTGAGCGTGTCCGCAGGTCCGGCACAAATACAGATCCATGGGAAACACCTCCTGTTTCTGATCACGGAGGGACTCCGGAACAAAGGCGTCAACGGGTGGGCACGGAGTCAACTTGAGCACCCGGTCAACATCCGGACTGTCGCAAAGGCGACACGTCTTGCGATGGTAGACCAAAGATTCCATGGGAGTAACAATTGCAGCGCTCATACTCTCCGGATCAGTTTGCACAACTCTCCGCAACACCCCGAAGCCGGCTCATAAATCGGGCGATTTCTGGAGTGTCGAGCTCCTGGGGAGCCCAGGGAGCTGATACCGTATCTTCACGTCGAAATGGGCCGAGTGTGGCCTCATGAACCGCGAGCATTTCCGATCGGATGATGACCGTATGATACATTGATGCCGGTATTCGAACACAAAAGGGACGACACGAATGATAGTCGCCAAGAGGGATCGCATCGGTAATGTTTCCCACGTCATCGAAGAAAAAGACATCCGCCTCACCTTCCAGAATATGAAGGGACTCATCCCTGCCGATGTGCTTCTTGGGCTTTAAATAGGCCATTTTCATATACACAACGAACATCTCGTGAAGTGTATTCTCGATGTTTTTGTGAATACACAACCGGACCCGCTTACGATCCGTCCCGTGGACGGCATTTTTCAGGATGTCCATCTCCTTCGGTCCAACACTGACGATGTGTTCCTCGGGAACAAACACATCCTGCGCCGTTCTCTTCATCTTCAGCAACGGGCGATCAATCCTGAGCTGGCGGCGAAGGCTGTCAAGAAACCGGCTGACACCCGGCGTGTTGTTTTCAGCCGGCGACCACGGAGAAAACACCGTATCTTCGCGTTTGAAAGGGCCCACGGTTGCCTCGTGAATCTCGAGTCCCTCCGAGCGAATCAGCAGGGCATGCTCGACCCCGGCGGGAATGCGGCAGTAAAATGGATGTCCGGATCGAAACGTCCCCAACGGAACGGTATCCATCACGCGGCCCTGCGGATCAAAAAAGAAGTAGTCAGCAACCCCTTCCAAAACATGCAGCGACTCGTCTTTTTGAACGTGCCAGCTCGGTCTGACGTAGTTGGATCCGTCGAATGAGATAAACATTTCATGCAGCCGGTCCTCGTTAAGTTTATGGCTGCACAGTCGGACCCGGCCGCAGGAACTGGCGGGAATCCCTTTTCGAAGAAACTCGATATCTTGACGGCCAACGCGCGGGACGATTTCTTCCGTGACGAACACGTCGCTATTGACGGGTTTCATCTTTGACATAGTAAAGCTGCTTCGGATCATTTCAACCAGCATTCCAGCGCCATGGACACAGCGTTATTCGAAAGTGATAAACGAGTGATCCCCCGTAAAACCGCACTGTTTGAACCACCAATCCCACTCTAGAGGGGTATTAAAAGCTTCGCACGTCAGCTGCCAATACAGCAAGTTCACCTTCTCCTGTTCATTTCGATACGACTCGACGCATACGTATCGGTGCTTCCGCCCCACGCGTTGCATCTCTCGAAGCGCCTTGTCCAGATCGTAGCACAGCAGATTGTGAAGCGTGTTAATGGAGTAGACAAAATCGAAACTCTGGTCAGGAAACGGGAGGTCGTTGGCATTGGCAATCTGAAGGAACGGACGAACCTTTTCTTTGGAGTTCTCGATTGCATAGGAGGATATATCGATCCCGCACAGCTCAACACCCGGTACTTCACACTGGATGTCGTGAAGCAGGAATCCCTTTCCGCAGCCAATATCGAGGATGCGGTCACCCGCTTTGAGCCCGTAGTGCTTGGCCATAGCCGCTGCCACGACACGCCACCGACCGTCGTAGTGCATCCCGCCGTAACCGAATTTTCTGTCTCCATCCCAGTAGTCTCTTCCCCATTGTTTTGCCAGGGTCGCCGCCTCGGCCTTGGGAAATTCGTTTACCCGCGCGAGATAGTCTCGCTTCACCCTTTTATGCAACCCGGAGATAAAATCGATATGCGCCATTCGGTACCAAGCAGAGGGGTTTTTCTAGGCTATCCTCCCGAGAAGATCAAACGCTTTCGCGAGTTCTTGGCGCGCTTTTGAAAGTTGACAGCGCTTTCGATCAACCGGTTCGCCGCCCGCTGCGAAACGTCGCCTTGCTGAGTCGGCGCGAATGAACTCATTCAGAATGATGCAACACCATTTGATCTGGTAAGCGGGCAGAAGTTTCGTAGCACGGGCGGGCAGTTCAGCGGCTGTTCCGAACAGCTTGGCCAGGGGTTGGATGACCGAATCCCAATGCCGGATGTCAATTGGAAGTTCCGGCTGGCAGAAGAAATCACAAACAAGCTTGGCCGGATCGTCCCAACCGGCATATTCAAAGTCGATGAACCGCAAATGCCCATCGGAGGCGAGCAGGGCATTGTGAAACCCAAAGTCGGACGGTGAAAGGCAGAGGAGTTCGCCCGGAAGTTCGCGGTCCACGCCAGCGCCGGAACCGTCATCGATCTGCTTCCGGATTCGTTTCCACAACGGGGCCAATTCTTCCCGAACAAATTCCACTGCCTCCTTATCGACATCTGTTTCGGGCGCGATTCCCATGAGCCGCGCGACGCGGCGATTCACGGTTGCGAGATGCTCCCCCAAACTAAAACAGGCCTCGGACGCCGGAAGGAGCGCCTCCGCCGCTGAATCGCCACGGCGCTCGTTGATTTCCAGGACAAAATCCACCGCTTCATCGACCCGGTTCCCATCCACCTCTTCTGACCTGAGCTTCCGGCCTGGAACGAGACTAAGAAGTCCCCATCCGTTTTCGTCGGACCAACCTAAAGGCTGGGGCGTACGCCGAAGGCCGCGCCGCCATAGCAACTCCAAAAATGCGCGCTCAGCACCCAGTCGGTCACGGGGATCGTCCGGGCTGCGAAAATAAGTCTTGAGAACACATTCTCCTTCCGCGTGATGAACCCTGAAGACGCGGTTATTGCCGCCTTCAAGCAACGGGGTTAGTTCGACACCGACATGGATGCCGTGACGCGTGAGGAACGGCAGGAATCGTTCGAATTCCGTCGTGCGGATCGCTGGCATGGTGAGCTCATTCTCCAAGAAGCGGGCTATTTCGGCCCACGATGCACTGCGAGTGAACGCGGATTCCGTTTCATGGCGCAGGTTTGGGTCGAATAGAATCCGGTGGGTCTCGGCAGGGAATGCCGGCGAGGAGAGGAACTCCGGTAGGTCGTCAATAAAATGCGTGCATCTCTGACGACCAATGCGTTCGAGCTTTGCGTCGCCAGTCAGTTCCAAGAACACCTGGCTGCGGGCAAGTCCGATCCGATCGGGATCGAAAACGCCGTGGTGTTCGAGCCACCCAATTGCGGCTGCGTGCAGATCATACTGGGGTCCCCGGAACGGATATCGGGTCTTGTGGCTAATGATGCAAACGGGGCGTGCACAGCGGACACACTGGCGAAGAAACTCCAACACGCCAGGATACGGATCTGCCTCGGCCATCCTCGCGCCGTAGACGTAGCCCTGCATCTCCGTCCAGTCGTCCTCGCGGCCAATTCTTCTGAGATGGTCGCGAACTTCCGACTTGCTGGTTGGGAGGTTTGCGGGAATCAGACCCCTCTCAACACAAATGCGATGAAACAAACCATCGTAGCAGACGATGGTATTGTCGAAGTCGATTCCGAGGCGCATCACGCAGAAAGTGCCTTGGCCAGGCGTTCAGCGATCGCCACGGCGGAGAGGCCGAAATGCTCCCGCGCATCCTCCTGCTCGCATGTTTCGTGGAGAAACTCGTCGGCGGTGCCGAAACGCAGATGCCGGGGTCGCGGTGCCGGCAGCTCTGCCGCCCATTCGGCAACGGCGCCACCAAGGCCGCCCAAAATGCTGTGTTCCTCAACGGTTGCAACTAACTGGAATCGAGCGAACACCGCCGTCAGCAGTTCCGTGTCAAGAGGCTTAATCGAGTGAGCGCTGTATACTGCTGTTGAAATGCCTCGCTGCCCCAAAACATCGGCGGCGTGGAGCGCAATCGGGAGGATGGTGCCAGCGGCAAGAATGCACACATCGTCGCCGGGCCGCATGGGAATGGCTTTGCCGATGCTGAATTCCGGCTCGGCGGCGTGAATGACGGGTTCTCCCTTTTTGCCAAGGCGGATGTACACCGGATGCGGTTGGTTCAGCGCCGCTTTGACCGCCGCGCGAACTTCCCATTCGTCGGCTGGGGCCAGCACGGTCATCCCAGGCAGCAGCCGTAGCATGCCCATTTCCTCACACGAGTGGTGTGTAGCCCCCAAGGAGGCGTACGCAAGCCCCGCACCGGTACCCACAATCGTTACCGGAACGTGGTGATAGCAAACATCCACACGGATCTGTTCCATGCATCGGTATGTGACGAACGGGGCAATCGTATAACAAAAAGGGCGAAGACCATTCAGCGCGAGACCCGCCGCGACGCCAATCATGTTGGCTTCAGCAACGCCACAATTGTAGAAACGATCGGGACACGCCGCCTTGAATTCGTCGAACAGACGGTTGCCAATGTCCCCCGAAAGCAGCACGACTCGGGGATCCCGTTCTCCGAGAGCGGTGATCTGCTGGGCGAATGCATTTCTCATTCGATGCCCAGCTCCTTTCTTGCGGCCTCCACCTCCCCAGCCTTTGGAATGCGGTAGTGCCAGTTGTTGTCATCTTCCATGAAAGACACGCCCTTGCCCTTCACGGTGTGGGCGACGATCGCAACAGGTTTTCCGGTTCCGTCGGGTACGCGCGACATTGCGGCAGCGAGGTTCGTGACATCGTGCCCGTCGATTTCCGTCGCACTCCACCCAAACGCCTCCCATTTCTTAACGAGCGGTGCCAGTGACATGACGTCGTTGCTGCGTCCGGTGGCTTGCCACTTGTTGTAGTCGACCACGACACAGAGCTGGTCAAGGCGACACGCTGGCGCGAACATCGCCGCCTCCCACACGGAACCTTCGTTGCATTCACCGTCGCTCATCACGACGAAAACGCGGTACGCGCGCTTTTGAATCCGCGCTGCGAGCGCCATGCCCACACCGACCGGTAGTCCATGGCCGAGTGAACCGGTGGCGAGCTCGACGCCGGGCGCGCAATTCGGGGCCGGCTGTTCAGCGAGAGGACTTCCGCGCGTTGCAAATGTCTCAAGCCAGTCCCTGGGGAAAAAGCCCCGCTCGGCGAGCGTTGCATAGAGAGCAGACGCCGCATGGCCCTTGCTCAGGATGAACCGGTCGCGCAGCGGATCTTGCGGATCCGTTGGGTTGATCCGGACGACGCCGCCAAAATAGGCTGCAACCAGGATGTCGGTGCAGGACATCGCGGATCCCAAGTGAGGCGCCCCGGAACGGTGCGACATCTCGATCAACTTATATCGGATCCGCCGGGAAAGCCGCTGCAGTTCTCCCGGTGAAACAGCAACGGGTACCGGTGTGGCGTTCATCTATTTCCCGTGCTGAAAGTGAATAATTGTGTGAATCGCCTCGCCGCAGCGCATCTTGCCAATCGCTTCGTTAACGGAGGCAAGCTGAGTGCGGTGAGAAACGAAACCCGTCGATTCGAAGCGCCCCGCCTTAAAAATCCGCAGGTAGCGGGGAATATCTTCGGCCGGCCTGCTCTCTCCGCCGTGCGAGCCACGCAACACCTTCCCCATGTGCAGCGGGAGCGTATTGAGTGACATCTTGCGATCCAGCGGCATGACACCGACACCGACACAACGACCCTTGGGTCCAACGAGTTCAAACGCCTTCTCGAGCACGTTGGGATTGCCGGTGCCGTCGACGACAACATCGGCGAGTCCCCCGTCCAATGCGTTCCGCACAGCTGAAATTAATTCCACCCGGGCAGTATTGACAACATGAGTAGCTCCGTGGTGCCGGGCCGCCTCTAGTTTGTGGTCGTGAAGGTCGACGGCAATCACGGGATGTGCGCCGGCAAGCTTCGCGCCAAGGACCACACCGAGGCCGATGCCTCCGCATCCGATGACGACGACGGCTTCGCCAATCTTGACAGCGGCATCATTGTTGATGACGCCAAATCCGGTGGTCAGAGTGTCCGCGAGGAGGCAACACAGCTCGAGGTCCGTGTCTTTCGGCACCGCGGTCAGACGATTTTCCGAAAGGACAGCGTATTGCTGAAAGGTCGTAATGCACCCTGCATTGACGGTACGCCCTCGCCAGGAATACACTGCTCCCCGGGCCTCAATACCCCAGCCGGGTCGCCAATGGCAGACCACGCGGTCGTTGACTTTCACGTGGCGCACTTCGGGGCCGACTTCGAGGACAGTGGCTCCGGCTTCGTGGCCCAAGAGGTGCGGCAGCCACCGATCTGGTCCTTTCACTCCATCAATTTCCCCGATCTGAGAGCCACAAATGCGAGTGGCATGAATCTCCACGAGTACCTGTCCGTAGCTCAACGACGGCAGTTCCACCTCATCAATGATCAACGGTTGGCGCTGTTCGGTGAGGATGGCAGCAATCGTTTTCACTAAAATTTCCTCAGAGATTTAGCAGAGAAATGCCGCCTTGCACGAGTTTCTGCTTCGAAATCGGGCGAGCATTTCCGACAATCTTCACGGCTTGGGCCGCTGCAAGCTGCCCGAGGAATGTGCCGAGCGCTACCGGTAACCGTCGCACCGCCGCGAGGGCGGCCACCGAATAAAATGCGTCTCCGGCACCAATCGTGTCGACCACATCGTACTCCAGCGGAGGACAAAAGCACGGGTCCTTCCCCTCCGCGAGGCCAATGGATTCCGCGGCACCCCGTGTCAACCACCCGACGGTTGCTTGCAGTTGGCGGCGCAGCGTTTCCAGCTCAGCGGGGAAGTCCGGTGACCGTCGGCCACACGAAAGAACTAATTCCTGAGCATCCAAGGTGAATGCGTCCGCGCGGCGATACTGTCGGGAGATCAGGTTGAACCCGTGGTTATTGGAGTTCGTCTGGCAGTTGAGCGCCAAGAATGGAGCCGTTTCCTGCACAAAATCACGAACCCGTTCCTGCATCATTCCATGCCCAAAATCGAGCAGCAGTACGGCGTCGACCCTCGAGATTTCGTCTCGAAGCCGTTCGAGGACTTGCTCCTGTACCTCGGAGGAAGGCGCCCGCGCATCCAGGTAATTCACGGCGAAAAGTTTGCTCAATTCCTTCCTCTCGGAAACTGGCTCGACAAAACGCTGTTTCACAACGGTGGTGAATTGACTGTCGCGGATGATTCTATCCGCTGCAGGCGGCACGTGGGTTCGCAATTCGGCCTGCGCCCACGGCTCCGTCCCGCAGAGACTCACAAACCGCACGTCATCAACAAATTCTCGCACGTGTCGGAATACAGCGAGCGCTCCGCCACACTGCGTTTCTTCCTCAAGAAATCGTCCGGAGATGATGCGATTCTTCGAGGTCAAGCCCTGGACTGTTACGTAAGAATATCGATCAAAAATAGTATCCCCCACCACAAGCAGCTTCAGTGTGCGAAAGCTTTCGATCGCGTCGTGAAATTCGCGCTGACTAATCTGTTTTGCGAGAGAGCCGCAAAATTCACGAACCGGACTACTCAGATGATCGAAGAACAGGTTTAGCAGACGGGTTGAGCTGTATTTGATCGGCCCGGCGAAGCGCAACTGCCCCCCCATACGTTCAACCGCCTCACGCTCGATCTTGAGGGCACCGGTGAGGTCGAAGTCGGGGTCCTCATACTCCTTGCCTTTGCAATAAACGTTCGGACGGATGCATTCAATCGCGGCCACCGCCCCGGGATGAGGCGACAGCACCACGTAGTCAACGCAGGCCAGGGCCGCGAGACTGCGCATCCGCAACTTCTCGTTGAAGTACGGCCTCCCGGGTCCCTTGTGCACGAATTCGTCTGCCGTCAGCGTCACCACGAGGACATCCCCGAGAGCGCGCGCCTCTTCAAGGTGGAGAATGTGGCCCGGGTGAATCAGGTCAAAGACCCCGTGCGACTGCACGATCTTGGATCCGGTCTTCCGCAGCGCGGCAAAAACACCCGGCGCCGCACTGAAGGCGACCCTTTTTTCTGCATCGGGAATCCGGACCCGTGAACTCGGCCGCATAGGAAAAAGCGCACTAGCGCGACGCGAATTCGTAGGCCTTCGCCGAGCGCGACACCTTCATGAACTTCATGTTATAATACTCGGCAGCATCCGCATTCGAAAACTCCCCGTTTTCAAGAACGCGACGCAGGGTGGCAACTTCGGCTCGGATTGAACTCACCGGCTTGTAACCGAGTTCCCGCAAGATCTTAGCGGACGAAATATGGTAATCCCGCTTGTCGAGCGTGTCCGTCACGTTGATGTCAACATCGAGACCCTTGAGCTCGTCTTGGATAACGCGCGCAATCTCGATTACCTTAAGGTTTTCGAAGCCAAAGTTGAACGTCCGCCCATTGAGTTTTATAGCCTCTGCTTCCAACAGCAAACCGTAGAGATTGATCATGTCCGTGATACCGACGTTGGGCCGACGCTGCTCGCCGCCATGTACCGTGATCATTTTTTTCCTCACAGCATCCGCTGTTAGCTTGTTAACCGTCAGGTCAAAACGTTGCCGCGGCGAATAACCGCAGATCGTTGCCGGTCGAATATTGACCGTGCAAAACGTCTTCGACGCAGCAGCCGTGACGAGCCACTCGGATAGCATCTTGTATTTCGAATAAATCGTGATGGGCTCGGGTTCGAGCGATTCATCAATATCCTCGACATCCCGGACGCCAAACACGCTGCTCGATGAAGCGTTAATGAAGCGGTTGACGCCAGCGCTCTTCGACTCTGCCAGGAGCAATCCGACCGCATCAAAATTGACCTGCCGCGTCAACACCTCGTCGATATCACCGGTCGGATCATTCGAAATCGCCGCCAGGTGAATAACAGCGTCCATTCCGGCTACCGCCTTGGCGATCCCGTTCGGGTCGCGAATATCCCCCTCGACGAATTCGAAGCGTCCCTTCCAATCCGCGAACGATTTGTCACGCTTGAGCGCATCCAGCCCGGCCGTGGTGTAGAGCATCAAATCCAGAACCCGAACATGATGACCCAGCCCGAGCAGATGGGGGGTCAGCCGGCTGCCAACGTAGCCAAATCCGCCGGTAACAAGAATTCTTTGGGGCATATCAAGGTCTGTGAATGTAATCGCAAGGGGTTTGTTCGAGAGATTTCAAATTCCGCTCAACCCATCCGATGGTCTCATCCAGACCCTGATCCAGCGGGACTGTGTCCCTCCAGTCAAGCGTCTGACGGGCTTTCGAGCTGTCGAGCAAATAGGCAGCATCCTTGCCAGGACGCTCTCCAACGACCTCGACAACGTCGGTGAATTTCGCCCCGAGCTTCTGACAAATCCGCTCAACAAGGTCGCGGATGGAAATATTCAGCGCGGTGGACACGTGGTAAATCTCACCCGGCGGCGCCTGTCGAGCCACGCGGAGAGTTCCGTCGGCGACATCGCGAATGTGAATGAAGGACCGCACGGAGTGTCCGCCGCCGTGAAGCTGCAGGCGGCGACCGGTTTTCGCGAAAAATATGGTGCGGGGAATGATCCGGTAGAGCTGTTGTCCGGGACCGTACACATTGGCCGCCCGGGTGAAAACCACTGGAAACTTCCACTGCCTCAGAAAAGTCGCCAAATGCAAGTCACACGCAGCGCGCGATGCGGCGTAGGGCGTGCTTGGATTCAAGGGGGCTGTCTCCGGAACCAGACCGCTGCAGCTGCCGTAAACCTCGGGGGTCGAGACATGAACGTACTTTTTGAGAAATGAAAAATGACGAATCCTGTCATGAAGAAGCACGTTCGCGACCACGTTGGTCTGATACCAATGCCCCGGGTGAAGCCAACTTTCCGCGACCATGCTCTGGGCGGCGAAATTGATCACGTAGTCTGGTCGAAACTCATCAATGGCTTGCGCAATCCGGTCCGTATCCCTGTTCAGATCCAGCTGCTCGAACCGAAATCGATCCAGGAACCCGGCGTCCACCCTCCATCGGTAGGGAAGATAGCACGAAGCCACCTCGGGAGATCGGCTGGTACCGACCACATCCGCTCCAAGAGCCAAGGCGTAGTCGACAAAGCTAGCGCCCGAAAAAGAGTTGCTGCCGATGACGAAAATGCGCTCGGCCCGAGTTATGTTGTTCAGCGACATTAGTCACCCCGCGTCTCAACCTTTGGACTTGCAGCCCAGTTGAATCCCAACCCTTTCAAAGGCCAGGATTCAAGCAAAGCAAATTCGGTCGAGATTCCGGCAAAGCAAAGCAGCAATACGCACGGCAATGGGGCCTGGCACAACTCGATACGATCAATGCCCAACGGCCGCCCATTGACTAACACTTCCTACATCGTTACGAAGGACTACCGAGTCGCTACCCGCGTCGGTGAGCGGTCGGTTTGCCCGTCTTGCTACCTTGGCTTCAAGCGAACAACTCAGCCGGCGTTTCCTCCGCTCCGAGTTTCCGGCCTAGCCTGGGAACGGCTCCAATATGGCCGTCACGCCAGACACGATGCCGGTACAGGGTCGCAAAACTATAGTCCGGAGCTGCCTCGCCTTGCCCGCCCACCAACTCGCTGCCACGGCGGACGTTGTCCTGCATCCAGGCCGGGAGCAGCAAATGAAATGGATTGCGCTTCACTTCACCCACATGAAACGACAGCCCGGTGACCAGATCCGAAACATCGCCAGCGCCGGATTCAACCATCAGGTTTGGGTCCGCCATCTGCCCCCAATACTCCGTTTCGACAAGATGCACGGTCCGGGGCTCGCCTACCGCCCGCAGCGCATCCATCACGAGGAAATGCACTCCGATATGAGTGCTGTTCCAATCGAGTTCATGCGGAAAAAAGATCACACGCGGGCGCTGCATCCGGAGAATTCCGGCAACACCGTCCACCATTCCCTCCCAGGTGGCGCCTTCGGATTTTCGGGTTTTCGGGTTCACCTTTTCGAGGCCGTTTGGAGCGGTCGCAAGCAAGCTGAACCCTAAAAACCGGCAGGCATTCCGAAGTTCCTGGAACCGTTCCGCCTGCCGTGCTCGGGCACTGCCCTGGGTGACTGCAACGTTGATCACGTTCCACCCGCATTCCCGGAGCAGGCGGAGTGCCAGTCCGCCGATGATGCATTCGTCATCTGGATGGGGCGAAAAAATCAAGGCGATCGGGGCATCAGCGGATTGTGCCACCGGGGCACAAGGGGCAAATCCGCCCAGCGGATAGCTTTTTCCTTCACGAAAAAGTCGGGCGTAGGTCGCAACCAGGTCAGCATAGGGATTGGCGGGCGAATTCATTGCTGGAGTAAACCAGCGAGTCCTTCCGGGAACAGCAAAAACCCGCAGCCAAATCTCTGCCCTTGTTCCGGAGACCGTCTCCGCACAGGGTCTTGGTTGAATGGTCGACGGAATTCTTGATAACTCGTCCGCCGCACGGGAATTGCTCCAGCGCAGTCTCGACCGGGGTCGCCTCGGACATGCTTACCTCTTTACTGGCGACGACCTTGAATTGCTGGAAAGGGAAGCGGTATCGCTCGCGCGCACGGTGAACTGCCAGGAGCCACCCCGGCGCGGCGCTAGCGGACTGGCGTTGGAGTACTGCGGGCGATGTTCGCCCTGCCGTCGGATAGCCTCCCGCCAACACCCCGATATGTTCTGGATACGGCCGGAATCGAAAATGCGGCAGATCCAGGCCGATCAGACCCGTGCCTTGACGCAGGCGCTGAGTTTGAAGGCCCATGAGGCCGCGCACAAGATCGGGATCTTGGTGGCGGCCGAGCGGATGAATAGTAGCGCTGCAAACGCGTTCTTGAAGACCTTGGAGGAGCCGCCAGCGGGTTCAATCCTGATCTTGCTGAGCACCGAACCGGACCGACTTTTGGAAACGGTTCTTTCACGCTGCCTCCGACTTGGCTTTGGAGGCGGAAACAATGCGTTCAGCGAGGTGGTCCTCCAGTGGGTGGAATTTTTCAGTACGGCTGCGGCGAGCAGCCCCGGCGGTTTTCTCAGCCGTTATCGCATCCTCGCCCGACTTGCCAATACCCTGGCAACAACCCGCGAAGGTCTCCAAAAGAGCATGGAGGAACATTCGCCGCTTGTCCGGTACCCAGACGCCGAACCGGCCCAACGCGAACGATGGGAGATGGAATTGAATGCCGCCGTGGAATCCGAGTACCGACGGAAACGTGGAGAACTTCTTTCAGGGATCCACTGGTGGCTGAGAGATCTTTGGCTGGTGGTGCAGGGCACTCCGCCGGAGTTATTGAGGTTCCCCGAGTACCACAGCTCGACTCAACGGGTTGCCGAGCGACTGCAACCGGCAGCCGCCGGCCAAAACCTGGACGCCTGGGAGTCGACCCAACAGATCCTTCACACCAATGTGCAGGAAGCCCTCGCCTTGGAAGTGGGATTGTTGAAACTTAAACTCTGACCTCGCCCACTCCAAAACCACCCTATTTCCTGCTTCATCCCGTGTGAATGATAAGACGCGCGCATACCCCTCGAAACTCAAGGTTTTCGGAGGGGCTACCGCGGTCAAAGTAATGACACCGCCCGCTCCAGTTCACGATCGGTGTTGTAAAAATGCGGAGAAAACCGGATCACCGGAGTCTGATCGGGCCGCATGCGAAGGGAACTGACGACACCGGCTTCCAAAAGGCGGGCGTGAATCGGACCCATGTCAGTCTCGGGCCGGAAAAAACTCACGATCGGACCGATATTCTCAGGTGGAGGGGCTGGTTGCAGCACGGTATATCCTCTCTGCTGCAATGCTTGAACCAATGTCATTCGTTTGCGGGCCAAATCCAGCCCGATCTCCGTAATTCCGTATTCATGAATCAGTTCCAGAGCCGCCCGCAGACCGAAGATTCCCGCGAAATTCGCGGTGCCTGCCTCATAACGGCGGGCGTCGGGCCGGTACCGAATATCTTCCTGCGTTAGAAAATCGGGAGACCGCACGTTGTGCCAACCCTGCACGATCGGACGCAGACGGTCCTGCACATCTCGCCGGACGTAAAGAATTCCGGCGGCACAAGGCCCGAGTAGCCATTTGTGGGCGTCGGCTGCGAGAAAATCGACGTGCTCTACCGACAATGGAATAGCACCCAGAGTTTGCATGCCATCCACGCAAAACAAAATGTCGCGCGAATGGAGAAACTTTCCGATTGCCTCTACATTGATCCGCCATCCGCTAACGTAGTGACAGCTGCCCAAGGCAACGAGGCGGGTGTTTTCGTCGACCTGCCCTTGAACATCGATCAGCCGGATCTTTCCCAATTCGCGGACGTTAAGGTACCGAACCTCGACTCCCCGCTCGGCCAACACCATCCAGGGGTATACATTCGAAGGATAATCATCAAAATACACCACGACGTTGTCCCCGCGGCGCCAGGACAATCCCCCTGCAACGAACGAAAGCCCCAGTGACGTGGGGCCAGCGAAAGCGATTTCATCGGGACGCGCCTGGAGCAACGCAGCCGCTAAGGCTCGGGTTTCAGCGATGAATCCTGTGGGAACGGCCTCCTCCTGGTCTTCTCGCGTGCAATCGTCCACGTGTCGGGCCATGGCATCCGCGACGCGGCGTGGCAGGGGACAAACCCCAGCATGGGCGAGGAACACCTTCGAAGCGCAAACCGGAAACTCCCGCTGGCGAATCTCCTCGCTGGCCTGTAGTTCAGCAATCGTCATGCGCAAACGGTACGGCCATTCCTGACGTCACTGAAGTCACATTTTATTTACCGTGCCACAGGTAGTTCCACTCTGTCCGGTATCACGGGTAGGGTGACCCCAGGCCTGCTTCGCAATTCACAAAGTCCACACAGGCCAAATTTTGTCGGTTGCAGGCCCGCATATCATGCCTATTGTTCCCCCATGAAATTCGGCGATTTGATCCGGTGTGTGTTGATGGGGCTGGCCATGATGATACTGACCACGGGGTGTGGTGGTCTCAATGCCTCCGGGAGTGTCTCCCCAGCCTCGTTTTTTCTGCCCGGACTCCTTAAGAAGCAAACTCCACGACCGCCACTCATCTCGACCACCAATACACCCGCGCTCGCACAATTCTAGGCCCGCGCGCCCCTCCCGCCTTCAAGAAAGACTCTGCTCACATACATCATGCGTTTTCCCCTTGCCCTGACGACCAAGATCGCCAGTCACATAATCAAGCACAAGGTTCTGCGGACCCCGAAGTTCGCGATGGTCCTGCAGCTGGAGCCGCTACACACGTGCAACCTCACCTGCACCGGATGCGGCCGCATCCGCGAGTACTCCACCAGCCTGAAGGACATGGTACCCCTCGATCAATGCCTCGCCGCCGCAGTGGAATGCGAAGCTCCGATGGTGTCCATCTGCGGCGGGGAACCGCTCATCTATCCCCATATTGAGGCGCTCGTCGACGGTCTCCGCGAGCAGGGCCGGATTATTTACATATGCACGAACGGCATGTTTATGCGGAAAAAGATGCGCGAATACATGGCGGCAAATTGGACAGCAGCCATGGAACGTTATCTTGGCCAGCTGGTCACCGAGGATTTGGTTTCGGAAAAGGAGGCGCAACAGATCCGAAATGCGGATGGTGCCGCGCGTGAGAAGGCGACGATCCGTCCGTCGAGGTGGATGTACTGGAATGTACATGTGGATGGCCTGGAATACACCCATGACCTCATCGTGGAGCGGGAAGGCGTTTTTAAGGAATGCATCGCGGCAATCCGGATGGCGAAGATTCTCGGGTTCCAGGTGGCTACCAACACGACGGTTTATAAGGAGACCGACGTCAAGGAACTTGAGGAGATGTTCAAATACCTCAGCTGGCTGAACGTGGATGGACACACCATTTCGCCGGGGTACGACTACGACGCCGCGAAGAAGGACATGGTGAAACGGCTGGGCAAGGATCCAAAGGCATTCTTTCTGACCCGCGAAATGACGCGTGATAAGTTCAAAGACATCGAGCGATGGGGAAAAGCGTTCACGATTTTTGGCACCCCCGTATACCAGGAGTTCCTTGCGGGTAAGCGGGAGTTGACGTGCACGGCATGGGCGATTCCGACATACAATGTCCGGGGCTGGAAGGCTCCCTGCTACCTGATGACCGACGGCCACTACCCTTCGTACGGTGAAATGTTATCCAAGGTAAACTGGGAGAAGTACGGGGTGGTCGATGGGGTGGCACGAGATCCACGATGCGAGAACTGCATGGTCCATTGCGGCTACGATCCAAGTGGAGCCCTCGGAACGAACTACCAACGAGGCGATAATTGGAAGAACATGAAATATAACTTCGGTGCCCGCCCGAAACGGTACACGCACGGGAACGAAGTCAAAGCTTTCACCGGGGTTTCGATCGGAAAGGGGCATCTCGCCGAGGCGAAGGCGGCCGTGAACCAGGAATTGGGAGGTCGGAAATCTGCGTACGCCCGCGGGGGAAACGCACTGGCCACCGAACACATGACTCACGAGACTCACGCGGAAATGCCATCGACCGGGGGCGGGTGTGGGACTGGCAACAGCGATAGAGACACGTCTCAACGCGAGGAACTTCTGGAGAAGATCTCCTCGACGAGGCGGCTTTGAGCTTTGGAGACAGTACGAGCCGCGTGCTTGCTATTCGCGTCACCGCCTTCCCGCCCTCCATCTTTTCGGGGCTCTCGACGTTCGAGAGCCGATAAACCGACAATCTAATGAGTAAATCGTTGTTTCTTTCACCCCCTTCCTTCGATGGTTTCGACGGGGGTGCAGGTGCCCGTTACCAAGCCAAGCGGGAGGTGACAAGCTACTGGTATCCCACCTGGTTGGCCCAACCCGCCGCACTCGTCCCGAACTCCCGGTTACTGGACTGCCCGCCGCATGATATCAGGGTGGATGCGTGCCTCCGAATCGCGGACGATTACGATCACGTCATTATTAACACGTCGACTCCGACGTTGAAAAATGACAGCAAGATTGCGGAAACCATCAAAGCACGGCGACCGGGCACGACGATAGGATTCGTCGGGGCCCATGCCGCGGTCCTGCCGACCGAGACGTTGAAGGTATCCCCCGCGATCGACTGGGTGGGTCGCAAGGAGTTCGATTTTACCTGTAAAGAAGTTTGCGAAGGGCGTCCTCTTGAAACGGTCGCCGGTTTGAGTTTTAGGAAGGACGGGAGGATTATCCATAATCCGGAGCGGGAACTGATCACCAACATGGATGTTCTTCCCTGGGTGGCGGACACCTATAAGCGGGATCTGGATATTGAGAAATATTTCATCGGTTACCTCCTGCATCCCTATATTTCGATGTACACCGGGCGCGGGTGCCCGGCCCAATGCACATTTTGCCTTTGGCCACAGACCATTGGTGGGCACAAATACAGGGTGCGCTCGGCAGACAACGTGGCGGCCGAGATGGCGTACATGAAGAAACTGTTTCCCAAAGTGAAGGAGTTTTTCTTCGACGACGACACCTTTACTGCGAATCTCCCGCGAGCTCGGGACATCGCAAAGAAGCTCACCTCGCTCGGGGTTCCGTGGTCTTGCAACAGTCGAGCCAACCTTGAGTATGACAGCATCCGGTTTTTCAAAGATGCAGGCCTGAGATTATTCCTGGTCGGATACGAATCCGGTAACGACGAGACACTCAAGCGGATCAAGAAGGGTGTCACCACCGACGAGATGCGACGGTTCACCAAAGCCTGTCAGAAGGCCGGAGTGGTGATCCACGGCACGTTCATTCTTGGGCTACCGGTGGAAACCAAGGAGACGATTGAGGAGACGATGCGATTTGCCCAGGAACTGGATGTCTTCAGCCTTCAGGTGTCCCTGGCAGCTCCCTATCCGGGAACAGAACTTTACGAAATGGCCCGACAAAATGGATGGTTCGCCAAGAAAGACAAAACCGATATTGTCCACGAGGATGGCTTTCAACAAAGCACCCTTGAGTATCCCGGTCTTTCCAAGGAGGAAATCTTTGAATCCGTAGACCGGTTCTATCGGCGGTACTATTTGCGGTCGGGTCCAATCCTTCGGATCATTAAGACCATGCTCGAGGACAAATCCATTTTTGTCCGGCGATGTCGGGAAGGCTTTGAATTCTTCCGAAGCCTTAGCCAACGGAAAGAGAACCTTGCTAACGCGCGCGCAGGGACAACTTGAACGTCTGCGATATCTAGCCGCCGGGTTACCTCTATGCCTAGTACCCAGGGGCATGGACCGTCGTCGAAGCTCTATCCAATGCCCAGAATGTTAAGGCGCGAATCCAAAAAAATTGACGCGCGTTGGGACCCTGAACCAACGCAGGGACGAGGATTGCGCGGACTCCCGTCCGCGACTACGACCGGACGGTTCGTGGAGAGGGAAAACCTCCGAATTTGGACGCGAGTTGAAGCCATGAACCGCTGCTGGGATGAGATTTGCGCGGACTCCCGTCCGCGACTACGGGGCGATGCTTCTTGGTTGAGGCGCGTTCTTACCCCTGCGGCAATAGCTTTTCCCAGAGCCGCTCATTACTCATCGCCGACACGATGAAGGTCTCGCTGTCACTGTCAGCTGATGAAATAATCGGCGTGAGGGGAAACGAAATCTGGAAACAACCCGATTTCTCACCCGTCGGCACCGCAAGGCGACCGCCGTGATGATAAACGATGAAATAGCAGGCCAGGAGATAAATACCAAGTTCCTGCTTCTTGCCCTGATTTGGATGCAGTGGATCAAAGAGTGATAGGATCGCATCCTGAGGAAGTCCGGAGCCGTTGTCCGTAAGCTGGACTTTGATCTCCGTTCCAACCGAATTCACCGCAAAGCGGATCTGAGAACCATCCGGGAGGTGCATCAGTTCGACCCTCAACAGATGTTTGAACAAGCGGTGGAACTTCACGCCATCCGCTGTCAGGGTCACGGCCTCACCGCCCGGATCAATCTGCGCCGTGATGGCACGGGCGCGAAGATCTTCTTTACAACTTTCAATCGCCTCCTGAATCACATTCGTTACCGACAATTTGGAATCAAATCGGAATGTCGGGCGCGGTTCGGAACGGCTGGGATCATCCAACAGGTCGATCGACAACTTGACCCGATTTTGGACCTGTCGGTGGAACTCCCGCCAAAGCTGCGGATTGCGCAGTTGCACTAAGTCGATGTTATCGCGTGTCAATCGATCGGGTGCCAGTTCAAGGAACGCATTCACTGCGGCCATACCGTTTCGCACAAGATGGCTCAACCCCGAGGCCAGAACACCCAAACTTAGAACTCGGTCTGTCACCACCAGTCCATGCAATGCAGACAACTTTTCGCGCATCAATGTGTCGCGTTCCCTCTGCACCAGGAAGAATTCAAGTCCCCGCTTCAGGGTCATTTCCAGGGCGGGAACATCCCAGGGCTTGGTGATGTATTTGTAAATGGCACCCGTATTGACCGAATCGATCGCCGCATCCAGATCGGAGAATGCGGTGGCGAGGATGCGGATGATGCGCGGCTGCAACTGACGCGTCTTCTCGAGGAACTGGACCCCCTTCATCCCCGGCATCCGCTGGTCGGACATGATGACGCCAATTTCATCTCCGTGTTTTTCCAATATCGCGTAGCCCTCTTCAGCGGTCGAGGCTGTGAGGATGCGAAAGGACTCGCTGAATGCGCGGGAAAAGTACTTCAGCGACATTTCTTCGTCGTCGACATAAAGCACCGCGAACCGTTTGTAATCGTAGAAGTTTTCCATAGAAATAATCTCTTATGTCGCTGGCTAATTAGGCTTCAGTTTTGGGTGATTTTTCGGGTGATTTTTCTGGTACAGAAGCTCCAAACTCCAATGAAAATTCGCAGAAACGACCTTCCTCACTCTGCACCGTAATATGCCCTCCCGCTTCGCGAACGATTCGATAGGTGATGCTCAATCCAAGGCCCGTGCCGTCACCCACATCCTTGGTGGTGAAGAACGGGTCGAACACTTTCCCCAGATTGCTGGCTGAAATTCCCGAGCCATTGTCCCAAAATCGGAGAAATCGTCTTCCATCTGCGGCTTCTTCGCCCGTGATTTTGATCCGGGCAGGTTCGCCATCTTCCGTGACTTCGCGAGGCTTCAAGGCATCTGACGAATTTTGAAGGAGGTTATTGAACACCTGTATCAGCTTATTCCGATCCGATCGTAATGTCATCCCCGCAGGAATATCGATCGAAACCGTCACCCGATCCTTCAATTCTGCCACGAGGAACCGGAGGGCCGCATCAACACATGACCTTACATCAACATCTTCAGTCCCCCCACCGTGAGGGTGGGTAAAGCCGCGCAGGTCAGACACAATTCCCGCGACGCGCGTGATGCCATCCTGGATGTCCTTGATCGTCTCATCGTAATCTACACGTTCCGATTTAGGAATGTGCCGCGCTTGTCGGGAGAGCAAATGAAGGCCAGTTCGCGCAAAATTGAGAGGGTTATTAATCTCGTGGATGATTCCAGCGCTCAAGCGACCAAGGGAAGCCATTTTTTCCCCCTGCACAAGCTGCACTTCGGTGGACTTAAGTTCTTCCAGCGCGTCCTTCAGATCCTCGTTCGTCGCCTCGAGCTTCTGATTTTGCCACTCCAACTGCTGCTGCAGCTTGTGGGTTTCCACCAGATTTTTGATCCGAAGCCGCAATTCCGTCGACGAAAACGGCTTAGTCAGAAAATCATTGGCACCCGCCGCAAGTGCCTGGAGCTTGGTTTCGTCGTCGGCGCGCGCTGTCAACATCAGAAGTGGCAATGCTTTCGTTGAGGTGCGCGCACGCAGTTCGCGGCAAACCTGAAGACCGTCCTTTTCCGGTAGCATCATATCACAGAGAATCACCTCGGGCAGATACTGTGTGGCCAAGGTAACCGCTTGGTCTCCGTCCACAGCCTCAATCACCTCGTATTGATCATCCAGTTGGGACTTAAGGAACCGAAGCATGTCGGCTTCATCCTCGGCAATCAGCAGGCGCGCTCTTTTTCGCGTACCGACCGGCATCTGCACGCGGAGCGCATCACGCGCTTGCGGTATACCGCTGAAGAGGCGCGCACGTTGGTAGAGACTTACCATCCACGCATTTTCCGGCTCGCCCCCCTCATGTCCAATGCCATCCCGGACGTCTTCACCCGACGCGGAAGACGCATGGGCAATGATCTCCGGGCCGGGTGCCACAGCGGCCCCGTTCGCGGCAACCTCTGTCCCTGGAGACGTTGTCCCCGGGAATTCTGACGTCCTTGTCGTGGACTTTTTGGCCGTTCCGATTGGAATCGTGACAACCATTGTGGTACCGGCTCCCGGCTGGCTGCGCACTTCGACGGTTCCATGGTGGGCTTCAACGAGTTCCTTAACCAGCGCAAGGCCGATTCCTGTTCCCTGAAATTTCCGATTCGCGGAAGTATCCGCCTGCCAGAAGCGATTGAAGATGTGCGGCGCATTCTCCGCAGTTACGCCCATTCCGGTATCGATCACTTGAATGACGGCGTGGTCACCCTCTGCCCGAGCCAGAATTCGTATGGAACCTCCTGCCGGGGTAAATTTGACGGAATTAAAAAGCAAGTTCAGGAAAACCTTCTCCATCTTATCGAGGTCCGCATAAATGACGGGCAGACTCGATTCCACGTCGCAATCCAACTTAATTCCCTTTTCCTGCGCTGCAGATTTCACCGAGTTGAGCAATCCGCGAAAAAAATCTCCTGGCACGATCGGGACCACGTCGAGTTGAAGACGTCCGGTATCGAGGCGAACGAGGTCCAGGAGGTCATTGATGAGTTTCAGCAACCTCATTCCGTTTCCGTACATGATGTCGAGCCAGTCGCGCGACTGGGCGTCCACGGAAGCGCCGATGCGGGTGCGAAGAGATTCCAGGGGGGCGATCAGCAGAGTGAGCGGAGTTCGGAGTTCGTGACTGACGTTTGCGAAAAAACGCCCCTTCAGTTCATCCAATTCCATGAGCCGTTTGTTGGATTTTTCCAACTCGCGGCGGCTTAGGTCCAACTGGTGATTTGAGGCAAACTCCCGGAAGCGCAATTGGCTCTGTAGATGGTTGCCCGTAACCACGATGGAGCCGGTGAGGACGAGGAAGTAGAGGTTGTTGAAGAAGAATTTGAACTGAACTGCGCCCGGAGGCGTCCAGCAGACAGCCGCGTAAAGCAAGATGACGATCGTGAAGCCGATGAGGCTCTCGATCAAAGTCCAGCGAAGGACGAGCCCAATCGTGAGCAGGACGAGATTGAGTCCGGCGTAGTAGGTCGAGGGCGCTCCATCTGCCAGGGCGATGAGGACGATCATGCACAAGGCCGGACACATTGCGAGGACGACACCCAGTGCGCGGTAATTTCGCTGTCCCCAATCCGTTCGAATCAACAAGAGGAACGGCGACATCAAGGCAGCCGCTGCACAGCGAATCGGAAAAAACATCGCAACATGCGTTGGATACACGAAGATATCCGCGATTGCCCCCACGGGTAGGAGGATCATCGCCAGCCAGACCCCGACACGAATGCGTCCTAAACCAATCTGCCGATCATAATCGGCATAGGCTAACCGGATATCGAAGTCCGTGGCCACCATGGTCAGACAGGCTTTTGCTTGCGAACCTCAAGGAAAACATTCACGCCAGTCGAGTCCGCCCGCACTTCAAATTCCAGCGGAACTTTGGATGGAGGCAGAAGGTATTTCATCTGCTCGGCGTCGCGATAATTCAGGTGCCACTCCAAAACAAAATCCATGAGCTGGCGAAAGGGACGTCCCGCGTGCACGTTGGTGAGCAGCATTAGGCCTCCGGGAGCCAGATATTCGAAGAAGAGATCGCTAAGCCGTTTGCAAACACGGTCGGAGACATAATCAAACAGCCCCGCACAATAAACGAGATCGTAAGCTCCCTTCTGCACGACTGTCTCAGGGCGGATGGCCTCTTTGAGGAGCTGGTTAATCGACTTTTCCTCAAAGACCAGGTTTGTATTCCGGCCAAATTTCACCCGCGCCTGTGTCAGCACATTGCGGGTGTACTCAAGCGTCTGTGGGTTAAAGTCGAGCAGATGGAAGTCCGCCCCGTCGGACAACGCCTCTTCCATCATGAATTCCTCGACCTCGCGGGCAGGTCCACACCCCAGGTTGAGAATCTTGATCCGGCGGCCCGCAGCCGCCACGCGGCGCGTTTCATCAACCAGCCGCTGCTTCATCAGTTGTATTCGGTTCCGGTGGGCGATTGCCGGTGGGCCCAGGAGGAAAAACACGTTCACCATCTTGGCAAACATCGTCGCACCCTCATGGGGATCCCGCAGGATCATGTTCACCACTTCGTAGTCACCCGCATAGCCCAAGGGTTTGTGAAAAGTTCGATACACGAACGGCGAACACATCACCAGCGGGTGCAGCTGGCGCCGGGCATAGGCGCGGTGGGCGGGCCGCACATCGTCTTCCACCAGGCCCGCGGCCACATCAAATCGTCCCAACCATCCGTCCACCTCCGGAAGAATCTGACCTTCCAGTTCACGGAGAACTGTCCGCTCCATATCCGCCCGCGTGCCCATCGGCTCCGATCGGACTCCAAGCTCGACCTGATCCAGGAATCCCCTTAGATCCATCAGCAACGTCTGAAAATCCGCGACAGCCACCTTAAATTCCGGAGTTACCGCCCGGGTCTTCCGCCACTCGGAAATGAAATTTTCGAACTCCTGACGCAGCCGGTCCGGTTGCGTGATTGGCGAGAAAACATCAACGTCCAGCCAAGATTCATCGAGCGTCGCCTCGCACAACACCATGATACCGGTGTTAACCAAGTTACTGACGACCGCGCGACCCGCATAAACACACCGATCCGCGATAATAATCCGAAATTCACTGAGAACCTCAGACAACTGGAGGATGCTGTACGGATTGTATACTTCGAAGACCGCCGTAAACCGGGTCAACCTCACTGCTGTCGCCCGCACCACGCCACCCTGGCTGTTGCGACACGTGACAAAGCTTTCCCTTTCTCCAGTCAGGAGTTGATTCGAAATCGCATTCGCATTCGCCATGAGAAAAATCCAACAGCATCGCTCCCACTCGCCTTAACACAAAGCCCACAAAGTGTTCCCCTCTCAAAAGAACTATGCTGACAAGGAGGAAGATACACCAGATTAGCCAGACAAAGGAAAGGGGGAAATGATTGACTAGGTAATCTCCACGTCTAAATCCGTCTTGCCGGGCTGCGCATTTTGAGGAATACAGACATGAGCCCTCCGACTTGCTGGAGTCCGCCGTAGCGTATTCCCAGTGCTGGAATGGCTGTTCACCCCAACCGCTCGTCGGCCTAAGCCTTCGCCAGGGATTTGCGTATGGCCCCAAGGACCCGCCGCTGAACGCCGAGCGGCTTGCCTGAAACACGGGCCCCGGCTGCCGCTTTGTGTCCGCCGCCGCCGAAAAGGCGGGCGATCTCATTGACATCCACGACCGAGTTCTTTGAGCGCCAGCTGATGCGGGTTATTTCCTCGTCGATCTCTTCAAAGACAACGGCAATCACCACGCCTTCAATGGCCCGGATATGGTCGATCAACCCCTCGCTCTCCTCCGTAGCCGCCCCGGCACGTGAATAGTCCCGTTTGCGAAGCCAGAAATAAGCCGTCTGATCGCCGTGCGTCATCCGGAAGGTGCTGTATACATGCCGAAGCAATTTCACCCGGGTCATAGGGAAGCTCTGATATACCTGCTGGCAGATTTCACCCAGGTCTGCTCCCTTCTCAACCAACCGGGCTGCCGTGTCAAGTGTGTCGGGGGTCGTGCTCGGGTATTGAAAACTCCCGGTATCGGTGCTGATCGCGGTAAAAAGGCAATTAGCAATCGGAGGGGTAATCTTCCATCGAGCCCAGCGACAAAGGTCGAAGATTAGCTCGCCGCTGGAGGGCTCCTTCGGAGACACCCAATTCAGATCTGCGTACCGGGTATTGGAGGCATGGTGGTCGATGTTTATGAACATCCCGCGCCGCCCAACGTACTCGGCCACCCTACCCAGCCGTTCGAAGCTCGCACAATCGGTCGCGACCACCACATCAAACCGATCTCCAGCGACGGGTTTTCTTACCCTCTTTTCCGGATCGAGAAACCGGAGCTTGTCGGGCACCGGATCTTCATTCCACACGGTGACCTGCTTGCCTTCACCTTCCAGGGCCAGCGCCAGTCCGAGCTGGCTCCCGATACAATCGCCATCGGGCCGGATATGTCCCACCACACAGACTGTCTGGGCTTCATTCAAAGCCGCGATAATCTGTTCCACGATTTTGGGGCAGTCCTTCACTCGGAGGTCCAGGGGGCGTAGGTGTTCGTCGTCGTGGAACGCCGGCAGGGGTTAGCCCCGTGGTTGTCCGGTGCAGATCGCTCGTATGGGGTATTCATTTTTCCGACTCCACTGCCGGGACGTTGCGCTCGATCTCATCCAGGATCTGTAGCACACGACTAGCCTCCTGAATGGAGTCGTCGAGAACAAACTTCAACACAGGTGTAAATTTCAGACGGATCGCCGACCCTAGCATCATGCGGATTCGAGCGGCTCGTGCTTCGAGTTTTTCCGGGGCAGCCGCCCGCTGGGGTCGGGTGCCGACGAATCCGAGAAATACAGTTGCCGATTTCAGGTCGCTGGCAACCCCCACTTGGTTCACCGTCAGCAGACCCACCTCGTCCAAGGCGAGTTCTCGTCGGAGGATTTCCCCGACTTCCCGTTTAAGGAGTTTTGCAACCCGTTCCTGGCGGCGATTTAGCTGCATTCCAGCAATCAAGTTAATCTCTAGAACGAGACGCGGTCAGAGTTTTTGGGCCACCTTTTCGACGGAGTAACACTCAATGACATCGCCCTCCTGGATATCATCAAACCCGTCCAACCGAACACCGCACTCCATGCCCGCGCGCACCTCGTTAACCTCGTCCTGAAACCGCTTCAATGTGAGAGAAACGCCTTCGTAAATGAGATTACCACGGCGGCGAATCCTCATCTTGCCCCGAATCAACCGCCCGGCAGTGACGGCGCAGCCGGCGACATTGCCACCCTTGGACAGAGCGAATATTTTCCGCACCTCGGCAGAGCCAACAACCGTTTCCTTCAGCAGCGGATCCAGCAGCCCAGCCATCGCCTCTCGGACCTGATCGATCAATTCGTAGATGATAGAATATAGTTTGATCTGCACCCCCTCGCGCTTCGCTGTTTCCGCGGCGCTGGAATCGACGCGTGTATGAAATCCCAGAATGACCGCATCGGAAGAACTCGCGAGTTGAACGTCGTGTTCGCTAATGGCGCCCACGGCGCTATGAATCAACGCCAGGGCCACTTTGGTGTTTTCGATTTTCTGCAATGCGTCGCAGATGGCCTCAACGCTTCCCTGGGTATCCGCCTTGACGATTACTTTGAGGGATTTCGCCGATAGGTCGCTGATCTGACCGAAAATATCTTCAAGCGTCTGCCGTTTGGGGCGCAGGCCTTCCAACTCGGCCCTCTTGCGCTCGTGCGCTCGGTCCTCGGCGAGATCGCGGGCGGCCCGGTCACTTTCGACGGCACTGAACTCCGAGCCTGCCGCGGGTACGCCGTTGAGTCCGAGCACCCGTACCGCCACCGAAGGGGTAGCCACCTTTAACCGGAGGCCGTCTTCATCCATCATCGCCCTAACCTTGCCGTAGTGGTTGCCGCAGAGGACCACGTCGCCCACGCGGAGCGTTCCTTTCCGCACCAGCACCGTGGCCACAGGGCCGCCGGCTTCGATACCCGATTCGATCACATTGCCCTTTGCATGGCGGTCTGGATTGGCCTTCAGCTCGAGCAACTCCGCTTGCAGCAGGATGGAATCGATCAGTTTGTCGATTCCCGCCTTGGTGATCGCCGAGCAATCCACGTACAGTGTGTCCCCTCCCCAGTCATCCGGAACCAACCCCTTGTCCTGAAGCTGCTGGCGCACCTTCATCGGATTAGCATTCGGGTGATCACACTTATTGACCGCCACGATAATTGGCACGCGTGCAGCTTTGGCATGCGACAACGCCTCCAGGGTCTGGGGCATGACGCCGTCGTTGGCCGCCACCACGAGAACAACGATGTCCGTCACGTTGGCACCACGTGCCCGCATGGCGCTGAACGCAGCATGACCAGGGGTGTCGAGGAAAGTGAGCTGCATAAGCTCCTCCTTCCGGTTCGGATGCGGGTATGCGATGGTGTAGGCACCGATGTGCTGCGTGATACCACCGGCTTCTCCTCCGGCCACATTGGCCTTGCGGATGACGTCGAGGAGCGATGTTTTGCCATGGTCGACGTGGCCCATGATGGTGATCACTGGCGGCCGTGGTTTTAGGGACTCGGGGCAGTCCTCCTGATCGAGCTCAACCTTGACTTCCTTGGGAAGGTTGACGGTGTGCGCCGCTTTGTCGCGCTTCTCCGTTTCAAACTTAATCCCGTGCTTGGCGCACAGCTTGATCGCGACCTCGGTGTCGATGGTTTGGGTGACGGTGGCAAAAACGCCCATCTGCATCAGGTCGGCAATGACCTGGAACGGCTTTTTTCCCATCTTTTCCGCGAGCTCACGGACGACGATGGGTGGGCGGATAAGAATCGACGGCGCATCGGCCGCCAGTTGAGGTCGGGCTGGGGTCGGCTTGGGTGCCGGGCCGAGCGGAGGACGTTGGGGAAAAGCACCACGCTGAGGAGGGCCGCCACGCTGAGGAGGGCCGCCACGTTGAGGAAAACCACCACGCTGAGGAAAACCACCGCGCTGAGGAAAGCCGCCGCGCTGGGGAGGACCGCCACGCTGAGTGGGTGGCGGCGTAACGACCTTGCGTTCATCCCGCGCACGGACATCGCCGCCGGCAGTACGCCGGCCGAGGTTGCCTAAATTAATGAACCCAACCTTTTCGCCCAACTGCGGGTGGGGCGGTTGGGCAGGCGTGGCAGGGGCGACCGGCTCGTCCGGAACTGCGGGTTCGGCGGGTTCGGCAAGAATTGAATCTACCGGTGACGGTGCGGCTGGCGCGACAGGCTCCGCACCAATTATCAAAATCGTTGGCTCGAACATCGGTGCAGCATCTTCTCTGGGGAATTCGGCAGAGTGGGGCGGAGGATGATGGCGAACCTCTTCCACATGCGGAACCTCAAGCAACGCCTCGGACGGAGAGGGAGAGGGCGTCGACGCCGGCGCTGGAGTGGGCGCAAAGATGACTACGGGCGGAGGCTCGGTCGCCGGAAGCGGGGGTGGGGGCGGAGCGAATGGAGCCATCTGCTGCTCCAGATATTCGGCGGTGATTTTGTCGAGAGAACTCGACGGCACCTTGGCGGCGGTTATGCCCAGTTCCTTGGCTTTGGCGAGCACGAACTTGCTCTCCAATCCGAGTCTCTTGGCGATGTCGTAAATGCGGACGGGCATGAATGCTTTCGGCTACGGACTATCCGGCGACACCGACAGGCCACAGGTCCGTCGGAACACCGGAAAACAATGGGGCTAGGTTGCGGAGACGGCGGAAACCCGCCGGGCTTGCTCAACCCGGGCGGCTTCCAAAATCGCGCCCGCCTGGGCGCCGATCTCAGGAATTGCCGCCAGGTCCGCCTCCTCCACCTGCAGCAAATCTTCAAGGCTGTGGAATCCCACATTCACGAGCGTGGTCGCCTGCTCGGGGGCGAAACCGGGAACGGACGAAAACTCCAGCACTGCCCGGGCCACTTTCTCATCGAATCCATTCACCGGAACGGACTCGGCTTCGACGCTAATCCGCCAGCCGGTCAGCTTTTCAGTGAGGCGGGTGTTCTGTCCTCGCTTGCCAATTGCGAGCGAGAGGTTTTCGGGCGCGGTCAGTATCAACATCCGTCGGTTGGCCTCGTCGATTTGGAATGATTTGGGTCGTGCCGGCGCGAGAGCGTTGGTCACGTAAGTGCGGATATCCGCCGACCATGGGAAAATATCCACCTTCTCATTATTGAGTTCTCGGACGATGTTTTTCACCCTCTGCCCACGGAGACCCACGCACGCACCCACGGGGTCTACCTTGGAGTCGCGAGAGAATACCGCGAGCTTGGTTCGAAAGCCGGGTTCGCGCGCAATTCCGCGCACTTCGATAGTTCCATCACTAATTTCCGATACTTCCACCTCGAAAAGCTTGATGACGAACTGCGGATCCGCCCGCGAAAGTATGATCTCTGGGCCGTGGATCGTTGTCTCCACTGCCTTGACATACGCGCGGATACGGTCTCCGACCTGGTATTCCTCGGTGGGAACACGCTCCCGATTAGGCATCAACGCTTCAAATTTCCCAAGATCCACAACCACGTCCGAACGGTCGAATCGCCGCACCGTTCCACTCACTATTTCCCCAACCCGATCCTTAAACTCAGTCAATATGAGATCCTTCTCCGCGCGACGGATCTGCTGCATGAGGGCCTGCTTCGCATACTGAGATGCAATCCGCCCAAAACCCGCAGGCGTCACCTCGACCTCCAATTCATCACCCACCTTTGCGTCCGGCATGTGGCGGCGGGCATCAAATACGGAGATTTGGTCGTGCTTCGATACCACTCGGTCGGTCACGATCAATTTCGCAAAAGCCTTGATGTCTCCCGACCGAGGGTCAATGGAACATCGGAGTTCTCGGGCCGGACCGACCGCCTTCTTCGCCGCCGACACCAATGCCTCCTGCACGGCAGCCAGCAAGGTGGCCTTGCTGATGCCCTTTTCTTTTTCCCAATATTCAACAACTGCGAGAAATTCTGCGTTCATAACGACCCGCGTTTACCAACTGCGATTAACCACCCGCGATCAACCACCCGCGATCAACCACCCGCGATCAACCACCCGCGATCAACCACCCGCGATCAACCACCCGCGATCAACCACCCGCGATCAACCACCCGCGATCAACCACCCGCGATCAACCACCCGCGATTACCAACTGCAAATTGACTCATCCGACCCATTCTACGACCCTTTTGGGGTAACAAAAAAGTCGGCACTCTGTCGGGTCCGACTTCTCGCGCCAGCCAAGCCGGCTTCAAGATTTACGCGCCGGAACTTAGTTTTTTCCTGGCACATCCGTCAAGATGCAATTCCGAGGGGGTAATCCCGCCACGAATCTGGACAACCTCACGGATTGCCCGATCCAAAACCACATCCGCCGGCTCCTGAGCATTCAGCCAGACGGTTCCCAACCGCTTTGCCAGAAGCGAATGGTAGATGTCGCGAACCCGCTCCAAGGCTCCCGCCTGCTCAAAAGAATCAGCCGTCCCACCTCGTTTTCCGATTCTCTTAAGTGATTCTTCCACAGATAGATCCAAGAATATAAGAAGGTCTGGATTTGGAGCAAACTGTTCATTCTCATCGAGAATGTGGCGCCAATCCGTACCCCGGGCTCCCTGATACGCAGCGGTGGAAAAGTAGTACCGGTCCAGGATCATCAGCTTCCCTTTTTTCAAGCTCGGGAGGATCAGGCCTTCGACATGCTCCCGCCGATCTGCCACGAATAACTCCAATTCTTCTGCGGGAGCAAGGCGGCCGGTATTCGCCGAATCTCGAAGCCGCCTACCAAAGGGGCCCTGGGTGGGTTCGCCGCTGAGTACAACATTTTCGCCCGACTGTTCCAGTTTTTCAGCGAGCCGACGGGCAAGGGTCGATTTCCCAGTTCCATCGATCCCTTCGATTACCACTAACAGTCCCGCGTCCAGGGGGCGAATCATCCAACGATGTTGAGAAGACGGTGCTGCTGAAGCGAGGGGAAAGATAGGCCCAGGAATCCAGAAGCTTACAGAACGCGCCGTCCAAAAACCTCCACAATGGCCTCATTCAAAACCTCCACCATTCGCCGCACTTGACGGTCCGATGTGCAATAGGGCGGCATTAGAACCACGACGTTCCCTATAGGACGAGTCAATACCCCCCGCCGTGCCATGGCGTCGCATACACGAATCCCCGCACGCTCTCGGAGGGGGAACGGAGCACGGGTTCGCCAGTCTCGAACGAGTTCAATTCCAGCGACCAAACCCACTTGCCGAATATCCCCGACCCAGCTGCTGCTCCACAGTGCCTGCAGGGATGCCCCAAAAACCCGAGCCAACTCCAAACGACGGCGGCTCGAAGCGGCCTCTGTCAGCAAATCCAGGTTCGCCTCCGAAGCCGCGGCACCCAACGCATTCCCCGTGTAGCTGTGCCCATGGAAAAATGTCTTGAAATCCTCGTAATCACCCAGAAAAGCTCCAAAAATAGCATCCGAAGTCAACGTCGCCGCCATGGGCAGATAGCCACCGGTGAGTCCCTTTGCCAGACACAGAAAATCGGCCTGCACGCCCGCTTGATGAGTCCCAAAAAGTGGCAGATCACCCCCGCAAGTCTCACGGACAAATTCGCGACCTCCCACTGTCCTCCCAAAGGCGGTCATAACCTCATCCGCAATGACCATAGCGCCGTGGCTCCGGACCCGCTCCATCGCCTGCGACAACCATCCGTCCGGTTGTGGAATCATCCCCGCGGCTCCCTGAACACCCGGCTCAACAACAAACGCCGTATACGGTCGGTCCCTTTTCCGAGCTGAATCGAGCCTTCGTTGCAACGCATCAAGACATTCCCACCCGCATCGCCTGGTGTCCCTGGCATCTGCCCTCTCGGGCTTGGCTCGGTTGTAAGGACAGCGGTAGCAATAGGGAGCCATCACCGCATCCGAGGAAAAAAGGAGGCCAGAATACGCACGGTGAAATCGATCAATGTGGCCCAGGCTGACAGCCCCGACTGTATCGCCGTGATAGGCCCCTTCGAGACCCAAGAAACGGGGCCGATGCCCGCCGGTTCGGCGGGAATACTCATACGAAAGCTTGAGCGCTGTTTCCACGGCGGTAGATCCGTCGTCGGAATAAAAAACCCGGGTCAGTTTCGGGCCTGTGAGCGTGTTGGCTCGCGTACCCCGTTTCCCCGATTTCCCCCTGGGACCCGCCGCGAGCGTGACAAGCCGTCCCGCCAGCCGGCTCGCCGGCTCATTGGCGAAGCCCAGCATCGACGTATGCGCGACCTGCGACAACTGGCGACGGATCGCCTTGTTGATTCGCGGGTGATTGTGTCCGTGAAGATTGGTCCAGATTGAGGAATTGGCATCGAGGTACTCGTTGCCATGCGAGTCCCACAAAACGGCGCCCTTTCCGGCAACGAGTACGATGGGGTCTTTCTGCAACCAATCCCGCATTTGAGTGAAGGGGTGCCAAACAAAGGCCCGATCGAGGCGGGCGAGCTGGCGGGCAATTTT
Source organism: Pedosphaera sp. (assembly GCA_009695205.1). Lineage (GTDB taxonomy): Bacteria > Verrucomicrobiota > Verrucomicrobiia > Limisphaerales > UBA9464 > SIBK01. The sequence continues at coordinate 14,893 of SIBK01000013.1, read as the reverse complement.
CCCGGTGCGCGCAATTCGACCGGCTGGTTTCATACAATTTGATTGGCCTTCCATCTGCCGAGAACGGCCGCCACATCGGCGACATCTTCCGCCGAATGAATAGCACTCGCCGTGACTCGCAGCCGAGCCGAACCCCGGGACACCGTAGGATAACGGATCGCTGGCACCAGGAATCCGTGATCCCGCAGATGGTCGGCGAGGCATACCGCCGCGGCCTCATCCCCAACGGGAACCGGCAGGATAGGGCTTTGCACCAGCCCGGGCGGCCAGCCCGCTTGGATCAGCCGATTCTTCAGAAGATCTACCACCGCCCACAAGCGCGCGGACAACTCGCGGCCCATCCCAGACGCCGCGAGTTCGACTCCCGCCCTCCCGGCCGCCGCAGCAGCCGGGACCGGTGCCGTCGAAAAAATGAAACTTCGGGCGCGATTAATCAGCACGTCAATCAGCACCCGAGAACCCGCGATATATCCGCCCGAAGCGCCCAGAGCCTTTCCCAGCGTGCCCATCTGAATTTCCACCCGACCCGACAACCCAAACGCCTCCGCCAGTCCCCCCCCTCGTTCACCGAAGAGCCCTGTTGCATGCGCTTCGTCCAGAAGCAACCACGCCCCATGACGGTCCTTGAGTTCCACAATCTCCCGCAGCGGAGCCAGGTCGCCATCCATCGAAAACACGCTCTCGGTTACCACCAGAATCCGCGGGCGTCGCCGGGCCACCGAGTGCTTGGAAAGCGCTGGGGCTACCTCCCGCCGTTTGTCTGCCCATTGAAGTTTTCGGGCAAGATCCTCCAGATTATTGTGCCCGAATACCCGGAGGGTCGCTCCCGACAAAACCGCTGCGTCCACACAACAGGCGTGCACCCGCTTGTCTAGAATTACGACATCCCCCGGTCCAACCAGTGCGCAAATCGCACCCTGCGCCGCGGCAAACCCCGTCGAAAACACCAGCGCAGCCTGAGTGCCTTTGAAGTCCGCCAGCACCTCCTCCAACGCGTGGTGAGGCTCGATCGAACCGCAGATAAGTCGCGAAGCACCACAGCCCGCTCCGTACCGTTTCGTTGCCTCGACTGCCGCATCGATTAATTGGGGGTGATTGGCCAACCCGAGGTAGTCGTTGGACGAAAAATTCCGCAACAGACGACCGTCCGCAATCACTCGGACCCCTTGGGGCGAACCCATTCGCCGGACGCGGCGGAGCAATCCGGCCGTTTCGATGGATACCAACTCGGCCGTCAACTGTTGATCGAAGAGGGACATTCGGAACTGCGACGTCGCAGAGTGTTAGACCAATGGCCAGCGAGAATACATGGGAATTTGCCACGACAACTTTTGAAGACTCCCTCTCGCGTCTGTCACGGCGAAATCCGGGAGTCCAGGTTGAACACCTGCCCGGAAATAGTCCGGGTGCCCACTAGAAATACGATGAAGCGCGCGATTTCCACCGGATCGTTTAGGCACCGGAGCACATTCTCATCCCGTAAACGGCCTAGATCTTCCTGTGAAAGCGTGGCCGTCATCGGCGTCGCCATCACCCCCGGAAGCACGACGTTGATGCGGATGCTTCGCGACCCCATTTCACGAGCCATCGCCTTGGAAAACCCAATCAATCCGGCCTTCGCCGCCGCGTAGTTGGCTTGACCGCTCCGTCCGATTTTGCCCGCTAAGCTACCCACATTGACGATATGCCCGCCGGCGTCACCCGGAAAAAACTGTAGAGCTGACTGACAGCATCGGGCGGCCCCTCGCAGATTCACCTCAATCACCGAATCCCAGTCGATCACCCCCAGGTTCACAATCGAGCCATCGGCTGTCACTCCGGCGGCGTTTATCAGCGCATCCAGATGGCCGAAGCGATCTCGCATCGCCAAAAATCCGTTAGTAACTGACTCAGGATCAGTAACATCCAGTCGGATAGGATGGATGCCTTCCGCGGAGCAGTCCAGAGGCACAAGCTTTCGATGCCAACCGGCAACCACCTGCCAGCCTGCCACGGCAAACGCGGCAACCAGCACGGCACCCAATCCCCCAGCGGCTCCGGTAATCATCACGACCGACTTGGATGCAGAAGGTTCCATTCAGGTTTTCCCCTGATCGGGTTGATGCCAGACCCAATCACCGTCGATCATTGTCGCAGCCACTTCGCCCCGATAGTTAACAACCGCCTCCTCTGCATGCTTCCCAGAAGATTTCTCCCGAAGTACCGCCAGATCCGCCCAGGCACCCGGCGTCAGTTGCCCGGCACGACCTCGCCATCCCAGCGCGCGAGCGGCGTTCACTGTGACCATCCGAAGCAACTCTTTCGGAGGCACGTCTGGTTCAGCCTTCTGAAACGTGTGGAGCTCGTCAAAAAGGGACAGGTGCGGTAGCTTGCCTGGAGACGCACGCGTGGAGGCAAGGCTGTCCGTTCCGAGACAAACATTGACGCCAGACTCCAAGAGCTCGCGATAGGGGAAACGCTGATGGCGGAAGTAGGCATGGGATTGCGGACAATGCGCGACACTCACCCCTCGGCTGGCCAGAATCCGTGCGTCATCCCGCCAAAGGTAATTGCCATGCACCGCCAGGAGATTGGTATCCAACAGGCCCCATCGGTCCAGATACGCCACGGGCGATCCCACCCCACAATCCTCCATCGCCCGCTGCGACTTCAGCCAGTCAAACATCGGCCCACGGCGAAACGCAAACATGTCGAATTCCGCAAGCGACTCCGCCACGTGCATGGTGACCCGCAATCCCTCTTGACGGGCCTCCCGGGCGACCCGTTCCACCAAATCGGATCGCGTCGAATACGGCGCATGGGGCGATAACCCGATTGCACCTCGCCTCAGGTCTAATGCATCCATCAGATATAAGGCATCACCAACCAACTCCGCAGCCGAGCGGCCGCTGCGAATCCCCGTCAATTCGAGAAAGGAGAAAACCCGCAGCGAAACAGCCGCCCTTACGTGCGCTAGAATTTCGGGCGTCGATTCAACGTTTGCCACCGAGGTGATACCATATCGCCGCAGCTGATCGGCGCCCTTCAGCCAAGAGCTGGCGTACTCGGAGAATCCCCACGATGAACGGGCTGCCAGAATGGACTTGATCCAGTCGGTGAATTCCCGCGGTGGTGCCAGCTGACCCGCCAGATCCGTATAGTCGAGATGGCAATGGCCATTGACGAGTCCGGGCACAACAATCGCTTCACCCAGATCCTCAACCATTCCGGTCCATTCATTCCGAAGGTCCCGCCACGACCCAACCGCCCGAATCATCCCCTCGGATACCACGAGTGCGCCATCTTCAATCGGGGGTGATACCACCGGTACCACAGTCCGCGCACGGATCAGCATCGAGGGTTTGGACCGCAATGTGGTATCGAATGCCAACGGCGCGGTCAGGCAGCGCCTTTGAGACGAGCCTTCTGGCGAGAGGCGACTTTGTGGGTGCGCGCCTTGGCTTTGCTGTGTTTCTTCCGAAGTTGCTGCTCCAGTTTCTTGACAGTCAAATCAATGGCTGCGTAGAGGTCCGCCTCCTTGTCCTCGGCAAATAGGTCATTGCCGCGGATTCCAAGCCGGATGGCACATTTGAACTGCTGAGCTGGGGAATGAGCGGTGTGGTCTTTTTCGAGGTTAACCCGCGCATCGACCAGCCAGCGGTCGATGTGATCCAACTTGTCGAGCTTGCCAAGAATATGGTCCTCGATCGCTTGGGTCAGGGTCACATTGTGAGTCGTCAGAACAAATTTCATCCTGGACAAGATGGTTCGGAAGGAGAGTCATTTCAATGTCTGATGAATGCCTCTTTTCGTTTCTCCATGCAGAGCCCTGCTCGGGCTGCCTTTACTCTGATTGAACTGCTCGTGGTTATCGCAATCATCGCGATCCTGGCTGGAATGCTTCTGCCGTCCCTCGGAAAGGCCAAGGATCGAGCTCTGCTGGCCAACGATCTCAGCGGGATCCGGCAAATCATTCTGAGCGCAACCATGTTCGCCAACGACAATCAGGATTATCTACCCTACTCGAGCTGGGGTGACGGCGACGCGCGCGACAACTGGGCCCACGGCGCCGGAATCCCTCTTGGAAATGGCAAAGAAGGCCTCGCAATCTGGACAAATCAGGTCGAGTTCTTCAAGAAGGGCCAACTCGCGCCATTCATCGGCACTGTCAATCTGCTCACGTGCCCCAAGGATTTCGCCGAACGCGGATCCGGAAAAGCCAAGGAGGACTACAAGCGGCGGGGTATCAAAATCACCAGCTTCGTCTGGAACGGCGCTCCCAACGCCTTCTCGTCCCAAGATTCCAAAACACCCACCTCACGGTTTAAACTCGGACAGCTGCGGACGACCGGAATCCTGCTCTGGGAAGCACCCGAACACGAAAATGACTACTTGTTCAACGACGTCGGCAATCAACCGCACGAGGGCGTCTCTCAACGACACGGGAATGGTCGGCGGGCGAAGGATCAAACGGACACGGGCGCCGGCGGCATCGCAACTTTCGGGAATCTTTCTGGGGCTTCGTTCACGCTAAATCTCAAAAAATGGTTCTCGCCCGAATACGCCGGCAAGAATGTCTGGCCGGCCACCGCCAACCCGGTCGGTCCAAATGACGCCTATTATAATCCGGCCTCAAAAGACGGCTCGTATTGAGGGCTCCCGATCGAATTCCAGGACACGGAATGCCTACATGAACTCGGCGGGGGAGAAGCCCTCAAAGCACCCGACCGGATTATTTTCCGTGTGGTCTGCGCCACCTCACTCTAGGGTCCCAAGCGATGAGTACACGCGATTCGGACGCCACTATGGCGGTCTTCCTTGATCTTGAAAATATCGCCCTCGGCGCTCGGGATGCCCACTTTCCCCGATTTGATATTCAAAAGATCCTCGGGCGCCTCCTTCTCAAAGGCCATATCGTTGTCAAAAAGGCCTATTGCGACTTCGACCGTTACAAAGAATTCAAACGCGACCTTCACGAAGCTGCCTTCGAGTTGATTGAAATCCCACACCTTCGCCAGTCCGGCAAGAACTCAGCCGATATCCGGATGGTCGTGGACGCCCTGGACCTCTGCTATACCAAGGGCCATGTCGACACCTTCGTCATCATCAGCGGCGATTCCGATTTTTCACCCCTGGTAAGCAAGCTCCGCGAAAACGCAAAAACTGTGATCGGTGCCGGCGTCAAAAACTCCACTTCGGACCTCTTTCTCAATAACTGCGATGAATTTCTCTACTACGACGACTTAGTCCGAAAGCAACCACTCAAAGCACCGAGCCGTGCAACTTCCCCGCCCCCGCCCTCCGCATCGGGACAGGCCGTCGCAGCGGCACCTGTCGCCACGACAGCGCCGTCGAATTCGACATCGACATCATCGTCCGCGAAAACGACTTCACCCGAACCCAAGGGACCGCCTCTTATCGATGCGCTTGAACTGGTCGCAGAAACGCTCGAAGCCCTAAGCAATGAACGTGCAGACGATGAACGCATCTGGGGTTCCATGATCAAACAGGCTATCAAGCGGCGAAAACCCGGCTTTAATGAGCGCGCGTACGGATTTCGATCTTTCAATGACCTCCTGCTCGAAGCCCAGAAATGCGGACTGTTAAAGCTGGGCGCGGACGAAAAGTCGGGTGGATACACCGTTCGCGCGGTTCCCTGACTAGATCGCCGCCTCACCGTGCTCCTCAGTACGGATGCGAATGACCTGTTCAACACTGGATACAAAGATCTTGCCGTCGCCAATCTTTCCAGTGCGCGCACCCTTGATGATCGCTCCCAGAGCCGGCGCGACTTGGCTGTCCGCCACAATCAATTCCAGTTTGAGCTTCGGCAGAAAATCGACTGTGTATTCTGCGCCGCGATAAATCTCTGTGTGGCCCTTCTGCCGCCCAAAGCCCTTGACCTCAATCACGGTCATTCCCTGAATACCCAATGCATGAAGGGCATCCTTCACTTCCTCAAGCTTGAACGGCTTAATGACCGCTTCGATTTTCTTCATGAGTTCCGAGAATAGGATTAATGACCTCTCAAATGAAGCCAAATTCTAGTCGACCGTTCTGTTGTTCTGTTGGGCGCCTCCACCGCGTTGCCGGAGGCCGAGGGAATAGTGCCAGCGCAGGGTCTGGATTCCGATCCGTCGTCGTGTGCAGCTTCAGCGCCTTCAAGCGTGCAGGTTTCTGCCGCTGAGCCTAAAAGGACTTGGATGATGAAGAAAACCTGGATTCGAGTTGTCGTGTGCATGCTCGCAGGGTCCGTCGGCGGACTCTTGGTGTTCGGGCTTTCGCCGATGATTCTTCTCGGGGTCCTGTTCGGATTCCTCGTTGGTCGGACCTGGGTAGGATTGGCCGAGCCCAGTACCCGTGTCGATCGGGGATCGTCCGGAGTTTCCAGTCCGGTGCTGAGTCTTTTCCTGGTCTTCCTCGGGTGGGGGGGTGCGTTGACGGTGATCGGGTTTGCTGCGGCCTCGGGATTGTTCGGGCGTGACGGATCCGGACTGCTGTTCCTGTTCGTTTTCGTGCCACTGCTGTCGTTCTGCGGACTTCTTGGCGGACCCACGGCGACATCGGCAGCCAGCCGGGCCCTCCAGCAGGTGGAGTCCGGAGCACGCCCTGAGACGCAGCGTGGCCTCGCCCGGTGGGCACTGCGCCTCAGCTACCTGACCACGGCCATCCTGGTGGGATTTTTACTTTGGGTGCTGCGTTAAGTTTATCAGTGAACCCCTCTCATCGCGGAGCGTCAATAAAGGGAACTCTATCAACAACTGTCGACGCTCCGCGGCTAAGCGGAGGGTGGACCCAACGGAGTGGTCGCCGGAGACGCTACCTTTTCGGGCCGTGCTTGACAGTATGCGTCCAGTGACCTCGTAGGGTCACCCATTAGGGCGCATGAATTTCCAAACTGGCTCTTAGGACCTCTTGGATTTGGCTTTGAACCGGACATCCCTTTTGCCTGAAAAATGGTCATCCTGAGTCCAGACAATGGCGTTATGTTTTCTGGAGATCGCGTAGATTACCGAGTCCGCGAACGCAAGTTGTTCCTCGATGCCGAGAGCTGCAGCCTCCATCGCCAGATCACTATCGAGGTCAACCACCGTCCCCTGCTTCATCGCAACCACCGCCTGAAAGGCATCGTCCTCCCCTTTTTCGCGCAGAACCACTTTGAAAACCTCATAGATGCAGACGGCTGGAACTAACAGAAGCTCTGTATCCTCGATCGCCTCGGCAAAGAAACCGGCGTTCCCTTCCCCTGCGAAATAGGCTAACCACGCGGACGAATCGACGACATTCATACCCGGTCGCCATCGCGGGAAAACGTCGTATCAATGCCTTTGAGATAGCCACGCAGCTTGCGGACATCCCGTACGGGGATGATTTCGATTCGATTGCGGTAAGAAATCACGTGTGCCTTCTCACCTGATCTCAGCCCCATTGCTTCACGAACACGCTGAGGAATAACCACCTGGAACTTCGGTGAAATAGTGACGGTATCCATACCCTACAACGATAGATCGATCGATCACTCTGTCAATGCTGCGCCGGACCCCTGGAGTCAAGAAACTCGAACCCACCGATTTGTGTGCAAAGATTTGCAGGGGCACCAGGAGGTTGCGCGCCAGCCGCAACCTCAGTTAAGTCTCCTCGATGAATTGGAAACGTTTGCCGGCGTATATCACCGGTTCGGTGGATCAGGAACTTCTCCCTGGCCACGAGTAATTTCCACGCGGAGCGAAATCACCAAGGCAAGGGCAACGTGATCCTGTTTCCAGCGCCCGAGGATCGGATCGGTGAAATGGCAAGGGACCGCCAGATTCACGAACGCTTCGGCGACCTCCTGAAATTCGATTCCCGCGAGGCCGCATGAGCTTTTTGACCATACGTGTCCTCCAGCATTCTCAACGTGACCGGGATGCTTTTCGGGCTGTTGGGTACGTTGCCAGCAATTTGGATGGTGGTGTTGTAGGTTCCCGGTGCCAGGCCGTTGGTGAGGACTCGCGCGTAAAAATTGAAGCCGAAGTTTGCGCTACCGGCTTTGCCCAATGTCCCGGAAGTTTTCTCCAGTTGCAGCTACGCCGCCCCGGACGTCGCCGTGTAGTTCAAGTCTACCGTGCCAAAGTTGGCAATGTTGATGAACAACTGGGTCACTGGCGTAGCGCTCATCTTGGGTGGACCCGCGACGAAATTGAGGGGGGGGGATTCGTGGCGACAAAGAGCCAGGGGCCGCCGGGTGCGCGATAGCGCGACAGGACTTTCACATGCAGGCTGTTGAGCGACGCAGAACTCTGATTCTGATAGAGGAGGTCGAGGTCCGATTCGATTTCAAGAATGTAGTCGATGCCGTCCACAATCACGAAGGAGAGGTTGGTCTTGAGGCAATTAGCTGTGGCTGAAACCGAATACTTTGCCGGGGGTATCGGTGGACCATTCGTCGTTTTTACGCCCGGGCAGTCCGACGAGTTGAAGCATGCCTCGGTAGTAATACGATCCGCTGGCCCGAATTGGTTCGTTATCGTCCAGGTCCCGCTGATGCCCGCTGACATCTGGACCGGCAAAGCCTGATAGTAACCTCCATTCAGCGTGCGGATTGCCGGAATGGTGGCCGGAAATTGAAGTGTGAGGTCACCTTCAAACGCGCCGGTGCCTCCAAACGAGCCGGTGCCTCCGCATGCAAAGGCAACATGCTCACTGGTGCTGCTGGAAGTGACCGTGTTTGTCTCCTGCTTATAGGAACAAGAGCTTGAGTAGATCTTGGTGATGGTATGCTTCTCAAACACCGCCTGCGCCGAAGCCGGGAGGACCAACGCCGCCCACGCCGCCCCAACGAGGCAGACGGTCCGGAGTCTTCGGCAGCTTCTACGAAACAGGCTGCCCAGGGGCGCCGTCATTCGGTCCATGTCTTTTGTTTGCATCGCACTCCTTGCCATGGCTTCACGAGTTGGAAAAAGCTACTTTTGTTAGTCACACCCACGGTCGCTTGAAACAATCCACCGGATACGCCCACGTTGCTGATCGTGGCCCACGGAATCGGAGGTGCAAGGGTGAGCGACGTGATGGTGAATGTGCTCGCACCCACATTGCTGACCGCAAGCGTGAGGTCGCTGCTGTTGCTAATGGCGACGTTGCCGAAGTTCAGGTTCGTCGCGCTGAGAGCGATGTCCGGTACGCCGTTGTTCGTGGCCGACGTCAAACGGTCGAGGGTGGCAACCCCTTCTGGTGCAAGCGCCGAGTCGAAGACCCGAATGCGTGCGCCCTGTCTGACCGAGCTGGTCAGCGTGTTGTCAAACCGGTAATCGGCCACGTGGTTCGGCGCTGGACGATGGGTCACCGTGTCGCATTTCCCGTCATCGCGTTGCACAAAGATAGTTCTCACTTCTGTGGGGGAGAGAGCGCGGTTGTAGAACGCCAGTTCGTCAATCAATCCTTCAAACTGCTCGCCGCCGGTGGTCGAGGTGCCAATGTAAATGTTCTGAGCATTCATCGGCGTGGCGCTCGCGACCGTCCCGGCGGCGTATCCGTCCTTGTAGTAAGTGACCTGCCCGTTCGACCGCGCCACTGCAAAGTGATGGAAGCGCCCGTCATTGAAGGAAGCGGCCGCAGACGAGCCAAACATAGCAGCGACGCAAGGGTGGGCATTGGGGTCACGCCGTTACTCCATAGCAAAGCACCCGCAGACCGGCTAGCAAAGAGTTGTTACATTGATAGATGGCATGAGAGCCGGTGGACAGACAACGCGAGCGTAGGTAGGTCCATTAGCGCTATCAAAAACGAAAAGAACGTTCTATCTGGAATGGGTGGCCAAGCAGATGGCCCAAGCGCGTGAGGTGATCAGTGTCTACGAAGCAGGGCCGACCGGTTTCTGGCTCCATCGCCAACTCACCGCACTGGGCATTCGCAGCTATGTTGTCTGTCCGACGTGCTTGGATGAGCGACGCGCCGGGGTCAACAACGACCGCACCGATGCCCTCGAATTGGCGACACGGTTGGATCGCTTCGTCGCGGGCAACGACAGAGCGCTGGCAGTCGTGCGGGTCCCCTCGGTGGCGGAGGAGCCGAAACGGGCGCGCCAACGCCAACGCCGGCAACTGCGCGAGCAGCGACTCAGCTCCGCCGCCGGCAAGCCAGGTGCAGAACGCCTTGCCATAGTGATCACGGCCGAACCGGTCACCCGCCTAGCCGCCCTGGTTCATCGGAGTTCGGCTGAACTCGCCACCCCACACGACGAGCGTGTCGTCGAGAAGCCCGCGACGTTTGAGGTCGAGAACGAGCGCCGACGACGCGAGATCGGTCTGTCCCGCGAGCTTCTTGATATTCGCGTTCAACTGATAGTGATGATCCCAATCGTCGTGATAGAGCTGGGCGAAGCGCGTGCCGCGCTCGACCAGGCGACGCGCGAGGAGACAGTTCGCCGCGTATGAGGGCTTGCCGCGCTCGGCTCCATAAAGCGCGAGCGTCTCGTCGCTCTCGTCTTCCCAACTCGCGACTTCCGGGACGCTCGCCTGCATCCGAAATGCCATCTCGTAGGATTCCGTGCGGGTGGCAATCTCAGGATCGAGGATCTCATCGCGGCGCAGTTCGTTCAACCGTGCGAACGCATCGAGCTGCTGGCGTCGCGTCGAGCGGGCGATAGCGTCCGGTTCGCGGAGGAACGCGACGGGATCCTTTCCTCCGCGGAGCGGCACGCCCTGGAACCTCCCCGGCAGGAAACCGCTGCCCCAGAGTTGCGCGCTCGGGCCCGTGCAGGTCGGATCGGAGGACGACCGGAGGACCACGAACCCGGGCAAATCCTGATTGATCGAGCCGAGACCATACCACAGCCACGCGCCGACCGAAGGGCGGCCCGCGACATCGGTGTGGCGGGCTGCTACAAATCTGTCGCGGATTGGCTGACTGGCACAACCTCAATTGGATTAGTTTTTATCAATGGGTCGTAATTTCGCTTCTCCCGGTTCCAATACCAAATATCCGTCGCGATGACCCACGCCCAACTCGCGGTCCAGGCGGGTGGCGAGAGGGTCGTCACCGGTGAAACCAAGCCGCGTGCGAACCTCGCGGCGCAACCACCAAAAACCTGAATTCCAGGAATACAGATGATGGCCATGAGGTTTGCCGGTGACGGTGCTGATGGATTCGTGGAAGGCGGGCATCACCGCCAGTTCTTTCTCCAACCGCCAAAGCAGCCAGTCGTCCACCCAATTCTCATCCATCCCGTGGATCAGTCCGGCCAGATAATTCGCGCCATCATTGAGAAACCATGACCCGCCAAAAACATACACACCGCTGTGGCTCTCAAGCAGATCGCCGTTGGCTTTGGAAATGACCCTCATGCCGTAGGGTGACTGCAATCGCACACTCGTTTCCAGATGGCGACGCACCATTTCATCCGGCAGGAGTTTGCGGCCGAAAACCGCAAACGTCAGCACCCCGCCATACAGACTGTCCTGGCCGATGTGTTCCTGTTGTTTCAAGCTGGTCGCAAAGTAACCTCCGGTCGCATTGAACATGCGGCGATAGCCCGCGATGGCCTTTTCAATGTCCGCGTCGGTCACGGGAAACCCCAGTTCCCTGGCGGCCAGCAAAGCGCCACAGTGGAAACCCTGGTTGGACGAAGGCGCGTCATCGTCCTCGTAGGGAAGCTGATCATGATAGGTCTTGGCGATTTTCTTGTCGGGAGTGAGCCGGGGCGGAATATAAAGCCCGTCCTGTTCATGGGTGCGAATAAAATGAAAGGCCCTGCCCACTGTGCGCAGGTCGAGCTCGCCACCGGCTCGCTTCACCAGCGCCGACCAGATCAAGTAATACTGGGCGTTGTCCTCATAGTTCATTCGTTCAAAAAACACCGCCGCGTGCGCCTCCTTGTCGAACTTTGGATCGTCCAATCCGCGACTCATCCAAAAGCCATCGCTGATCCATTGCTTCCAACCATAACCCACCCCGGAGATGAACAGGTGATCGCTTTCCGGGCGCAGCAGGTTGCGACGCACGAGCAGGTAGGAGGTATTGCGCAAAATTGCCTCCAGTCCAGAATGATTAAAACCCTTGGCGTTGGCGAGGGCCAGATGCGCCGCGAGTTGCACATCATAGAGGGAACGCGCAGGCGAAGCGAAAAGCCACGTCGTAAAACGGGCGCTCTCCCCCCGCTCCAAATGCTGCCAACCGTCAAATTGAGCGCGGTACACCGTGGTCGCATCGAGCTCCCGGGGAAGGGTGATCACCCGCTTGGCCGAACCGTCTCCCGTGGTTAGCGAGAGCGTCTGCTGCTTCACATCGAAGCGCATGAAACTCCGGTTTTCCCAAAGCCCGGGCGTGTCACCGAGCAATCCATAAAACCGGTTTCCATCGAGGCACCCCAGCAGGGGGAACGTCTGCAAGGCCTGCGAGTGTCCGGCGAACTCCGGTCCGGCGCAACTCAGGCTGAGTTGCTGGGTGCCCGTTTCCTTCCCCATGAACGAATACAAATCCCGGGCGCTCGGAGACTGCCAGCCCAATTCCAAATAATACCGCTGATCCGAATTCGCCGACACCCTCACCACCCGTTCGATGAGATCGGCATGAACGGATCGAAGTGTTTCCGTGATCGTCAGCCCCGGTGCTGACCCGCCGGTCAACATCACCATGCCATTCTCGCGTTTGACCTCCGCATAGCGCACCAACGTCCGCCCGTCTGGTGACATCACCACCAACCCCGCATCCGTGGTGATCGGCGAGAACACCGTCCTGCCTCCGTCAAGAATCCGCACCGTCACCCCGTCCGCGTTTTTGACGACATCCAGATCCAAAGCCCATGCTGCTGAATGCAGCAACCCTGCGCCGACAATCCAAACCAACTGTAGGAAACGAATCAGTAATTTCATGATGGCCCGCTCATTCTGTCATCTCAAAACCGTTTTACAATCGGCCGTGGAACTCTCACCTGCCGTTTGCGCCCGGTTTCAAACGCTTCTGGCGGCACGGCCGGGCGATGGCTTGAGCTGATTTCAAGATGATCCTGTTCACATCGAGTTTGAAAGGCTGGTGATTACACGATAACGCGGAGCAAGGCGAGCGGTGATATTCCTGCTATCATGACTTGCGGGGAGCTAACGACCTGTCCCTTTATCTTTCTGCTGAAGGATGAGATGATCGATGAAACGCTGACGTAATGGCGACTTATTCAGATGACGTATAGAGACGGGCGATGCCGTCGAGGATACTTTGGAAGTGGCAACAGAACTTATGAATGGTTTAGTCATAGGACCGGAGACGGAGCTCCAGTCTACCCCAATCGTCCACTACGGCGAAGCCCCCCGCGCAGCGGCCTCGTTCAACCATGTGCTGCAGCGAACCCGGCCATCGCTCTCCGGTTGCAATCGTCGCCCTGCGTGGGCCGGGTCGCTGAGCTTGGGTCTAGGCGTTTCTGGCCTCTGCCCGAATCAGCGTTGATGCGGCTCCCTTTTTCCGCTACTTATCTCCCATTTCCACTCTACTCGACCGCATCACCGTCAACCCCAAGCAGTGCGGAGGCCGTCCGTGCGTGCGCGGGATGCGTATTCGTGTCAGCGACGTTCTCGACCTTTTTGCCTCCGGTCTCGACGCCGCTCAGATTCTCGACGAGATGCCCGACTTGGAGGCGGACGACCTTAAGGCGTGCCTCACGTTTGCCCGCCGTCGCATTGACCAGCCGTTGCTCGCGACATGACGATATGGGTGGACCCGCAGTTGTCGCCTCGCACGGCTCGCTGGATTGCCGCCAACTTTCCAGTCGCGGCAGCTCCGTTGCGCGACTCGGGCCTTCACGACGCCGGAGACGAGGAGATTTTCGCGGCGGCACGCATCGCCAACGCCATCGTGCTCACCAAGGACAGCGACTTCGTGCATTTACTGGAGCGGCAGGGCAGCCCACCCAAAATCCTTTGGCTCACCTCCAGCAACACTTCCGAGGTGGCATTGCAGCAGATTCTTTCGCAACATCTCACGACTGCGCTCGGGATGTTCGCCCAGCTTGGCGAAGCTCCTCTGCACGTATTCAGGGTTCGGCACCACCCGACAGACATGGCGGTTGTAGAACTCCGTCATGGCTGATTGATACTCCGGCGAGTTGGTGGTCCCTGCCGCTTCGTGTTTCAGCAAGACAGCGTTAATTTCGGGAGGCAGTTGTGCGCGCAATCGGTTCGCTTCCTTCACCCATTGAATCATGTTGGCGGGAGAACTGGCAATCGTCGCGCTGGCGACGCCTCGAGGCTGGCGAATCAGGTATTCCATCGCCAGCATACCGCCCAAGGACTGTCCGAGAAGATGGACCCTATCGAGGCCGAGTGCCTGGCGAACCGCATCGATCTCTTCGCAATACAGATCAACTGTCCACATCTCCGGTTTTGATTCAGCAATGTGGGACAAACCGCATCCGAGTTGATCGTAAAAAATCACCCGCCTGCCCGTCTGAGCCATCGCGGCCAGGGACCACAGGTAATCATGGCAGGCACCGGGTCCGCCATGCAGAAGCAGCAGGGGAAGTTTGCCGGCTTCTTCCCCTGCGCCCACACTCTTATGCCACGTCCGGTAGCCCTTAAATGGAATGAAGCCTTCTGTGATGGTTTGTGGCATGGATCGATCAGTTGGGAGAATCAGTCCTGCACGCCAGCCCACGGCTTCTCCATACCCGGGAGTTGTTCATCCACCAAAGCGTCTCTTTTTCGGATGTGATTGTCAACGCAAGTGCCCCACGTAAACGGGTTATTGATAGGACATCGGTTTATTGACGCTCCGCGATTAGGGAGATTTGGTTTATTGAATCGGGTGAATTTCGATCACATTCCCTCTTTAACGGGCGGTAGCAAGGGGATCTAGTGGGTGATGACCGACAAACGGTGGGCTGGAGAGGGGGGTGAGGCCGAAAGAGGGGAAAATGGAGGCTGATGGAGGTATTTTTGGCGATATTGAG
>SIBK01000012.1 GCA_009695205.1 Pedosphaera sp. | reverse complement strand
ACTCGTCGGCGATTTGCTCACGGTCACCGCCAGGGAGATTTGGAGAACCGCTGCGCGCTACGCGGTCATTGCCGTCGACCATTATATTTTCCGAAGACAATTCATCGCGTTGTCATTTGACCCTGCGCGCGCCGAGAAGGACGGGATGTCGGTCCGCTTCTGGGATTTTCTCTTCTACGCGTTGTTCGGTTTGATCGTGACCAGTTTTGTGCAGGTCGGCGGGGTGCTGATGGCGTTTTCCTTTCTCATCGTGCCGGCGGCGTGCGGGACGTATCTCGCGGCATCATTGCCTGCGCGACTCGCCATCGGTTGGTGCGTGGCGACCTTAGCGAGCGTGGGCGGACTTTACGCTTCGTTCCAACTCGACGTTCCGACGGGCGCCGCAATTGTGTGTGTGCTGGGCGTGACGTTGTTGTTGGCCGCGATCGCTCAAAGGTGTCGGCGAATCGCTCACTAGCGGCGCTGCCCGGCTTACGCACGGTTCCGCCCGGTCAGCAAGACCAACCTGCAGGACGGGGCATCTGCAAAGCCTTGCTGGCTAAAATGAAGATTCAACAGTTGGGTGGGACTCATGGGTTCCGAGTTCTCGACATCTCCCGATTGACTCCCAGGTTTTGGCAGGCCACAAGGGGTGTATGAATCTTCCCCGAATCCTGTCCGTCGGACTCGTTTTTGCCGCCTTTCCCGTCTTGGGCGCCGAACGTATTCTACACGAGTTCAAGAAGCTCCACCTTGATAAGTATTACTGGAGCGAAGGGGCGAATTTTGGAGACCTCAATCGTGATGGCCATCCTGATGCAATCTCGGGTCCGTACTGGTGGGAGGGCCCTAAGTTTACGATTCGCCATGAGATTTACCCACCGGTCACACGGTTCACGTTGAAAAAGCCCGATGGGACGGAGGAGCAAGTGCCTGGGTTCGAAGGGTTTTTCGGAAAGAAGAATGCCTATTCGACAGACAATTTCTTTTCGTTTGTCCACGATTTCGACGGCGACGGCTGGAACAACGTTCTCACCTACGGGTTGCCTGGAACTCCTGCTTACGTCTATATCAATCCCAAAACGAACGATAATCACTGGGCGCGCCACCAAGTCTTTGATGCGGTCGACAACGAGTCTCCGACCTTTGCCGATGTGACTGGCGATGGAAAGCCGGAGATTCTCTGTAATTCCGTGGGCACCTTTGGATACGCATCGCCGGACTGTGCCAAGTTCTCAGCAAGATGGCAGTTCACGTCGATTTCGGGAAAAGGCCCATGGGGAAATTTCAACCACGGTCTCGGGATCGGGGACGTGAATGGCGACGGGCGAATGGACATCCTCGAGCGTGGGGGTTGGTGGGAGCAACCGAAGCAAAATCAGTCGGGAGCAATTTGGGCTCGTCATCCAGCGGCCTTCAGCCCGGGCGGAGGCGCCCAAATGTTCGCGTATGATGTCAATGGTGACGGGGCGGCCGATGTCGTCACGAGCATTGCGGGCCACGGCTATGGCCTCGGTTGGTATGAACAATTGAAGGAGAAAGATGCTGAAGGGAATCCGCAGTTCCGCACCCATGTCTTCATGAACAAGGAACCGGCTGAAAACCGGTACGGGGTTGCTTTCTCCCAACTTCATGCCCTTGAGCTCGTCGATATGGATGGCGATGGCCTCAAGGACATCGTCACTGGAAAATGCTTCTGGGCGCACGGTCCATCGGGCGATCCGGATCCTGGCGCGCCGGCGGTGCTGTATTGGTTTCAACTCGTTCGGGGCGTCAAGGGTTCCGTGGACTGGATCCCCCATTTAATTGACAGCGATTCAGGAGTCGGGCGCCAGATTGGAGTGGCAGATGTCAACGGCGATCGCCTGCCGGATTTGATCATCGGAAATAAAAAAGGAACGTATGTATTCATCCACGAGACCCGAAAGGTTTCGGAGTCCGAGTGGGCTGGCGCCCAACCGAGTGTCAAATATCCTGGAGCTGGAGACCAACAGTTGCGGGCGGAGGATGTAATCCAACGAACGGGTGCGCCTCGAAATCCAGCCCCGCAATCCAAATAGGCCCCATTCTCCAGTCAGCGACGACGGTCTCAAAAAATATTTCCAGTTGCGCTGGACGAATTCGCCGTTAGGGAAGGGGAGTGACATTGGGACTGACTCTCTGGTACGCCCGCGTTGTTCGCGGATTCCTGGCGCTTGCGATGCTTGCTGGCGTCGCGGCCACGGCGCGCACGTTGTCGTTGATCGAATTGGTACAGAAATCCGAGATCATTGCTCATGGCAAGGTTCGATCCCTGGAGACCGCAAAGGACGAAGCGGGTCGAACGGTCACCCGGGTAGAACTGGACGTTGATGAGATTTGGAAGGGCGCAAAGACCAATCGCCTTTCGCTTGTCTACGAGGGTGGGATTTTGGGGGAACGACGAGTCACTGTGTTGGGGCAGCCAAATTACCATCCCGAAGAAGAGGTGGTGGTTTTTTGCGTTCGAAGCACGGCGGGTCTCCTGGTGACGGTTGAGATGGCTCAGGGGAAATTTGTCGTCGTCCGGGACGGCCGAGGAGGTGTGTCCGTGCACAACACAGTTTTTGGCGCCATACCTTCCGGCCCGCCGGCGGGTGGTTACCGGCCTCCGTACCAGTTGCCGATCTCTTTGAAGGACCTGCAGCGGCAGGTTGAGGAAAGCCAATGACGACGCAGACAACAATACGACGGCATCCGAATGGTGGACCCGGGCGTGGTCTCTACTTCCGAGCCTTCTGGATCCTGGCGAGCCGGATCCGACGGGGCTTTGTTGCTGCGACACGGATGGCGACGGTGTCGATCCTGCTGCAACCCGCGCACGGGTTTGTGACCCGTGACGATGCGGGCATTCCGGTCCGCTGGAATTTTAACAGCCTGGGGGAGGATAGCCCGGACCAGAATCCGCAGACGTTGGCAATCCGGTTTCGTCTTGGGAGACAGGGGTCGGGTCATGGCGACACGGCAGCCGAGTTGGCTGCAGTACGGGCGTCCTTCGGACAATGGCAGGCGGTGCCCGGGACGCGCATTCGATTCGAAGATGCCGGTTTGGTTGACAATACGTCCGTGGTGGTCAACGACACACGGAACACGGTGACCTGGGCGTCGGCATCCAGTCCGTACCTGAATTCGGGTGCGTCGGCACGCACGACAGTGGTGACGGTTGGGGCGGATTTGGTGGAAGCCGACATCGTCATTAACTCCGACAAGCCGTGGTTCACAGATTACAATCATCCTCAGGCGAACATCCTGTTTCTCGAGGCCGTGGTAACTCACGAAATTGGTCATCTGCTGGGATTGCTCCATTCGCTGTTGGGCGGCGCCACGATGTTCTGGATGGTGCAGGCGGGTTTGAATTCCGCGGCGGGGTTGTCTGCCGATGAGATCAATTTTAGCCGATCCATTTACGGAGCGGCAGCGACGGCGACAGCGGTGGGGACAGCGAAGGGGCGTGTGCTGAAGGTAGGCAAAGCGGTGTTTGGCGCGATGGTGTTTGCCGAGGATGCGCACGGAGTGGTGCAGGCAGGAACAATTTCTAATGAACAAGGGCAATATCAGATGCCGGGATTGCCTCCCGGCGCGTACCAGGTGCGGGCTTTGTCGCTCGATCCGCGCGGGGCGTCCTTCGATGACTTTTTAGTGCGGGGATTTGATCTCGATGAATTTGGAACCGTGGATAATTCGGACCAGCTCAAGCGGCGATTTGAGGCGGTGGCGACAGACTACGGAACGAGCCCGTCCACGAGTATTACCGTGACGGGTGGGAAGGTGACTTCACTCGATTTGACTGTGCCCGCCGGAGCTCCGCCGTTCCGGATCACAGAGATGCGGACATCGTTGGATCGGTCGCGATTTGTCAGCGGGGATGGGGCGGTGCAGGTGTCGCCAGGGCAGCAGGGGGCCTGGATTGGCGTCTATGTTCCCGGGCTGCCCACCGGTGCGGTGGAGTTGGAGGTCGGGGGTGATGGCCTGACGCGGGGGGGTGTGGAGGTGATTCCAAATGCTCTGCGGTCGATGAGCTTGGTCCAGGCCGAGTTTTCAGTCGCGTTGGGAGCGTCACCCGGACTTCGGACGATTTCGGTTAAGGCTGGGGGGATCACCGTGCGGGCGCATGGTTTTTTGGAGGTGCTGCCGCCATTCCCTGACTTCAATTTCGACGGGTTCGATGATCGATTCCAGAGGCGCTATTTCAACCCGTTCACGGTGCCTGAAGCAGCCCCAGGGGCGGATCCGGATGGGGACCACTGGACGAATGCGCGGGAATCTTCGGCGGGATCTGACCCTCTGGATGGGGCCTCCACCGGGCTTCGCGTGACGATCCTAGGGCAGCAAGTGACGGCAACTACGGCTGCTGTCACTTGCGAAACCGCGCCGGCAGCGCGCTACCAACTCTTTCGTCGGGCGGACCTCGCGGGAGCGGCGTGGCAGTCGGTTGGGGCGGCGGTGACGGCCGTGGGTAATTCGACGGTGCTTTTGGATACCAACACCGGGGGCGCGTTCCAGTTTTATCGGGTGAAGCAGCTCCCTTAGATCACCGTTGTGGAGGCAATGCAAGGCTGTTTTCAGACCGGTTCGAGGGTTGATTGCCCGGCACAGAGGGGAAAACTTTTCTTTTACAGCGGCCGCTTCGCTGTTATCGGTGAGGGATCATGCGTTTGTTTCGAGCAATAGTTTGCGTCTTGGCAGTGTTGACGGCCCTGAATACAGCCAGCGCGGCCCAATTCCGGTTGATGAACGGCGACGTCTTTCGCGGAGAGATCGCCTCGGCAGCCGAGGACGGGGTGGTGTTCCGTTTGGAGGAGGGTGGTTTTTCACCCCGGGTTGACTACGCGAAGTTCACCGATGAAACCCTGAAGACTTTGTCGGAGATGGCGAAGCTGAAGAAATTCGTCGACCCGTTCCTGTCCCTTGCGGAGGTGGAAAAAGTGATTCTGGAGGCGAAGCAAATCCCCGTGCGGCAACCGCCCCGGCTCGAGCGACCCCAGGTGCAGGCAGGATTGTGGTCCGCGTTGACGTCGCCCGACGGAATAGTGCTTCTTGGCGCCCTGTTCCTCGCAAACCTCTACGCTGCATGGGCTGTGGCGCATTTTCGTCATCGACCGGTTGCCTTGGTGTGCGGTCTGTCGGCGATCCTGCCGGTTGTGGCTCCGATCATTTTCCTCGCCCTGCACAAGTCAGTCCCTCAAGTGACGCACGACGTCGACGTCGAAACCGGGCCGGTCACCATGGCCCCCGGAGCGGAAAGTTCGCCTGGGAACCGTGTGACGTCACTTGGCACCGTCAAGAGTAGTAGTAGTGGGGGTGCGGGTGATCTGGCGGCGAAGCATTTCAAACGCGGTGAGACCACGTTCAACCGCCGCTTCTTTGAAACGCAATTTCCCACCTTTTTCCGTGTGGTGTCTTCGGAGGCGGACAAGGACATGGTACTGGCGATTTCGGCTGGACCGAAGAGTTGCGTTGCGTTACGGATCAGCCGGATCTCGTCGACCGAGGTACACTTCAAGACCTCGACCGGTGGGGAGATCGGAGTGGATTTCGCACTCATCTCCGAGATCAGTGTCCGCCACAAAGACGCCAAAGCTTAAGGTTTGCCATGCGATTCCGGACGATACTTCTCTTTGGGGCTCCCGGTGCGGGGAAGGGCACGCAGGGCAAGATCTTGGGCAAGATCCCGAATTTCATCCATTTCGCCTGCGGCGAAGCGTTTCGAAATCTCCGGATGGATTCAGCCCTTGGCCGCATTTTTCTCCAGTACTCGGGCGCCGGGCATCTGGTGCCGGACGAGCCAACGATCCAACTCTGGAAAGCTTGCATTGATGGGATGATTGGCACTGGGCAGTACAATCCGGATGCGGACACCCTGATCCTCGACGGCATTCCGAGGAACGCGAACCAGGCACATTTGATGGAGGATATGATCGATGTGAAAGGTGTCTTCAATCTGTTCTGCCCTCACCTCGACAAATTGATCATCCGGTTGCAGCGCCGCGCTTTACGGGAAAACCGCCTGGATGACGCCAATGTCGAGGTGATTCGGGCTCGACTTGAAACATATAAGCGTGAAACCCGGGCCGTCCTGGAATGCTATCCCGAACAGGTCATCCATCAGATCGATTCCACACAGGAGCCATTGCTGGTACTGCTCGACATCCTTGAAATCGTTGCCCGCATTCCAGAACCGGCTGTGAGTGACGGGGACACGAAATTCACCGGAGCCGCTTGATTCAGCAGATTGAGGAACGGAGCGATCCGCTCGCATTTTTTGCCAGGCAATTCGGAATGCGGATCCGGGGTCACTGATTACTCCCTACTGCTTCCCCCTCTCCGTTGTTGGGATTTCGAAGACTTGAATGCCAGTTCGGGTCAGGAATCCGTCCGCATTGAGTTCATTATCCGAGTTGCGGAACCCGGGTTCGCGGCACAGGAGCTCGGCTTCTGGGGATCCACGGAGCACGATGGCGAAGTGAGCGCCACTTTGACGCCAACGTTCGGGAGTTGCGTTGAGTTCATCGCCCTTCCAGACGGTTCCCAGATGAAAGGAGGTGAGGAGACCGATACGGCCGCCTCGTTTCGTCCCGCTGCCGGCCACGGGGCCATGGAAACTCGCGCGCTGCATTCGGAGTGCGAGCTCGGCGGCAATCGTTCCAGCGGGGGCGATGCGAGGGAGCACCGTCAGAGCGACGATCAGCCAACTGGCGGCGCTGGCCAGGAGGAGAGCGGGCATCGACCGGGCGGCGAGTGTCCAGAGGTTGCGTGACTGTCCGTGCGAGAGGTTGGCGCCAGATGCCGCCGCCAGAAAAAGGGGCACCAAGATTACCTGAAAAAAGCGATGGTTTTCATTGACCCAGGGAAATGGGGAGTAGATGGCGGCGATGACCGGAATGGGCATGAGAAGAGACCAAGCAGTTGCGTGCTGAACTGTTGAGGGCCAGCGGAATCGGGCGAAGGCGCGCAGAGCGAGGAGGAGAGTGACTCCGCAAGAATCGAATTTCACGAATGCGAAAAGGACCTGCGGGAAAGCGACGGCGACGACACGGATCTGGTGCCAAACGTTCGAGGCACTGGCCCAGGGCGACCAGTCTTCATAGTCCATTTCGGTGGGATCTTCCCAGGACGTGATCCGCCCTGGCCGGGGATCATGAAAGGTCACCATGCTGGGATTGGGACGTCGGACGACAGGCGGGCGAGTGACGGCCCGATTGATGCGAACGCTCGTTGTGAGGACTGGGCGGCCGTAGTGCGCTGACACGGTAATGCCCCACGGGATGATCAACAGCGAGGCGGCTAAGCCCGCCGCCATCAGCACAACAGCCTTACTCCAGAGTGCGTGTCCGCCAACGGTGCCGAGAGGGGCGGGGACCAAGATACAGGCGATGAGGCAAGACAGGATCGACATCGGGAGGAACACCGCCTTTGCGAGAAAGGCGAACGCCAATAGGAAGCCGGCCGCGGCCGCTTGATTGATCCGAATGGGAGCTGAGGTTGATCGGAGGCCCGACACCCAAGTTGTGAACCCGAGCAAGAAAAGACCTGCACCCAGGAGATCGGGGGTGATCGTGCGAACGGACCAATGGACCGCGTTAAGTCCGCAGATCCAACGGCCCCATTGCCGAAGGTTCGGAGACAACTCGGCCTGGTTCAATACCCGTTCGCACCCCCAGACGAACAGAAGAGCCGAGACGGCCATGACTCCTCGCCCGGCGATCAGCGGCGGGATCCCCACAGCCAGACAGGGAACCATCAACCAGCTCAGGAGCGGTCCCCAATAGCCGTTCACAGCGAACTCACTTCGACCTTCCAGCCAGTGTCGAGCTACTTGGAGATACGCGATGGCATCATGATTAAGCTGAAGATGATTCCGGACGGCAACTGCCAGGAGAAGTCCGGACAGGATCCACCAGAAATACCGGGACAACGCGTCCGTCGACCGGGCTGCGATCGTCCTGGCTGGGACGATGGCACGAGGAACAGCGGCTGGAGATTCGATTGGCATGTTCGAAGGGTGAGTCGGGCGGGAAGGTCCGCTAGAGAACCGGACGGGGATACCGATCCCGTATTGACGGTGAGCGTGACAGCAATCGTGTAACCTTGGAACACGGGAGGCTCATAATCTTCCGTTTCTAAAATACCGTGCTAGCGTCGTTGGAATGTTTACTAGGCACCCAAGTTTCGGCTGGCGTCGGGCGGTATTCTTGATGGTTTGGTTCGTAGTGGGGTTCTCGGTTGGTAGGGCGGCCGCGGCGGCGGGTCCCAGGCTGGATCCGGCAAGCTACGTGCTACATCCGGATCTGGAAATGACCCTGTGGGCAGCGGAACCCGACATCGTAGATCCGGTGGCGATGTGTTTTGATGAACGGGGCAGGGCGTATGTGGTGGAGATGCGCGATTTTCCGTTGGGGATGGGTCCGAACCACGAGCCGGGAGGCACCGTGCGACTCCTGGAAGATCGCGACGGAGATGGCATACCCGAAAGGAGCACGGTTTTTGCGGACCGGTTGAGTTATCCGACATCAATTACCCCCTGGCGTGGTGGGGTGCTTGTGACGGCTCCGCCGCAGGTCCTGTGGTTGGTGGACACCAATGGAGATGGCCGAGCGGACGTACGTGAAGTGATCCTGGACGGATTTCATTTGGGGGTGACGGATAGCAACGTGAATGGATTGCGGTTCGGACTCGATGGACGGATTCACGGGGCCAACGGAGGCAATGGCGGCCAGATCCGCTCACCTCGTAAACCCGGCGTGACCCTTCCTCTGGGCAATAACGACTTTAGTTTTGACCCGGACACAGGCAATTGCGAAGTGACAGGTCAGACGGGCGGAGGGTTTGGACTCGTTTTTGATGAATGGGGCCGAAGTTACACGACGTATAACATCAACCATGTGCAGCACCGGTTCATGCCCCGGCACAACGCAATCCAGTTCCCCGGATTCCCGTCGGAGGAATTGACCGGCAGCATTTCTGATCATGAGGAGATGTCGGTGATCTTTCCCGTATCGGCGCCGCAAACACGGCCAAATCATCCGGAGCAGTCGGGTCATTTCTCCAGTGCGGGCGGGATCGGGATCCTGTTGTCTTCTGCGTTCCCACCTGAAATGCAGGGCAACGTGCTCGTCTGTGATGTCGTCGGGAATCTGGTGCATCGCGACGTGATCGAGGTCGCGGGGCCGGTATTTTTGGCGTCGCGGGCAAAAGATGAGCAGGCCCGCGAGTTTTTCGCCAGCCGTG
Source organism: Pedosphaera sp. (assembly GCA_009695205.1). Lineage (GTDB taxonomy): Bacteria > Verrucomicrobiota > Verrucomicrobiia > Limisphaerales > UBA9464 > SIBK01. Next base: position 62,927 of record SIBK01000012.1, on the reverse strand, counting down.
ATCCGGCGTGTCGCCCGGTGGGCATTGAAGTTGGCCCGGACGGAGCACTGTACCTCCTCGACATGCAGCGGGATGTGATTGAGCACCCCGACTATATTCCGGACAAGCTCAAAGCGACGATCCATTTGCGTGCGGGAGAAGACCGAGGCCGGATCTACCGGATTACGCCGAAGGGAGGGTTGAAGCCCGTTGTCGTGTCGCTTGACCGAGCGGACCCGGCGCAATGGGTGACTCTTCTCGGGGATTCGCGGGCCTGGTGGCGATTGACCGCACATCGGCTTCTCCGAGAGCGCGGGCCGCGAGAGGTATTGCCGGCATTGAAGAACATGGCGCAGAGCACGATTTCCCGAGCGAAAGAATCCCCGACGCCCGCCGGGGGGCAGGTCACCCGCGTTACGCTCGAAAAGTTCACCCAACCCCTCGCCCGGGTGCACGCCCTATGGCTGCTCCGCAGCTTCCGTGAACTGCGTGAAACGGAAGTGAGATCGGCACTTTCAGACGGCGAGCCGGGCGTGCGAGAAAATGCAGCCCAACTGGCGGCTGACTTCTTGCCTGATAAAATCGCTCTCGCGAATCCGTTGCTTGAACTGGCCTCGGACAGGTCGCCCCGGGTTCGATTCGAGGCGGCCCTCGCATTTGGGAGGCTTGGCCGCAGCGATGCACTGGCCGGTTTGCAGCAGGTGCTCCGAACCGATTATATACATCGCTGGTCACGCCTCGCTGTCTGGTCATCCCTTGGACCCAATCTTGCCCCGCTTGTGACCGGCCTAGTACAGGACGGAAATTGGCGAGATACGACCAGTGAACAACGCTTGGACGCCTGGCGGGAACTCGCTGAATTGGCGGGTGCGCGGGCGGAGGTTGCCCCCGAAGAGGCGGCGTACTTATGGAGCAAGATGGAGACGACCGTGGCGGAAGCCGTCCGCATCCGAGTGGCGCAAGGGTTGGCGGCGGGACTTGCGCGCAGTGGTGGTGCGCCAATCCTCGGCTCCACGGGCCGTGAGGCTTTGAAACAACTCCACATCAGTAGGAATCCCAATGCGATCCAAGCCGGCTGGCAGCTTTCGAGAATTCTCAAACAGCCGGAGACTCCAGACCAGTTGAAATCGATGGAGAACGCCGCTCAGAATTCGACGAACCGGAGCCTGTCTTTGGAAAAGCGACTCGCGGGCATCCAGTTGCTCGAGTTTTCGACACATTCCCTTCCCACGCTGCTCACACTTTTGGAGGGGATCGAGCCCGCGATGATTCAATCCGCCGCCGTGAGTATTCTGCGTAGTCACTCGGATCCCACGGTGGGTCAATCGCTAGTCGGGCGGTGGCGTTCGCTCGCTCCCGCCTTGCGTCCGTCGATTCTCAACGTCTTGCTCGACAAGCGCCCGTTTCACGAGTCCCTCGTCGCGGCTTTGGAACGGGGTGAAATCAAAGTCGGTGAGCTCAATCTCGATCTCGAACAAAGGCGACGCCTCTTGAGGGAGAGTTCGGATTCAATCAAGGTACGGGCGGGAAAGTTTCTTAGCGACGAGGAGTACTCGAATCGAAAGGTGGTGGTGCAGGAATGGCTGGCGCGACTTCCAGCAACGGGCGATTGGGTTCGCGGACGATTGTTATTTGAACAAACCTGTTCGCCATGCCATCGGGCGGGGGAAGTTGGCAACCGAGTGGGTCCGGACCTTACGTCGGTCGCTCATCGCAGCGTCGAGGACTTAGTGTCGAATATTCTGGACCCCAACATGGCCATCAATCCTGGCTTCGTGGCCTTTACGGCCATGACGAAGTCCGGCACGCTCGAAACCGGTGTTCTGCAATCTGAGAATACCGACTCGATAACCCTGCTCCAGGCCCTGGGAAAGAAACTCGTGCTGGCGCGGCGCGACCTGGCTCGACTTGAGTCGAACGGACAATCCTTGATGCCCGAGGGATTAGAGACTGGCCGCACGCCGCAGGAACTGCGGGATTTGGTGGCGTTTCTTCAGGACACTCGCTGAAGTCAGGGTTCCCCGTTTTCCTCGCTTGGGGTGTTTTTGTCATGGGAATGAACGTAGAGCCGTTGGTTATACGTGGCATGGCTCTGTTCCCCAGGGTTCCATGAACTACGACGATTCAAGACGCAGGATAAGATCCTGAAAACGCGGCGCCGTTGCATTAGAATCCACACATGTTTCGTCGTTTTTGTTGGCAAACGTGAGAAATCGGTGAACCGCGAGCCATACGAGTTAAGAGCACTCACAACATCGGGATGCCTTCCCGCCGCAGGATCCGTCCATTGATACCAGATTGGCATTGAAGTCGAAGGGGTTAACCGATTGTTGGGAACAATCAGTTTTTGGAAAATGAAAGGACGCATTCTGCTCCCACCGACAGTATGATGTTTACCACTTGACATCATTATAGTTAGGAATCGACCGTGATTTAAGGGCGATCTTATGGATTTTTACAGATTTTCCTGGTTCCAAGCCGGGGTTCTGGCCTTGACCCTTATCGGACTTGTTTCCGGGCGGGCTTTCGGCGTCGACAAGGGCAACAATCCGGACAACCTGAACTTGGGTTCTTCCTGGTTGCTCGGAGTGGCTCCCACGTCTGCGGACGTCGCGAGTTGGACGAGTGCTTCCGCGGGAAGCTCATTCAATCTGGGTGCCGATCTAAGTTGGGCCGGCTTGGTCATCGGCAATCCTTCCTCAGCGGTCACCTTCAACGCTGGCAATACCCTCACCCTCGGTGTCTCCGGCATCGATATGACGGCCGCGACGGTGACCTTCACGATGAAAAATGCCGTGGTGCTGGGTGCGAACAAGTCCTGGACTGTGGCCAGCGGTCGCCAGCTGCAGCTCGTGGGGACACTGACCGAGGGCGGCATCACGGGAACCGGCATGGCACTCAATGTGGGCGGCTCTGGCAGCACGTTCCTCTTTGGCGAGGCCGGGGGTATCAACACCGGTGCGGGCGGCACATTGACCAAGGTCGGATCCGGCACCCTCGAAATCCATTCGCCTGGCAACTATACCGGTTCAACGTTCATCAACGATGGCACGTTGTCTGTTCATAACGGTGAAGCCCTGGGAACCGCGGCGGGTTCGGTCACGGTGGTCAGCGGCGCGTCCCTTCTATTGGATACTTCATTGTATGTTGCTAAACCCTTAACCCTGAACGGCAAGGGCTACGGTGGGGGTGGCGCATTGGTTGGCGAATTCTTCAGCGAAGTGCCAGGTCCAATCACGCTCGGCTCCGATACGAAAATCAGAGGAAACCTCAATCTACTAGGCCAGATTACCGGGACTGGATTTGGTCTGACTGTCGATATTTTCAATTCCGTATTCATTAGCGGTGGATTGAACACCAGCACCGGGGGCACGCTCACCAAGTATGGCTCCGGCATACTGTATATCAGTGCCGGCAGCGACTACACCGGAGCCACAATCATTAACGAGGGCGTCTTGAGCATCCTTGACAACGGCACGTTGGGAACTTCGTCGGGCGTTTCAGTGGCTTCCGGTGCCGCGTTGGAACTGAATGGTTCTTCAATCTCGGTTGGCTCGATTGGGCTGACGTTGAACGGTGCCGGCGTTTCATTCGATGGCGCCCTGCGCAACAACGGCGACGGCAGCTACGCCGGCGCCATCACGCTCGGCTCCGACTCTCAGATCAATTCGGACGGCACGTTGATGCTGTCCGGAGGCATCACGGGCACAGGCCGAGCGCTGACGGTCGGCGGCTACGGCAACACCACAATTGACAGCATCGGAATCATGACCGGTGCGGGCGGTTCGCTGACCAAGGACGGTGCCGGCACGCTCACGATCACCGCGGGCAGCGACTACACCGTGGCGGCGTTCATCAACGAGGGTATTCTGAACATACAGCATGACGACGCGCTGGGAACTTCCTCGGGTGTGACTGTTTACTACGGTGCGACATTGCAACTCTTAGGCACCCGATACGTGATGGGTTCGATTGGTCTGACCTTGAACGGCGAAGGTGTTTCTTCCGGTGGCGCTCTGCAGAGCATCTTCGGTCAGAACACGGTCGCTGGCGCCATCACGCTCGGCTCCGCATCGCGGATCAATTCCGACGCCGACGTTCTGTATTTGACATGCGGTATTACAGGCACGGGCATGGCACTCACGGTGGGGGGCTCCGGCGCCACTCTCATCAGCGGTGGGGGTATCAACACCGGCGTGGACGGCACGCTGACCAAGGATGGATCCGGCACCCTCGAGATCGATTCGGCTGGAAACTATACCGGTGAAACGCTCATCAACGAGGGTTCCCTGCACGTGATGCACGGCGATGCCCTGGGGACTTCCTCGGGTGTGACTGTGTACAATGGCGCGTCGTTGGCACTCGCCGGCAACATCTCGATTGGTTCGATGGGTCTGACCTTGAACGGCGAGGGCGATTCTTCCACTGGCGCGCTGCTAAACCTCGGCGGTGCCAACAGCTACGCCGGCGCCATCACGCTCGGCTCCGCTTCGCGGATCAACTCCAACTACAAGGCCAACGGCTGAATACTGACGTTGACCGGCGGCATCACAGGCACGGGCCAGGCACTTACGGTGGGCGGCAACGGCGACATCACCATCAGCGGTGCCATCGCCACCGGCGGCGGCACATTGACGAAGGACGGCGCAGGCACACTCGAGCTAAGCGGAGCAAACAACTATTCCGGCGGAACCACGCTGACGGCCGGCACGCTCAAACTCGGGGCAGCAGATGTTATTCCGAATGGTGGCAGGTTCACATTTGCGGGCGGAACGCTTGGCGCGAATAACATGACAGAAAGAATTGGGCCCCTGTCTCTCACCGCCAACTCAATCCTTTTGCTGGTGAACGATTCTACCCACGGAACGTTAACGTTCGATTCCGCCTTACTTACGGCTGGCACTCTCACGATTGGCAATTGGGCCGGGACGCCCGGCTATACGGGCACCGATGACCGCATTTTTTTAACACCGCACCCAATGTGGCCTTCCTCGCCGTCGTTCAATTCACTAAATATAGCCCGGGCGCGATGATGCTTGGAACGGGCGAAATCGTCCCCTTCCTCTCCCATGTTTTCGAGCCGATCAACGTGGCTCTGGGAGTGTTCGGCGCCGGCTCTGTCGGTCTTGGAATTGTCCGTCGGCTGAAACGGCACGGCAATAATCGGAGCGCCCATTGATCAATTGTTTGCTATCAATAACGAATGCCTTTCAATGAATGCCGAAACGGCCTGTGAAAGTTTTTGAAAGTCTGTTAGCAAGCTCGATGGGCTTGATCGTGGTAGGCACTCTCAATCTGGCGCAGGCCGCAACGTTTGCGATCGAAGACCTTGCCAGAGCGCCTCGCTTGACGATCCGTAGCGAACTGGGAGTGACCCATGTGATAGAATATGCGGAGGCGTTGACTTCGAATCAGTGGCATTTGTTAACGAATGTGGTGGTGACCCACATTCCATATGGGGTGGTGGACTTGGCGGCGCCAGGCGTTCAGCGATTTTATCGGGTGAGGATTTCCCAGCCCAGCATGAATGCCCCGGACGGGATGGCGCTGATCCCGGCCGGTTCATTCCAGATGGGGGACACGTTCGGTGAGGGCCGTGCTAACGAGCGCCCCGTGCACTCCGTGTTCGTTTCAGCCTATTACATGGATAAGTGTGAGGTGACGAAAGCGTTGTGGGACGAAGTAAAGGGATGGACCCGGGGAAACGGGTATGCTTTTGCCAATCCGGGGGATGGAAAGGCGGCGAACCATCCGGTCCAATCCGTGAACTGGTACGACGTCGTGAAGTGGTGCAATGCGCGATCTCAGAAGGAGGGGCGAGTGCCGGCGTATTACAGCGATCCAGCTAGGACTCAGGTTTACAAGACGGGCCAAATGGCGCCGTATGTGAAGTGGGATGCCGGGTTTCGCCTCCCGACGGAGGCGGAGTGGGAGAAAGCGGCGCGAGGAGGAGAGGGCGGGCACCGGTATCCGTGGTGGGACGCAAACACGATCACGCACAGCCGCGCGAACTATCATAGCAGACCGGACGAGCCCTACGACGTCAGCGTCACGCGGGGATACCATCCCAGATATTGGGTTGGCGATTGGCCATTCAGCAGTCCGGTGGGCTCCTTTGCGGCGAACGGATATGGACTTCATGATATGGCTGGGAACGTCTGGGAGTGGTGCTGGGATTGGACTGGTTCGTATTCGAGTGAATCGCAAACGGACCCCCGTGGTTCGCAATCTGGCTCGTACCGCGTGGTCCGGGGCGGCAGTTGGTGCGACAGTGCCTTCGATTGTCGGCCTTCGTTCTGCAAGAATTTCATCACGCCGGTCAACACGGGCAGCAACTACGGATTCCGGTCCGTCCTCCCTCCCGGTCAGCCATGAATGACTGGCTGGAATCCGATTGTCGGCGCGTGGGCGGCGAGCAAGTGGAGGATTCCGCCGGCCGACCGGTTGGGCGGAGGGCGCATCCCGATGTTGTTGGTAAACGTGCGCTCTTAAGGCGCGGAGCGCCGCCGGAAAGTAGCCCACGGCGCCAGCCGTGGGTCTCGACACGCACGCTCTCAAGCCCCGGAGGGGCGACGGAGATTTGCGCAGCAGGTTGCCGTCCTCTGTCTCTGTCGCCCCTGGCGGGGCTTGGACTTATTGTGAACACGCGCCCATGGCTCCCGCCATGGGCTACTCTCTGGCGCTGCTCCGAGGATCATTCACATGCTGTCAAACGTAAAAAATCGGTAACTCGCGAGCAATGCGAATTAGGAACACCCACAACTTCGGGATGCGCCCGTGGGCGGATTCGGCGTGCCTTTCGACTTGTGCTCCGCGAGCCTGCGTGGTAGAAAATACCAGTTCGTGTTTCTTACGTGGGTGGACGTATCAACCGTTTTCGCGACTGGCAGCTCTCATGCCGTTCATCTGTGATTTTATTCTACACGGAGCGTCGAAATTAAATGCCTGACAATGTTCGTAATCCCAACGCGATATCGTCTCGCCGGCGTACCGGAGTTGCGTCGGGTTCCCGTCATCGGAGTGGTTTCACGTTGATTGAACTGCTGGTGGTGATTGCCATCATCGCCATCCTGGCTGGAATGCTTCTTCCAGCACTGGCCAAGGCAAAATCCCGTGCCAAGGAGGTCAATTGCCTGTCCAATTTTCGACAGTGGGCGATCGCGGCAAATCTTTACGCATCCGACGACGGACGCGGCCGGCTGCCGATGTTGGGAGATATCGGGAACAATCCGTGGGATGTTGCCGATGCCATGATTCCGGCACTTCAAAAGTATGGACTGACCGTGCCCATGTTTTTTTGCCCGGCCCGCCCCTCGGAGTTCCAGCTAGCTCAGGCGTGGCTTCAAAAGGAAAAGAAACGATCCATTTCGAACAACGAGGATCTTCGATTCTATTACACGCAACGATGGACGTTTGGATTTGCCATCATGCAGCACAGTTGGTGGGTTCCGCGCTCTGGACAGTTTGGCTTCCGCGTCATGCCGAGCACATCCCGGGTGAACACCAACTCCGTGCCCGAAGGATGGCCGGCGAGGCTCGAAGATCCCGGTGCGTCCGTGAGCCCCATTGTCACGGACACGCTGTACAAGGACGGATTCGAGACCAATCTCGACAAGGCGTGGGGAGGACATCCAACGATTAAGGCGGATTCTGGATTTCAGATTCAAGGAGGTCTGGCCCAGTCGATTAGCCGGGGATTCGCAGACGGCCACGCGGATCTGGCACGACGGCCCAAAATCGTCTGGCGTCATTTTGGGAACTGGACGAGTTTCTATTGAGCCGCCGCTCCGTGTGATACGGAGGGTAGCTCGGAATGTCCATCCCTCTGGCAGTAGTCAATCGGAAGGCGAAATCGCGTGAGACATCACATCGGCAAGCTCCGGGATTCTTGGATTCGATAGAAATCGACCGTTCGCCGCATTCCTTCGATGAGAGTGGTGGTTTTCCAATCCGGGTAAAGGGTCGAGATGAAATGCGCCTTGGATGGGGCATGCGGGGAATAGGCGGGCCGTTCGCCGACAGATTCCGGGCAGATTCCGGCGCAGCCGTGGCAATCGCAGCGATAACCTGATTCACATCCGCCACCTCACCCGGGAGATCGATGACCGGTGCGCCCGGGGGCGTTTCCAACGCACTGCGAACAAATGCCCGGGCCACGTCCTCGACATAATCGTAGCCCACATGCCCCGTGTAGCGGATGCAATACGCCTCGCCTTGCGCGGCGGCCCGTGCGGCGAGCGATGGCCCTGCCGTCAGGCCTGCTTCACGCTCCGGCCCATAGGCAATCTGAGGGCGAATGCCTACCGACGTGATCTGGAATTGTCTCCAATACTGGTCGGCGATCAACTCAACAGACTTTTTGAAGGCTCCGTAAAATGTCAGGGGGTGACTCCCTGTCATCGGTGCACCGCTGGCGTGGTCCGGTTCGTCGCCGAAAACTGCCACCGAGCTGGCAGAGGAAAAACCGTGGATTCGATTGGCTGAAGCTCGGACCTGTTCAAACAGCGCCACGGTGCCAAGGACATTCACGCGACAACCCTCCCACGGATCAGCCTGGCAATCGGGTGTCAGAAGCGCTGCCAGATGGATCACGTGAGTGACGTCATGCTCCGCGAAGACCCGGGTCAGCAATTCCCGATCCAACAGGCTGCCTTGCACGAGCGGCACCGCTTCGCCGCCGCTGCCGATGACCCGTTTCCAACGAGGCGGGCGTCCGCCGGTATCCAGCACGATCACGCGAAGGCCGATTCGCAAGAGCTCGCGTATGACCCAGGTTCCGATGAATCCACAACCTCCGGTGATGAAGACAGATGGTTTCATTTCTGGCATAGGTTGGACATAAGGATTCCGATAGTCGCAAGAACCTTCGCTTTGTTACCAATGATCTCTCTCTTTGGTCGTGTCTCTTCAATTGAAAACGGTGAATGTCAAGATACAGCTCTGCTCCTGAACAGCTGTCAAAGAGCTGAGGTAAGGACCGGGGCGTTCGAGGCCTTCTAAGTTCCCTTAGACAATTTCCTCAATCACAGTGCCCTCGACGAAAGTGAGTCGCTCGTTCCGGCCAAGGTGTGGGTAGGTTAACTTGCGTTGATCAAGACCCAGCTGATGCAAAATCGTGGTGTGCACGTCGCGAAAGGGGCACGGCTTTTCGATGGCGTGCAAACCGATGGCGTCCGTCGCGCCGACCACGCGCCCGCCCTTGATGCCGCCGCCGGCCATCCACATGGAAAAGCCAAGATTGTGATGATCACGTCCCCTTCCAGATTCCGCTTCTGGCGACCGACCAAACTCGCCGCCCCACACCACTAGCGTGCTGTCGAGGAGGCCGCGGCGTTTGAGGTCCTTGAGCAGACCCGCCATCGGTTTGTCAGTCTGAGCAGCCATTCGCAAATGATTTTCTTCGACATCCCCGTGCGCGTCCCACGTTAGATTTCCGGCGCCACCGCCGGAGACAACCACAATGAAACGCACGCCCTTTTCGACGAGCTTGCGCGCGAGTAAACATCGGCGGCCGTAGTCGTGGGTCAGCCCGCCGCCAATGCCATAGAGATCAAGGGTTTCCTGCGGTTCCTTCGAGAGGTCGAGCACGGCGGGCGCCTCCATCTGCATCTTGAAGGCGAGATCGTAGGCGTTAATGCGGGCCGAGAATTCGTAATCGTCGGGCTGCAGGTTGGCTCGATTCAGTCGCTGAATCAGGTCGAGTGTGTGCTTACGTTCGGCTAAGGAAATGCCGTTCGGCAGGTCGAGGTTTAGCACCGGCTTTTCGCCCGGCCGAAACATCGTTGGCTGAAAAATAGCCGGCAGGAATCCACGGTCATACATCGGCTGGCCGGCGGGCAGCGCGCCATTTGGGTCAGGCATCACCACGTAGGAGGGCAGGGAATCACTTTCTGATCCGAGTCCATACGTCATCCACGAGCCCATGCTCGGAAAACCGGGAGTGATGCGGCCGCTGAACAGTTCATACTGTGCGGCGGAATGTACGACGCTGTTGCCATGACACGAGCGAATCACGGCGAGATCGTCCACGCAGGTGGCGACCTTCGGGAAAAGATCCGACACCTCAATGCCGCTCTGCCCGGATTTGTGAAACGTGCGCTTCGTGCCAAGCAACTTCGCCGTGGTCTTGATGAACTGATACTTCGCCTCCCCGAACTCCTTCGGACGTACCTGGCCTGAAAGTTCATTTAAGAGAGGCTTCGGATCAAACGTCTCGATGTGGCTGGGGCCCCCGGCCATGAACAGAAAAATGACGGATCGCGCCCGGGCGGGAAAATGGGCCGATCTCGGCGCCAGGGGATTCGTCGTGGCTGCACGGGCTGCCTGCTCACTTAGAAGCGAGGCGAGCGCCATGCTGCCGAAGCCGCCAAAAGCATCCCGGATGAACTCGCGTCGTGTTGCGGTTGGGCGGGAATGTTCAGGGGGGTCATTGAACATAAAGAAACGCGTTCAAATTGAATAGGGCGAGAGCAAACTCCTTCGGCGAGCGGTCGCGCAGGAAAGCGAGGGACAGCCTGCGCTCCTCGGGTGTGGGCGGGCGTCCCAACACAAGCCAATAGGCACGCTCGACCCTCTGTTGCGGGTCGTGGCCGGCATCGTGTCGAAGGCGTCCCGCAAAATCCTCGGCGAGACTGTTGGATAGTTTGCCATTGAGCAGTTCCAACGCCTGGGGCGCGTGCGTACTGGATTCACGAGCTGGGCAACTGGTCAGCAGCGCCGGGGCATCAAACACCTCCATGAACGGCACGCGCAGATTGCGTTTGGCGATCATATAGATGGATCGCCGGGCATGCTCGGTCGTCTCCCGGGCGACTTCCCACTGCGACGGTTTGTAGAGTTGCCCCAACAGCTCTTTGTCCACCGGACCCATGACGCTCCGCCCGCCCTGTTTCAAATTTAGCCGACCGGAGACGGCCAGCATCGCATCGCGAATTTCCTCGGCGGAAAGGCGCCGCCGATTGAACTGCCACAACCAGCGGTTCTCCGGGTCCAGCTCCCTCGCCACCGAGGGTATCGGTGAACGGGAAGACTGCTGGTAGGCGCTGCTCAACAAGATCATCCGATGCAATGGCTTGAGTTTCCATCCGTTCCTGACCAGTTCTGACGCCATCCAATCGAGCAGTTCGGGGTGGCTCGGACGATCACCGTTGGCTCCGAAATCATTCGCTGTTTTCACGAGGCCCAATCCGAAGTGCTGTTGCCAGATCCGATTGACCATGACGCGCGGCGTAAGCGGGTGTCTGGGATCTGTCAGCCATTGGGCGAGTTCGGTGCGCGGCTTCGATAAGTCCGCGGGCAGTTCGGGAAACGAGTCCTTGACCAGCGCGCTCAAGGGCCGCGGGCCGACCGGCTCCCCCTTGTTCTCCCAAATGCCGCGTTTAAGGACGTGTATCTCAGTGCGTTGTGCGGCGACATTTCGAATGCTGGGAATGGTCGCCGGACCTGGCGGCAACTTCCCTTCCTGTTCCTCAATTTGCTTTTCGAGCATCACTCGCTCCGCGCCTTCCGCCTTTTCCACAGCCTGACGAAGCCTCTTGAGTTCACTGTTGATGACACGGCTCTGTTCAGTCCAGGCCTTCTGTTCCTCCGCGGAAATCAATAGTAGATCGTATTCCTGGGTTCCCGCCAGGTACGCCTGCATCCGGTAGTAATCTTTCTGCGGAATAGGATCAAACTTGTGATCATGGCACCGTGCACAACCGACCGTCAGACCGAGAATGGCTGACCCGATCACGTCCGTCCGCTCGGTGAGAATTTCGTTCCGGCTCAGCGCAATCTCCGGATTTCCAGCGTTGCGCCGCACCGGACCGAGGCGATGGAACACGCTCGCAGTCTGCGTCTCAGGATCCTCCGGCGCCATTTCATCCCCCGCGATCTGCTCCATCAAAAACTGGTTGAAAGGTTTGTCCTGATTAAAAGCGTTGATGACGTAATCCCGATACCTCCAGGCGTCCGGCAGTGGGCGGTCATATTCGAATCCTTCGGTTTCAGCGTACCGAACCACATCGAGCCAAAACTGTGCCGAACGTTCGCCGAAATTCGGACTGTCGAGCAATCGATCCACCAGGCGTTCGTAGGCCCTCGGAGACGGATCTTCCGTAAAGGCCTTGATTTCGTCGGGCGAAGGCGGAAGTCCGGTGAGATCAAAACACACGCGGCGGATCAAATCAGCTTTGGAGGCGGGCGGGCTCGGGGATAATCCGTGTGATTCCAACGTCGCGAGAACAAACGGATCTACCGGCGTTTGACTCCATCGGGTGTCCTGGACGACGGGTGGATCCATTCGATTGACCGGCTTGAACGCCCAGTGTTCCTGCTCGATCTTGAAGTCATGGGAAACGAGCATCGGTTGAATCTTTTCCTGAAACGGCGGCAGGCCAATCCCCGCCGCAGCCTGGGCAGCCGAGACCTGAAAGACCGTCCGCACTGCACAACATAGCGCGGCCAGCCGTGTTATAAAGTTGAGGAAAGAATGTTGCGTCAAAATAGAAAACTCCTCCGGATTTCCGGGTATGGAAGGATGGGTCGGACTCGGTTGTTATCTTCCACCACCGCTACCGCGTCTGCCTCCGATCGGGCGAAGTATTTGAGTGATAGAGTTTTTCTTTTTTACACTTCGAGATTGTCGCGATCCGTGTCACTTTACCTGCGCAGCCCACCGCACTAGGCGGTGGATGATCTCCCAGTTGTCCTGACCTTTTAGCACCACGCCGCCGATACCCGTGTCGTCGAAAGCAGAATCTGTCAACCAGCCCGCGTCCGTCACCACAATGACCCGGCCACGGCCCGGTTCGGCGATGGCCAGAAGTGCGCCCGCTTCGTCGCGTTGGCCTTTGGCTGGTTTAACGCTCAAGTCGTTGAGCACCAGGGCGCGCGGTTTCGCCGCGTGATTTCTTTCGATCGAAACCTGATTGCCCGTGTAATATCCCCAGTTTAGTCCGCCGATGATGGGGGTTGCCTTCGGGATCGGCAGTAGCTTCGCGTCCGTGTAACGGTTCGTGAACGCCAGCCCAAATTCGTGGAGCAGCGTGTTCATGTCCGCCACTTCCAGATTGTGATTCTCCTGATTACCCAGAACGATCACTGCACCGCCGTCCGTTACGAATTTCGTCAATGCCGCCACGTCCCGCGCTTCAACGTGATGGGGTGGAGGATGTCCTGGCACTGCTTGGGCGCTCGGATTTGCGATGAGCACGATCTTCACGCCGGCCATGGTTTCTGCCGTGAGCGGCCTGTCATTGACTCGCAAATCGCAATCCTTGCCCAACCTCTGTAGCAAGTCCCTGTAGTTCCCATCTGGCAGATAGCGCGCTTCGCCCGGCGCGTTAAAGTAACGGCTGTAGAGGAAAACCGGTTTCGAGCTCGCAGCCTTCGTTGCGGCAACGACCGCGACCGTGAGCCCGCAAAGCGCGATAAAGGGAAGCGGGAATGGTTTCAAGCAGCTTGTTTCCTTCAATTGTTAGACGGCATGAATGCTTGCGGATGCGCGGGAACACTGCCGTGTCCACCCGCGTACGAATTGGCGACGAGTAAGCCCTACCGCCCATGATTGCGGTGCGCAAGTCGCAAATCAAGCCGAGTGAAAGCGAGGAGGGTATTCGATAATTGTGGTTTTGAGTTCCGCCTTGGAGGGGTAGCGTTCGGTGAATCAATTCATGAAAACACGGTTTCAATTCCGGTTATTTGTCACGTTAGGCTCGCTCGTGATTGCGGCGGGCGCATCGGCGGTGGAAGACCCGGTGGATTTCGCGCGCGATATCCGACCGTTGCTCAAGGCGAAATGCGCGTCGTGCCACGGCGGGGTGAAGCGGGCGGGTGAGCTTTCGTTCTTGTCGCGCGAGGGCGTGGTGGCGAAGGGGAAAAGTGGCAAAGTAGCAGTGAAACCAGGCGATGCGCCCGGCTCGGAGATAATGCGACGCATCACCTCGGCAGACTTGGACGAGCGGATGCCGCCTTCGGATCATGGGCCGGCACTGCCGATGGAGGAAATCGGACTCTTGCGGCGATGGATTTCGCAGGGCGCACCGTGGAAGCAGCATTGGGCGTATGAAAAGCCCGCGGCTGCCCGTCTTCCGCGAGTTCAGAAAACGGCGTGGGCGCAGCAAGACTTGGACCGGTTCATCCTCGCGCGGCTCGAGGCGGAAAACCTGTCGCCTGCGCCCGAGGCGGATCGGCTGGCGTGGTTGCGGCGCGTGTCGTTCGATCTTATAGGACTGCCTCCATCGGAGAATGAGAGCCGCGCGTTTCTTGCGGATGCCTCGCCGCAGGCCCATGAGAAAGTCACCGACCGGCTGCTGGGGTCGCCAGGTTTTGGCGAGCGATGGGCCAGCGTGTGGTTGGACCTCGCGCGCTATGCGGACACGATGGGCTACGAGCGCGACCCGAATCGATCGGCGTGGCCTTGGCGTGATTGGGTCATCGCGGCGCTCAATGACGACCTGCCCTACAACGAATTCCTGACGAAACAACTCGCAGGCGACCTGCTGCCCGACCCGACCCTCGGGGACCGGCTCGCGACCACGTTTCATCGTAACACGCAGGGGAATACGGAATGCGGCAGCGACGACGAGGAATTCCGCATCATCGCGGTGCTCGACCGCATCGCCACCACGTGGGAGGGGCTGATGGCGACGTCGTTCCGCTGTGCGCAGTGCCATAGTCATCCTTATGATCCATTCAAGCACGAGGAATTCTATCGCTTTGCCGCTCTTTTTAACGGAACGCGTGACAACGATTCCGCAGAGGATTTCCCCCACCTCGCGGTGCCTGAGCAGAAAGCTCAATGGCCCCACGCCGAGGCCTTGGATCGTGATCTACGTCGTCTTCGCCATGAGATCCACGGGGCAGGGATAGCGCTTGCGGAAAAGTCCGCATGGCGGCCGCTACGCGCGTCCTCCGCGACTTCCGACGGAAATGCGACGATGCAGTCGCTGGATCGCGACGGCGTGCCGGAAGTTCACATCACGGGTGTCATTACGCTGAAATCATTCTTCAAGTTGGAGTTTCCTGCGCCGGGTCCACAATTCACCGCGTTGCGGATTGATGCGTTGCCATTTGATCTGGCAAAGGCCGCGGTGTCTTCCGAACTGGGGTTTGTGCTATCGCATCTCCGCATGGAGGTCGTCGCCGATGGAAAAGCATTCAAAATCCCCCTCGTCACCGCCTATGACGACGATCCCGACGCCTTTTACCCTGCCGAGGCAACGCTGCAGGACGATTTGCCGGGCTGGTCCGCGTATCCTCGCATGAACGGCCCACGACGTGTCGTCTTCGTTGTGGCGGAACCCGTCAAACTGCCGCCCGGGGCTGTTATCCGCCTCACGTTGCAGACAAAAGCCCAATCCACGGGCATCACCTCGCAGATGGTGCGTCGCAGCCGCTATGCGATCTCCGGCGATAGTGAATGGACCCAGCTCGGCGGTAGTCAGGTTTCTGCCCGAAAGCAATTGGCGGCATTGACCCAGCAACGAGACGCGATCAAGAGCATGGCTGTGCCCGTGATGATCGAACAAAGCGCTGCGTCGCGCCGTGAAACGCACCTCTTTCGTCGCGGCAATTTTCTCGACCCAGGTCAGCGAGTAACCCCCGGCGTGCCGGAAGTACTGGGCGGCGACGAAGTTCGCGACCGGCTCGAACTTGCCCGGTGGATGACTTCGCCCGGGCACCCGCTCACGGCCCGCACCGCGGTGAATCGTCTATGGGAGCAGCTTTTTGGACGCGGACTTGTGGAAAGCGTCGAGGATTTCGGCAGTGCGGGCCAGCTTCCGTCGCATCCCGAGTTGCTCGACTGGCTAGCCGTACAATTCTCCACCACGCTCGGATGGAGCCAAAAGAAACTCCTTCGCGAACTCGTGCTTTCCGCCACCTATCGTCAGGACGCCACCGTCACGCCGCCGTTGCTGGCGCGCGACCCCGGCAACCGCCTGTTGGCGCGCGGTCCACGCACACGACTGAGCGCGGAGATGGTGCGGGACCAATCGCTGGCCGTCTCCGGCCTGCTCTCGGCGAAAGTCGGTGGCCCTCCGGTGATGCCGCAGCAGCCGGAGGGTATCTGGCGGACGGTTTATAACGGCGGCAAGTGGATCACCTCGTCCGGCGAGGACAAACACCGTCGAGCCATCTACACATTTATCCGGCGTACGAGCGGCTATCCGAGCTTTCTCACCTTCGACGCGCCAAGTCGCGAGGTCTGTGCCGTACGCCGCATCGTGACGAGCACGCCGTTGCAGGCGCTCGTGACACTGAATGACCCTGTGTATATCGAAGCCGCGACGGCGCTGGCCAATCGGATGACCACTGGCGACACTCGGCTGGAACGCCGACTTGCCTACGGTTTCGAACTCGCCACCGGCCGACCCGCCCCGCGAGAGGCGCTGACACCGCTGCTCGCTCTCCACACGCAGGCTATGGAATCCTACAAACGTCATCCGAAGGAAGCTGAGGCTCTCGCCGGCCCGCCCGACAAGGCCGCTCTCGCCGTGGTCGCCAATGCCCTCCTGAACCTCGATGCCGTCCTGACCAAATGAACAAAGCCGCTTCTTACGATTCGCTGATGTCGGAATTCCGTCGTCGCTCGCTGGAATTCGAGACGCGCCGTCATTTCCTTCAGGGCTGCACCACTGGGCTCGGTGCGTTGTGGTTGGGCACCCGCGGTGGAATTCTTTCGGCTGCCGCCGATTCGTACAACACCACGCCCCTCCGCGACTCATCCCATCCGCTGGCGCCACGCCCGCCCCATTTCGCGGCGAAGGCTAAGCGCGTCATTTGGCTGCACATGGCCGGTTCGCCAAGCCAGCTTGAGCTCTTTGAGCATAAGCCCGCACTCACCAAGCTGGACGGACAGGACTGCCCGCAATCGCTGCTGGAGGGGAAGCGTTTCGCTTTCATCCGTGGCACACCGAAGTTGATGGGCGGCGTGCATCCGTTCCATCAGGAGAAGAAGACCGGCATTTGGCTGAGCGACCGGCTGCCGCACCTCGAGCGGGTCTTCGATAGGCTATGCGTCATTCATTCGATGACGACTGACCAGTTCAATCACGCGCCGGCGCAGTTGCTGATGCACACCGGCAGTCCGAATTTTGGCGGCGCGTGCGCGGGAGCATGGGCCACGTACGGCCTCGGCAGCGCGTGCGAAAACCTTCCGGGGTTCATCGTGTTGTTAAGCGGCGGCCGCATGGTGGACGCTGGAAAAAGTGTGTGGAGCAGCGGCTTTCTCCCCGCCGTCCATGAAGGGGTGCAATGCCGCAGTGAAGGTGAGCCGGTTCTATATCTGGCGAATCCCCCCGGCATTGACCGTCCGCTGCGCGGGGCTGTGGTGAATGCGATCAATGCCCTCAACCAGCAAACGTACGCGCAAGTGGGTGATCCGGAGACCCTGGCGCGCATCGCACAATATGAAATGGCTTTTCGCATGCAGGCGAGCGCAAGCGATGCCTTCGACATCGCGCAGGAACCGCCCGAAGTCCACGCTCTCTACGGCACTGAACCGGGCCGCGAATCGTTCGCCAACAATTGCTTGCTCGCCCGCCGATTGGTTGAACGCGGCGTGCGCTTCGTACAACTCTTCGACTGGGGATGGGACAGCCACGGCGGCGGCGAATCGGAGGGCCTCAAAGAAGGATTCGTCCGCAAATGCCAATCGATGGACCGTCCCGCCGCCGCGCTTCTCGAGGATCTCCAGCGACGCGGCCTGCTCGACGACACCCTGGTCATTTGGGGCGGCGAATTCGGTCGCACGCCGATGCGTGAAAATCGCGGAGGCAGGCAAAGCCTTTTCGCCGGGCGCGATCACCATCCTGGCGCTTTCACGATGTGGTTGGCCGGCAGCGGCATCAAACCCGGGTACGAATACGGACGCACGGACGACATTGGTTACGATATCGTGGAAAACCCCGTTGCTGTGCAAGATTTCCACGCAACGTTGCTACACCAGCTTGGCGTCGATCACACGAAACTGTCGTACCCGGTCCCAGGAGGACTGCAACAACGCCTGACCACCGTGACAAAAATAGCGAAAGTTGTCCGGGACATTCTCAGTTGATGAGAAAGCTCATGCCCGAAGGGAAATGGTTTGAGTTGGGACGGGGGAGTCCCAGAGGAGGCAGCGCACCCGACGTCCGCTTTGGACGAAGGCCAGTTCCGGAGCTTGGGTGGAGCAACTCGACTGTGCCTTCGGACACCGCGGATGAAAACGGCACCCACTCGGGAATGAGCCCGGCAAGGGCACGGCGCCAGGAATCGCCATCAGACGCTCCACATCGGCCCTCAGGTTCGGCACGGACTGGATCAGCGCCTGCGTGTAGGGATGCAGCGGACGCTGCAGAACCTCGCGCACCGGTCCGTGCTCGACGATCTGCCCCGCATACATCACCGCGACGTCATCCGCGAGATCGCCGACGATGCCGAGGTTGTGGGTGATGAGCAGGACGGCCATGCCGAGTTGGCGGCGCAGTTCGCCCAGCAAGTCGATGATCTGCGCCTGGATGGTGACATCGAGCGCCGTCGTCGGCTCGTCCGCCACAAGCAGCTTCGGTTGGGACGCCAACGCCATCGCGATCATCACGCGCTGCTGCATGCCGCCGGACATTTCGTGCGGATAATTTCGCAGCCGCGATTCTGGCGCGGGAATGCCGACGAGCTTCAGCAGGCGAATGACCTCGGAGTCATTGGCCACTGCGGGCCGGTGGCATTTCAGGGATTCCTTGATCTGCGCCCCGATGCGGAACACCGGGTTCAACGACACGCCCGGTTCCTGGAAGACGTAGCTCACCAGCCCGCCGCGAATGGCGCGCAGTTCGCGGGAAGACATTTTCAACACGTCCCGGCCTTCGAGCAGAATCTCGCCTCCGACGTAACGAGCCGGTGGAGACGGCACGAGCTTGGCAATGGAAAGCGCGGTGACGCTTTTTCCGGAGCCGCTCTCCCCGACAAGGCAGAGGGTCTTGCCCGCCTCCAACGAGAGGGAAACTCCGTCCACCGCGCGGGCGGCGTTGCGGCCGGTGCCGAACTCGATCTGGAGGTTTTTGATTTCGAGGAGGGGCATGGGGAGTGTTCTACAGAAGGCAACGAAGAGAACGAAGAAATTCCTTCGGACGAATACTTCGTGGCATTCTGTAATAAACCCCAAGGAATGAGAAGCGGCCTCGGCCAATCCCAACGGGATTGCGTCCTTCGTTGGGGGCAAGCCGGGCGCAACCCCGGTGGGGTTGGTGATGTCTGACGGACGGCAACCCACTGAAGCAAGTCCTGTTATTGTTGCTCCCCCCCGGCATTTGCCAAAACGGTGGAGGCGTGTCACTGTCCAATCACGCGTGAAGCTGACCAGAATCCCGTTCCCCCGTCTGGCGGCGTTTTGCCTTCCCCTGGTGGTCGGCGCTTGGATGGGTACAACCCGGGCAGCTGCCGATGGGGTGGAGTTTTTTGAATCGAAGGTGCGGCCAATCCTGGTCGAACACTGTTACAAGTGCCACAGCGCTGATCGTGGACGTTCCAAGGGCGGCTTGTCGCTCGATTCGGCCGAGGGTTTGCGATACGGTGGCGACTCCGGTCCGGCCGTCGCTCCGGGCGATCCAGACGCCAGTCGCCTGATCCTCGCGGTCCGCTACCAGGACGCCAATCTCCAGATGCCGCCCAAGGAAAAGCTTACCCCAGGCCAGATTGCGGATCTGGAGGCTTGGGTGAAGTTGGGCGCACCGGACCCGCGTTCTCCAAGGACCAACGCGGCGGTGGCGAGTCCGGCAAGTTCGCGGTTTTGGGCTTTCCAACCTCCCAAGGATGCTCCCATCCCGAGGGTTCGAAACCGAAAATGGGCGCAAGACCCCATCGATTTCTTCATCCTTAGTGAACTCGAGGACCGACGCCTAAAACCCGCTCCGCCAGCGGACCGACGAACACTGATCCGACGGGCGACCTTCGACTTGATCGGCCTCCCACCGACTCCCGCCGAAATCGACGCCTTCCTCGCGGACAATTCCACCAACGCCTGGGCTCACGTGCTGGATCGGCTTCTCGATTCTCCCCATTTTGGGGAGCGCTGGGGAAGGCACTGGCTCGATGTCGTCCGCTATGCCGACTCGAACGGCACGGAGTTCAATTTGCCCTACCCGAATGCATGGCGGTACCGCGATTACGTCGTGGACGCGTTGAACCGGGACAAGCCGTTCGACCAGTTCGTTCGCGAGCAGCTTGCCGGAGATCTCCTCTCCGCGCGAAGTGAAGACGAACGTTTCGCACAACTGACCGCCACGGGATTCCTGATGCTGGGGCCGAAGGCGTTATTTGAACCGAATCGCACCAAACTGGAGATGGACATCGTGGATGAGCAAATCGACGTGACCACTCGGGCATTCCTTGGATTGACCGTGAGTTGTGCCCGTTGTCATGACCACAAATTCGATCCGATCCCAACGCGCGACTATTACGCCCTGGCGGGCATCTTCCGGAGCACCACAACGCTCGTGGAAAACCGGACCGCGCCGGATGCACTCGGCCCGTTGAGGTGGCTTGAGCGGCCTCTCGCCGATCCCGCCCGTTCCTCGGCGATCGAGAAACACCAAACGACGGTCGCCGCCTTGCAGGCAGAGCGCGAAAAAGCCCGAACGCAGCGCATGAACTTTCCCGGGAACATTGATTCCGCCCGCGTTTCCGGAGTCGTAGTAGACAATCTCGCCGCCGAAATCACCGGGCCATGGCGCGAATCCGTCGGTTCCACCAATTTTGTCGACCGCAACTACCTCGCGGATGGCAATGCGGACAAGGGAAAAAAGCGGGTCCGGTTTGTGCCCAACCTCCCCAAAGCAGGACTTTACCAAGTTCTCGTGTCGTATACGCCGTTGTGGAACCGTGCGACCAACGTTCCGGTCACTATCGAATTCGACGGCGGAACGACGAACGTGGCGATTGACCAGACGCTGCCGCCGACCACGGACCGGATCTTTCTGCCGCTCGGGAAGTATCGCTTTGCCGCGGGGACCAACGGCGCGGTCTCGATTTCCAACTTCGGGACGAAGGGCTTCGTGGTGGCCGATGCGGCCCGTTTCGTACCGGTGGGGGATGCCCCGGTCATGGACATGGCCGCCCGGATGACCCCGCCCACCATGACGTCGGGTCTCCCGGAGTTTGTGATGCAATCGCCCGACTTCGATGCACTCGACGAGAAACTCGCCGACCTTTTGGGCCGTGCGCCCGCACCCATGCCTACGGTGATGGCGGTCAAAGACGGCCTTATCGTCAACTGCAGGATCAATCTTCGTGGGGATTCCGAACGTCTGGGTGAGGAGATCCCCCGTGGTTTCATCTCTTGCGCTGGCGGAGGAGCATCCGACCGTTCGGACGCCAGCGGCCGGCTTGAACTTGCGGGTTGGATTGCCCGCCCGGGCAACCCGCTGACTGCCCGAGTCGCCGTCAATCGGATCTGGCTTCACCTGATTGGACGCGGCCTCGTCCAAACACCTGACAACCTCGGAGCACTGAGCGAACCGCCGACGCATCCCGAACTTCTTGACCATCTCGCCCTGCGCTTCGTGAAGCAGGGCTGGTCTGTAAAGCGGATCGTCCGCGCCATCATGCGTTCAAGCACCTACCAGATGTCGAGCAGCCACGATTCGGTTGCCGCCGCGCGCGACCCGGACAATCACTGGCTCTGGCACATGAACCGGCGGCGTCTTGAGGCGGAGGCGATAGCAGATTCCCTTCTCGCGCTCAGCGGCCGGCTCGACCTGACGATGGGGGGAAGCGTGATGCCGACCAATGATCCTCAAGCCCAAATCATCTCCGGGCAGATCCTCCCCGAACTTACGACCAACCGCCGAGCCCTGTATCGCCCCGTCATTCGAAACAGTGCCGACGACCTCCTTCAAGTCTTTGATTTTCCGGATCCTCAGGTTGTGTCCGGCAAGCGGCACTCCACAGCAGCGCCCACGCAGGCGTTGTTCATGCTGAACAGTCCGTTCGCCACGGAACACGCCGGGCTTTGGGCTGAATCCATCCTCCGCGATCCCGTCGCGTCCGACACGGAGCGCGTCCATTCAGCCTATATCCAGTCGCTGGGCAGGCCACCGACACGCGCCGAGAGCCTCCGCGCCATGGCCTACCTCGAAAACGAAGCGCAACGTAACTCGTCGGACCCAGGCACCGCCGACCTTCGCCGGGTTGCGTGGCGGAATTTTTGCCACGCCCTGTTGGCCTGCACCGAATTCCGCTTCCTGGATTGAGCGAACCGCCCATGAATCCTCCAACTCAATCAGTCGTTTCCCGCCGTGACGTTCTCCGTCTTGGAGGATGCGGCTTCGGTTGGCTTGGTTTCGCCGGCCTCTGCGCGGATATGACCCAGCGCGCGGCGGCAGCTCAGGGAAGCTCCCTCGCCCCGCGGATGCCACTTCTTCCAGCACGGGCCAGGCGGGTGATATTTCTCTTCATGCATGGGGGACCGTCTCAAGTCGATACCTTTGACTACAAGCCCCGCCTCCTTCGGGATCATGGGAAATTGATGCCCGTCAGGGCGGGGGATCTCGTCGCTCCGAACAGCCGGTTGCTGGCTTCGCCTTTCCCATTCGCCCAGCACGGAGAGAGCGGTCTCTTCATCAGCAGCCTCTTTCCGGAGTTGGCCAAACATGCGGACCATTTATGCCTGCTCCGCGGCATGCACACCGACGGCCAGGCGCATGGTCAATCGGTGCTCAAATTGCACACAGGCCATGAAACCCAACTCCGCCCCAGCATGGGATCCTGGATCATTTACGGCCTGGGCACGGAGAACCAGAATCTGCCCGGATTCGTCACGATCAGCCCGTCGATCCTCAACGGCGGACCGCAGAACTACGGTTCGGCATTCCTTCCTGCTATTTACCAAGGAACCCCGATCGGCAATGACGCCACCCCGCTGAGTCAGTCGCAGATCCGGCACATCAGTAACCCCAATCTCCCTCCTGCGCGTCAGCGGGAGCAACTCGATCTCATTCAGTCGATGAATCGCGCACACCTGGCCCGCGCCCAGGTCGATGCTCACCTCGAGGGCGTCATCGAGTCTTATGAGCTGGCCTTCCGGATGCAGGCCGAGGGGCCGAAGCTCATGGATCTCGGCGGTGAATCCAAGGCGACGCGGGACCTTTACGGCGTCGACACCAAGCCCACTGACAATTTCGCACGACAATGTCTGCTCGCCCGCCGCCTTGCGGAAAAGGGTGTCCGCTTCGTCCAGGTCAATCACGCGTTCAAGTGGGATCAGCACGCGAATCTCAAGACCGATCTGGAGCGCAATGCCGCTGAGGTTGACCGGCCGATTGCGGCATTACTTTCCGATCTCCACGAACGGGGACTCCTCGACGATACCCTCGTCGTCTGGGGCGGAGAGTTTGGCCGAACACCTACCGCCCAGGGGCGGATGGACGGACGGGACCACAATCCGCACGGATTCACGATGTGGCTGGCCGGTGGCGGTGTCCGGCGCGGTTTCTCCCACGGGGCAACCGATGAACACGGGTATCGAGCCGTCGAGAACACAGTTCACATGCACGACCTGCATGCGACCGTGCTTCACCTGCTGGGACTCGATCACCGGCGGCTCACCTACCGCCATGCCGGGCGCGATTACAGGCTCACCGATGTGAAGGGAAGCGTGGTTACCGATATCATCACGTGAGCTTCGCATTGGAATCTCTTTTTGGACGATTGCCAACCCACTCAGTGCTCGCCTAATCTCCGAGCTCTGACAGGCGATATCCGTCGTTCCATGAGTAATTACCGGGTTCAGTTCGAAGTCTTCGAAGGCCCCCTCGACCTCCTCCTTCACTTGGTGAAGAAGGAAGAAGTGGACATTTATGAGGTCAATCTGACCCGCATCGCCAACGAATTCATCGCCTACCTCAATCAGATGCAGGAGCTCGATCTGGAGGTGGCGGGTGAATTCGTCGTGATGGCCGCCACTCTGATCTTTATCAAGAGCCGGGAGCTTCTACCCCGGGATCAACAGTCGATCGGACAGGGTCCCGAAGAGGAGGAGGGGGATGATCCCCGGTTCGAGCTCATTCGACGTTTGGTCGAGTACAAGAAGTTCAAAGATGCCGCCGCCCAACTCCAGTCCCGTGAGGCGGAAATGGGCTGCATCTACGAACATCGGCTGAGCCGGCTGGAGTTCCCGGCGGAAACAAACCCCCGACGGTCCGAAATCTCCCTCTTCGACCTCATCGGCGCCGTCAGTTCGATTCTCAAGCGGTACAATACCCGCGACGATATCGACGAGATTTCCGCCGACCCTTACACCGTCAGCGAAAAGATGGAGGAACTGCGGATACTCATCACAACCCGGTCCTCCTTTCGATTTTCTGACCTGTTTCTTGCGGCCCGAAGCCGAACCGAAGTCGTGGTGATATTTCTGGCAATGCTCGAGCTGATCCGGCTGAAACAGTTTGTCTGCTTCCAGTCCGCGGATTTCGGCGAGATTGAGATCTCCACCCGTCCGGAAACCGCCGAAAATCTGACCCATTCTCTCGATATATTGTCTTCACCCACAAGTATCCCAGAGGCCAGTTCAGCCCCAATTTCAGCTCCAACCCCCGTCCCAGATTCAAACTCCATTTCACGCCAAGATGCAGATCCAGACGCAATTGATTCCTCCTGTCCACCGCCCGCAGCGGAGAATTCCCAGCCCGGGGTGCACTCTCAATCCGATTCGGTTTCTGAATCCGCACGGCCGCCCGCATGATCTCTCCGGTTTCAACCGCCCGTTTCCATGGATTTGAAATTCGTCATTGAATCGTTGCTTTTTACTTCGCAAAAGCCGTTGTCACCCTCTGAACTGCGCGACGTGCTTAACAAGGCGGCCGAGGAGGATGGCGCCGAGGATGCCGCTCGGGCCCTCAAGAAGACCCCGTTGGAGCGGATCGAAGACGCACTTCAGGAGCTGACGAGGGAGCACGAGGCGGCGAACCGGACCTATCGGCTCGTTTGTGTTGCCGGTTCTTGGCAGTTTGTCACTCAACCCGATTATGCCCCATGGCTCCGCGCCTTTGTGGGCGTCAAAAACCGGCCCGCTCGGCTCTCACAACCTGGGCTCGAAACGCTCGCCATCATCGCCTACCGTCAGCCAATCACCCGCGCCGAAATCGAGCAAATCCGGGGCGTTGCCGTGGATGGCGTCGTTGCCACCCTCCTTGAGCGAAACCTGATAACTCAAGCCGGCCGCGCCGAGGTCGTGGGACGCCCCATGACCTACGCCACGACTCCCGCATTCCTTGAATACTTCGGCTTGGCGGATCTCGATGGACTGCCGGCTGCCGACGAGCTTCGGCGAATCCCCGTCCAACGCCCAGACTCCCTGCTCACCGTCGATTCCAACCTGGCCACCGCTCCCCCCGACCTTACGGGTGGGACACCGGTTCAGACGGAATTTGGAAATCCAGAAATCCCTTCTGCCACCCCATTAGCGGCGTCCGAGGAGCCCCCAATCGTAGCCTGAACCGGAGGCCGACTGTGCGGGAACTTATTCCGCTCGTCGATGGCGACACCGCTTAACCAATTCGATCCATCGATTTCAGACGTGCCTCGGAACATTCTTTCGTCTCTTCTCTCCATTGCCCTATGTCGCTGCAAAAACATCGCAAGGCGATCGACCTGCTGGATGCCGAAATCGTCCGGCTCCTGAATGATCGTACCCGCCATGTTCTCCAGATTGGCGCCATCAAGCTTCGATCCGGCCAGGAAATCTACGCCCCGCATCGTGAAAAGGAGGTATTTGATCGGTTGCTCAAGCTGAACCGAGGTCCGATCACCAACGAGTCTCTCCATGCGATTTATCGCGAAATCATGTCGAGCGCCCTCGCGCTCGAGAAGCCCATGACAATTGCCTACCTTGGTCCGGAGGCAACTTATAGCCACCAGGCCGCCCTCAAGCGCTTCGGCAACAGCCTCATGTATTGCGCACAGAAAACCATCGCCGAGGTCTTTGGCGAAGTCAGTAAAGGCCGGGCCGACTACGCCGTCGTGCCCGTCGAGAATTCCACCGAAGGGGCCGTAACTCCGACCCTCGATCTTCTCGTCGACAGCGATTTGAAAATCGTTGCTCAAATCGTTCTCCGTATTCAGCACTGCCTGCTCAGTCCTGCGGCGAACCGGACCGCCATACGCAAACTTTTCGTCCATCCCCAAACTCTGGCCCAGTGCCGTCTTTGGCTCCAGCGACATCTCCCCGACGTCGAGATCATCGAAACCACCTCGAACGCACGATCCGCCGAACTCGCCGCGAAGGATAAATCCTCGGCCGCCATCGCCGGCCTCCTCGCGGCTGAAAAATACCGGGTGCCTATCCTGGAACATGACATCCAGGACAACTCCACCAACGCCACCCGGTTCCTGGTTCTCGGCCGCACTTGCCCTCCCGCGTCGGGTGCCGACCGCACAAGCCTTCTATTCAGCATCAGCGACAAGGCGGGCGCCCTTCACTCGTCCCTCGCACCGTTCCGCCGATATAAGATCAATATGACAAAGATCGAGTCTCGCCCGAGCAAGCGAAAGGCTTGGGAGTATTTCTTCTTCGTCGATTGTGATGGCCATACGGACGATCCGAAGGTGGCCCAGGCGATTGCTGAACTCGGCCGCCACTGCAGCTTTGTCAAGGTGCTCGGTTCGTATCCGAACGCAGGGTAGCTCCGTCTTTCAACAGTTTCGGCGCGAGTGACTCGCCTCGTCCGTAAATTCGATCCGAGTGAACGCCCCAAAGCGCTCCGGTCCGATCAGACGGTCGCCGTACGCCTCCGTTTTGGATCGCCGCCTTTGCATGAGCATCGCGTACCGCTTTTCCAGGTCGATGGCGAGGTTCATCCGTCGACGCCCCCACCGTGCCGAGGGCGCGCCCTTTCATTCTACTAAGTCGAGAAGCGGAGAAGTTTTAGCGACGATGAGAGCGTTGAGGCGTTCACAACCGCCGTGCCCCGTACGGATGATTGCCATTTGACCGCAGAACCAGATACGATTTCAATCTTGCCATGAACCGTAACGTCGTAGTCGCGGACGGCAGTCCGCGCAAACCTCTTTCCTGTAACGGTTCATGGTCTCAATTCCTGTCCATTTCTTGAAAAAGTTCCTACCTATGAACAGCGCATTTCAAATTTCCCGTCGTTCCTTCGTCAAACAATGCAGTCTCACCGCCGCCGCCACCGGACTACCGCTGTGGTTTGTGCAGCGCGATCTCGCCCGTGCGGCCGACCAGATCACGGCGCCATCGACCTCACCCAACAGCCGCCCAGGTCTGGCCCTGATCGGCTGCGGTGGGCAGGGAAGTGGGGATCTGGCGGGTGCCGCTAGGTTTGGCAACGTCGTCGCCCTCTGCGATGTGAGGGAGAATTCGATGAACAATGCGGCCCGCCGTTACGCCCAGGATGGCAAGACGCCCGCCACCGTCACCGATTTCCGAAGGATCCTGGACCGAAAGGACGTCGATATCATCGTCAACGGCACGCCCGACCACTGGCATTCCCTGGTCAATATCGGAGCGGCTCGGGCGAAGAAGGATGTGTACGGTGAGAAGCCGCTCACCCTCACCATTGATGAAGGCAAGCACGTGATTCGGGCCGTGCGCGATAACAAGATCGTCTTCCAGACCGGCACCCAGCAGCGCAGCGACCGCCGCTTCCGTCTGGCCTGCGAACTGGTCCGCAACCAACGCATTGGCAAGCTTCAGACCGTGGAGGTGTTCCTGCCAGCCGGACTGCGCGAAGGGCCGTTCGCCACCGATCAGATCGTGCCGGCGGATCTCAATTGGGACCTCTGGCTCGGCCAAGCCCCGAAGGTGGGCTATATGAAAGAACGCGCGAGCAACATGTTCCGTTGGTGGTGGGACTATGCTGGCGGGCCTGTCACGGACTGGGGTGCGCATCACAACGATATTGCACGCTGGGCCATCGGGCAGGACGGCCCCATCCGAGTGGAGGCCAAAGCCACGGTCGGTCCGATCGCAGGCGGTTACACGACGTGCAAGGAATTCGAGGCGACGCTCCTGTATGCCAATGACATTCGGCAAATCGTCAAGACGACGACGGCGGACAGCCCATTCGGGGCAATTCTGGATCCCAAAGGTCAGCGCAACGGCATCCGTTTTACGGGCACGGAAGGCTGGATCTGGGTGAATCGCGGCGACTTGAGCGCGAACAAGGATGAGATTTTCATGACTCCGTTGCCCGCGGGTGCCACCCGACTCGAAGAAAGCAACAACCACATGGCTAATTTCTTTGACTGCGTTCGGTCGCGCAAAGATCCCGTCGCGCACGTCGAACAGGGCCATCGCTCCGCCGTCGTAGGCCATCTCATCATCATCGCCATGCATCTGGGCCGCAAACTCCAGTGGGATCCGGCGAAGGAAGTCTTCACCGGCGACGGCGCGAAAGAAGCCAACACCCACCTCGCTCGCGAAATGCGGAAGCCATTCGATTACAGCTACGTGGCCTAATGATGGGTCATTCGATTACGCGGCCAATGATTCAAACGGTTGGCTCCGCGCTTCCCTATCTTGAAAGCCCACCGGCCAGGGCATCTTCGCCCTAGGATCCAGTCGCATTTGACAGGGAAACGCTGGCACCGTGGTGTCTAATTCGGCCAGGGTCTGGCCATTTATTCCTTCAGCCGTTTGGCGTCGAAATCATAGGTGCGGTCGGTGCCACCAAAGTTGGAGTTGATCTTGCCCTTGATCATCTCGCCCTCATGCTTGCCTTGGTACTTGCTGGTAAAAGTCTGACCGTCGCGTTCGCGGAGAACCTTGAATGAGATTTCACCGGCAATGATTTTCCCGTCCGAAATCGCCGATTCACGGTCATTGACCTTCACCGTGCCGGTCAATTTCTCCCCGTCCTGCTTGAGTTCGAGCACAGGCTCTATCGTCTGCCCCCCACCGGTGGTGAACGAATACTTCCACTTGCCATTCACGGAAGCCGCCGCCTTGACCGAAGCGCTCGGCCGTTTCGCCACCCATTCGCGACTGCGCGCCTCTCCGTCACGGCTGAACCCGATCTTTCCCTTGATGCTGTCCCCACTGAGGGTGCCAGCGTAGTTTTGCGTAAATTTGTTGCCATCTCTTTCCCGGACAACCTGGAAGGAGATCGCATCGCCCTTCAACGTCGCCTCTTGAATGGCCGTCTCCGCATTTCGACCGGAAATCATGCCCGTTAACTTATCTCCATCCAGTTTCAGCTTGAGAGTGGTCTCTCGAGCCTCTCCGTTTTGCGTGGTTACCGTCCAGGTCCACGTGCCCGTGGGATCCACCTTCTTGTCATCCGCGGTGGCGACGAGTGCCAGCAGCGAGACACATGAGAGAAACAGCGTTCGAGTCAGAACAAGTAGTCGTGATTTCATAGATTTTTCGGTGAGTTTCGACTCGCACGTTCCTCCGAGTGTGGCCTCTTGGCAAAGAACAATCGGAGCACAGGTCTCGCAATCAGGACAGATTCAAAAAAGACGTTTGCTCGGATGGGTCGAAGAATCCGGCAACGGAACGACAATTAACGAACCATGGACACTCTAAAGTATCGGCTCACCGCGGTTCCGATCGATTCCTTGGATATATAGGACTCAGCGGTAGCCGTGAATTCCCGAACGTTTGTCCAATCTTTGAGATTAGCATTCTCCTGAAGTTGATATCGCAGTCCGGGATGCACTGGCGCGTTGCTAATTTCCAGAGTCTCATCTCCACCGAGCACACGTTGTATGGTGAGCTCGGGGATACCGGCATTGTCCACTTCGATGACAACACCGGCGGAATCCCCAGTCGACGAAGCAGCCACTTCGATCGGTCCAGAATAATGAAAGGGGTCTAACTTCCCGTAGGCGCCATGGAAGAAGGAATGCCGTTCGATGACATTCGGAAAATCAAAATCGAGACCGACCCCCGAATCAACATCCTCGCTACTCAATCGTGTCAAATGTGACCATCGCTCCTTCGCCAAGCTCGGCAATTGCGATGCAGCAGACGGCAAACTTTCGCCCGCAAAATAGACCGGAATCGAAGAGGCGCCCAGTCGCTCCAACATCTCAACGTCGCCAACCCTTAAGAAAGGAGATCCTTCCGTCCGATTGTGCCATACTATCAGATTGAAGCGTCTGAGAATGTCAAATGACACTGTTCCACGAACAAAAACCGATGAGCTCAAGCCCATTTCGAAAAGATAATCCTGTAGCCTCCGAATTTCAGGATCCTCCAGATTATGAACGATCGCCACTTCTCCACAGGTGTGGCTAACAGCAATTCGGATTGAATCAAAGATGAAGACCCTGCCTTGATTGTCGATCGCCCTAGCAGTTAATGAATAGTCGCCGATACCCATGTCGCTCCAATCGAATCGGTACGGTAACGGGCTGACTGATTTTAGGAGAATGGAACCGGCGTAGAACTCCACGTGATCAATGGGTCTTCCAGGCGCGTTCACTTTTGCCTCAATTAGAATCGTAGGATCCGCGCAGCAGACGTTATGAGCGGTCGGCGTAACGATCGACACACCGACGGCGGACTCGCCTGCCGTTATAACGACCGATAGCATCGTATTCAACGCCGGTGTCCAAGAACAAGGCGCTCCCCGCGAAACGGAAGTCACCCTGGTCAATATTTGCATTCGCGACGACTTGACCTTCAGACGTTGACAAAACCAATGTCAGGCCGTCGCCAAAATCTTCACCATGCCGATCTGTCATCAGTCCAATAAATGCTGTTGGCGATGCTTGATCATCGAATTGCTCCACTCGAAAACGAAACGAAAAGCCTATTTGACTGGCATCCGTAACAGCTTCGAATTCCCTTGAAACATAATAAGCCGATGAACGGTCTACATCGAGAAAAGCGTTTAGCCTGCGAGACGCTGCTTCGTAGACGAAGGAAGAGTCTGTGTTTTCTGTGTGCTGCACAAACCTCCCTGTGCCGATCGGATTAAAAGAAAAATCCTCGAAGAGCGATGGAGTGGCAAATACTGGAGTACCCAAGAACAAGCCTATGATCAGAAGGCAATGTCTCATACTAAGTGTGCGGATCAAAGGGTGTAACCCACGGGCATATGTTTCGCAAGCGCTTGCTGCTTGGCCCACGTAACGCCAACCTGAAGGGCGATACTTAGCCCTGCGGAGAACCGCGCTGCAAGACGTTTGTTTTTTCCGGGTTGGGCGAAGGCGGCAATGGGTTTGGATGCCGGGGGGGGGTAAAAGTAATAGCCTATAGTGCACCGTTCCTACGGATGTCAGGCAGTTTGCATCAAGGGAAAACGCGCGGTGAACACCGTGCCCTCGCCAACCTGGCTGAAAACCTCCATCGCGCCGCCATGGGCTTGCACAATCGCTTTGCAAATAGCTAGGCCCAACCCGGCATGCTCGCCGGTCGAGGCCCGCGATTTGTCCACACGATAGAATCGCGCGAAAATGTGAGGCAAATCGTCCGCTGGAATACCGGGGCCTGTGTCACGAACGGTCAGGACCGCATAGCCATTTTCATCGGTAACGATGACTTTTACGCTGCCGCCGAGTTTGTTGTATTGTATCGCATTGCTGAGCAGGTTGACGGCGACTTGCCTCAATTGTTGGGTGTCGCCCGATATCGTGACAGATTTGAACTCGGAGTGAATCGATACGTTCCGCTCGAAAGCAAGCGGCCTTAGTAGATCCACCGCTTCACCGGCAATAGCTTCCAGCGAGCAAGGTTGGCAGACAGGTTTGGATTCACCGGCATCCTGGCGCGCCAAAATCAGCAACGCTTCGATGAGCCCGCGCATTTGTTGAGCGGCACGCTGGCAGACTTCGAATCCGTTTCGGTATTCGGCCGGGGTACGCTCGCGCTTCAAGGCCGATTGCGCCTGAGCGAGAATGACAAAAGCCGGCGTGCGCAACTCGTGCGATGCGTCGGCGGTGAATTGAGCCTGCCGGCGATAGGCGGATTGCAGTCGGTCAAAGGTCTCATTCAAAACACGGGCCAGTTCACCCAATTCGTTTTCGGTGTCTGCGAGCTCAATCCGCTCGGACAGGTTGCCACGGGCGATGGATTTTGCCGTCACACTGATGGCGCTGATGGGTTTGATGGCCGTGGCGGAGAGCCACCAACCGGTCAGGAGACCCAGTAGCAATACACCGCCTCCGGCCGCCGAAAAACCCCAGGCGAGATGATCAAGCTCATCCAGAGTGGTCGTGATAGAACATCCCACGACAGCCACAGCACGGAGGAAGACGTCGTTTGTGCTTCGCGATCCAAAGGGCAGATTCCGGGGGATGGCGACCGTTAACTCTCTGAACTCCCCACGGGCCCGCAACGTCCCGCTGCTCGGCGTGGACTTAATCTCTGGCATGGAGATGCCCGGGGGAGCGTTCGATGAACTTCGCCGCATTTGGCCGTCAGACAACCAGACGACATAGTAGAAAGACCCCAGCCCAGCGTCGTCGAAAAAGGCTTGTTGCTCTGGGGACAGACGAAATGCGATGCCGGGGCGTGGCCCGAGCGGGGCTGGACGCGGACGTGGCCCAACGGCAGCAATTACGATGGTCATCCGACGCTGCAGTTCGGCGTCCACCCTTTTCAGATGATTCTCGCGGACGAGTCGATAGGCTGTAACACCAAATGCTGCGAGTACGATTAGCAATACCAAGCTGTGCCAGGCTTGAAGTCGCCAGCGGATGGATTTGTGGAAGACGATCATTCCATGATGTAACCAAGGCCCCGCCGCGTCCGGATGAATTGCGGTCCAAATTTCTTCCGCAAGTTGTAAACGTGGACGTCGATCAGATTTGACAGCGTATCCTCGTCCGCCTCGAGCAGATGATCGTAGAGCATCGTGCGCGTGACGACCTGGCCGCGCCGCAGGGCAAGGAATTCGACCAGCGCATATTCGCGCGCGGTGAGCACGACGGGATGACCGGCCTTCCGCACCGTGCAAGCTCCGAGGTCAATCGTTACGTCGCCGACTTCAACAACGGGCTTCGCCTGTCCCGCACTGCGACGAATAATGGCCCGCAGTCTTGCGAGCAGTTCATCGAGATTGCAGGGCTTCGTCAGGTAATCGTCGGCGCCGGTATCCAATCCGCGAATGCGATCGGGCACGGTGTCGCGGGCGGTGAGCATCAGGACGGGTGTTTTCTTGATTTGCCGCAGCCGCTTCAACAGTTCCCAACCGTCAAGCTTGGGCAACATCACGTCGAGCACGAGAGCGTCGTAATCCGCCTCTTGCGCCATTGTGAGCCCTTCGACTCCATCGGCGGCGGTATCCACGGCGTACCCTTCCTCGCGCAGTGTTTTAGCGAGAATTCTTCGCAAATCTGCCTGATCTTCGACCACTAATATTCTCATTTGACCGGGGGGGATTTGGGTGGAAACCACACGACCGCTCACGTCGCAGCGACTTCATTATCGCAGACACCTTCCGATGCTGCCACACTCCAGATGAAGCCAGGATGAAGAACGGTGATTTAACATTGAATCCAAAAGTTTCTCCACTTCATGCCAGCTTCATGATGAGTTTGCTACGTTGTCTCCATGAATAAGAAATTCACAAATGTTTCGTTCGAATCCCAGTCGCGTATGAGTTCGCCGACCCATGAACTCTCGGCGAGTAGCGTTGGCATCGTCCGGGCAGCTTCGGAATACCGATTGGTGGCGATCCTCCCGTTCGTTGCCGGAGATCGCCTCTTTCAGGTGGAGGGCGAACTGACGTCACATCCTTCACGCAACTCGATTCAAGTCGGTGAAAATCAGCACATTGACTTGGGCGTGGGACACACACAGGAGGAAATCCTTGACCGCTACTTCTGGAGGTTCATGAACCATAGTTGCGAGCCCAATGTCGTCGTTCGGGGACGGGCGGTGTTGGCGTGCCGCGATATCGAAGCCTGGGAAGACATCACCTTTGACTACAACACGACCGAATACGACATGGCTGAGCCTTTTGAGTGCCGCTGTGGCAGTCCGATCTGCCGAGGGCGTATCCAGGGTTTCAAATACTTGTCCGAAGCGGACCAGCGCCGTCTCGAACCGTTCCTGCCTCCGCACTTTCGTGTCTATTTGAGAGCAACGAGTACCCGTCCTGGGCAACCTCTCCAGATTGGAGCGGTCGGTTCCCTCGGATGAGTATCGCACCGACCTGGGAAGAATCCTCACGATGACCTGAAATCTGACCCATGTCGCATGCGAATCCCATTTCGTCTGGCATTGGTTCGGATCGGCCGCATTCCGGTCTGTTTCCCGCACCCCCCTCACGGCTGAGCCGGATGAAGGACGGCGCTAAGTGCCTGCTTCTCCATGAATTCTTTCGCCGGTCCGCAAGGCGTTGGCCCGACCGCGTGGCGGTAGATGTTCCTCCCGGCACCGGACGACCGGAGAGATCTGTCACGACCTATGCTGAGTTGGACCGGTCGTCCGATGCGCTGGCTTCCATTCTCCGGCCCTTCATCGCGGGCGAATGCGTGGTGGCGATTCTTCTGCCGCGCAACTCCTGCGGGCTCTACGCCGCGCAACTCGCCGTTTTGAAAGCCGGCGCCGCCTACACCTGCCTCGATCCGTCATTCCCAGAGGAGCGCGTCCGCGTGATTCTAGCCGACGCGAAGCCTGTTGTGCTGTTCACGGACGGCGACGGGGCGCACATCGCGCAGGCCGCCGGCATGGAATCGAGCCGTGTTGTCTGCGTGGCCGACATTCCAATTCATGATGAGCCATCGTCGTCATCGTCCCAAAGCCCCACTCCAGAAAATGGCGAACGCGTGGTTGAGCTGACCTCTGGACGTCTCGCTTATATTATTTATACATCCGGCACCACGGGCCGTCCCAAAGGTGTGATGATCGAACACGGCAGCATCGCCAATCTTGTCGCGTCCGATCTCGTCGAATTCCAATTGACCTGTGAGGATCGCGTCGCGCAAGGCTCCTCGGCGGCCTATGATTCCTCGGTCGAAGAAATATGGCTGGCCTTCGCTTCGGGGGCTGCCGTGGTGGTGATGGATGAGGAAACCTCGCGGCTCGGTCCGGATCTGATTCCCTGGTTGCAACGCGAGCGGATCACGGTGTTTTGCCCGCCGCCCACCCTTCTGCGTGCAACGGGCTGCGAGAATCCGGAAACCGCGCTCCCGAAGCTGAGGCGTCTCTACGTGGGGGGCGAGGCTTTGCCGCGTGACGTGGCAGATTGTTGGGCGCCGGGGCGTGAATTGACCAACGGATACGGCCCCACAGAATGTACCGTCACGTGCTTGAGGGGTCCCATCGTCGCTCATGGATTGATCAGCATCGGCCGTCCTATTTCCGGGGTGGAAGCGTGGGTGCTGGATGAATCGCTGAACGACGTTGCATCGGGCGGTATCGGTGAACTTTGCATCGGGGGTGTTGGGTTGGCGCGTGGTTACCTCGGGCGTCCGGAGTTGACCGCTGAAAAATTTATCGATCACCCTCGGCTCGGGCGCCTTTATCGGACGGGCGACCTCGCTCGCTGCGACGCAGACGGCCAATTTGTCCATCTCGGCCGGATGGATGCTCAGGTGAAGGTTCGCGGCTATCGGATTGAGTTGGAGGAGATCGAATCGCGACTCGCGAAGTGCCCTGGCGTGCGCGCTGCGGCCTGCTGCGTGCAGGAACATGCTGGCAATCCCCTGCTGGTGGCGTTCGTGGTGCCGGAGGATTCCACAAATCCCCCGCAGGGAGAGAGTCTGAAATCAGCGCTCCGGGCGCAGCTTCCAGCCTATATGATCCCAACGCGCGTGGGTATTCTCGATGAATTACCTCGATCGGTTGGGGGCAAATTGAACCGCGCCGCACTGCCCCCGATCGGTGGAAATGATTCAGCACGCAATGGGCAACGGATTGAGCCGCGAAATGCACTGGAGGCGCGAATTGCTGCCAGTTTTGCGAAAATTCTCCGCCCCATGGGTGGCGTCTCGATCGAGGACGACTTTTTCAACGATCTTAGCGGCGACTCGTTGAGCGCGGCGGAGTTGGTGTCGTTGCTTCGCAATGACCCTTCCACCGCCTGGATCGGTGCCCGGGATTTATACGAAGCGCGCAGCGTGGCTGGCCTCGCTGCGCGCGCTCCACGGGTCGCACAAGCTGCTGCCACTCAAGCGGCCGCCGCGCAGGGGCCTTCCGTCCGCGTTGTCCTTATCCAAAGCCTGTGGATGCTGAAGACTCTTGTGATTGGTTCCGCCGCGGCCTATATCGGCGCGTTTTACATCCTGCCCATGCTGACGGCTGCGTTGGGCTGGCTGACGTTGTTACTGCTGGCGCCTCCGCTGGGTTTGGCGGCGGCGGCGGCTTACGCGCTTCTGACCCTGGGCTGGGCGGTGTTTCTGAAGGGGCAACTCATTGGCCGCTATCAGCCGCTGCGCGCGCCAATCTGGGGTGATTTTTATTTACGCAACTGGATAGTGCAGCGCGCTGTCGGGCAAGTGCCCTGGTGGTTGATCGACGGTACCGAATTCAAAAACATGGCGCTCCGTGCTCTTGGCGCAACAATAGGTCGGCGCGTCCACATTCATCGCGGCGTGGATCTGTTGCGGGGCGGCTGGGATCTTCTCGAGATCGGCGATGACGTCACGGTTGACCAGGAGGCGGTGTTGAGTCTCGTCGAATTTGTGAATCAGGAAATCGTGGTCGCAAGAGTCTCGCTCGGCACCGGCAGTACGCTGGACGTGCATGCCTTCGTCAGTGGTGGCGCCACGGTCGAGGAAAACGGCTGGCTGGCCGCCCGCTCGTGGCTGGCGCCTGGATCGACGCTGGGACGCGGAGAACGCTGGGACGGAATCCCGGCTCGACGAACGGGCTTCGCGCCGCAGCCACCGGCAGTTCCGGATACCTCACGCCACGGGTCTCCCCTCGCCACCAGTGTCGGGATGATTTTGGCTCAAATGACACTGCTCGCGGTGCTGGCGATGCCGACGGAGTTGTTGAGCATCGGGGCGGCCCTCCTCACCGGGACCGCTTCGGAGGACATCGGGGCCTGGTTTTTTCAGCCCACGCTCGACCTGCGGATCCTGCTCGCGAGCGTAGGCATACTGACGCTATCGGTCCCTGGCACACTCGTTCTGGAGGCGTTCACCTGCCGCGCGCTTGGACGCGTTCGGCCCGGCGTCATCAGCCGCTGGAGCCTGGGCTTCATCCGCATCTGGCTGAAGACCGGGATGCTCGATTCGGGCAGCCAATGGCTTTATGGCACCCTGTTTTGGCCGCACTGGCTGCGTCTGGCTGGCATGAAAGTCGGGAAACGCTGCGAGATTAGCAGCCTCTACAACACGCTGCCCGAAAACGTCGAGATCGGCGACGATACGTTTTGTGCGGATGGCATTTATCTCGGAGGGGCGCGTCTTCATCGAGGCACGGTGACAGTCGCGCCGCTGCGCGTGGGCAAGAACTCCTTCTTCGGCAATGGCGCGATCCTCGCCGGAGGTCT
Source organism: Pedosphaera sp. (assembly GCA_009695205.1). Classification (GTDB taxonomy): domain Bacteria; phylum Verrucomicrobiota; class Verrucomicrobiia; order Limisphaerales; family UBA9464; genus SIBK01. The sequence continues at coordinate 25,575 of SIBK01000012.1, read as the reverse complement.
GACGTTGCCCGATGACGTGTTGCTCGGCGTCTGCACCGTAGCGGAGGGCGTGGACATCCGGCCGGGCACGTCGTGGTTTGGCCATCCGCCTTTCGAGCTGCCGCGGCGCCAGATCATCCGGATGGATCCCCGGTTGACGCACAACCCATCGCCCGTCCGTTATGGTGTGCGCGTCTTTTGGGAACTCCTGCGCTTCGTGTTGCCGGTCATTTTGGCGACGATCCTGCCCCTTTGGTATTTTGGGTTGGCCCGGGCCGAGAGAGCGTTCTCTTTCCCGATCCTTTTGTTCGTCGCCGTGCCGGTGTTGAGCCTGACGACCACTGCGTTCACCGCCATCGTTATCGTCGCCATCAAGTGGGCGCTGCTCGGGCGCGTTCGCCCAGGCGTGCATCCGCTCTGGTCGTCCTGGGCCAGCCGGTGGGATTTCGTCTGTCTTGCGTGGAACCTTTATATGAAACTCATCGTGGGGACGCTGGACGGCACACTCGGCCTCGCCGTGCTGCTACGAACCGTGGGAGTGCGCATTGGCCGAGGCGTCGTGCTCGGGACCGGATTTGCCGAGGACATTCCCGACCCCGACATGTTGTGCTTCGAGGATGGCGCGACAGTGGATGGCCTTTTTCAAGCCCACACGTTTGAGGATCACGTATTGAAAATGGACTATATAACGGTCCGGCAGGGCGCGACATTGGGCCGCAATGCCGTGTTACTATACGGATCCGACATTGGCGCAGGGGCGCAGGTGGCGCCGAATAGTGTCGTCATGAAAAATGAGCACCTACTGCCGTCGCTGTTCTATGAAGGCGCCCCAACTCGGGCGCGTTGAGACGGAGGCGCGGAGCATCGGATTCTCTTGTTTATGCGGGGTGCAAAAGCGCCAGAGGGCTCGTGGTGTCTAATCTTCACGGACTCGTTGAGCGCAGGACGCGGTGGATGTTCTGCGCCGGTTTCGGCAAATACCTGTCAGGCTGCTTCACGAATTCCGCCCGGCAATCGTCGCTGCAAAAATAGTAGGTGATTCCCTGATATTCCGTGCGAGGAGTGGAGTCCTTAAGTCTCACGCACACGCACGCGAGGTCGTAGTTGAATTTGCAGACGTGGCACGTTTCAGTTGGGCCAGAGTTTTGCGCGGTATCGCGGGATGGCGTGGCGCAACCGGCCGGGAGCATCACCAGTGCCGTGAGTGTGATGTTCAAGAATTGTTTCATTGCGTTCGGCCCGATATCCAGCGAGGCGCAGCCGGCGGCGAGCTTGGGCAGCCTGATACGTCAAAAGAGGACGGTCAACGCTCCGTTGACCTTGAACGAGGTCTTGAGTTGCTCTCCGTTCAAATCTTGCACCACCGGCAGTGGCGCGGACACGGTGAATGCAAGATTGCGCGCGAAGAAGATGCGCACTCCGGGCGTGAGGAACAACGCCGTGCCCCCTGTATTCGGGTCACTTGCCCCGTCCTCCTGGCTCTTGAACAGAGAGCGCACGTTGGCTTCGGCGAACGCATGAATTTGCGGAAACGCCTGGATGTCTTCCGTGAAACGATACGCGAAGGCGAGGCCCGCGTCGATGCGATCCCCGAGTCGGAAGTGGTCGGCTTCGGTGCGGTGGGTATATTGGACGCTCGTATCGAGCGTAATTCGCGACGTGAGAAAGCGCGAGTAAGCCAGGCCCAGCATTCCGTCATACGAACCCGATCCCGCGGTTGCCGACGGCTCCACGCGTTCGCCCGCCGAATTCTTCACGTCGTACCTGCCGGTGGGGAACTTCACTCCGCCGAAGACGGCGAATTGCCCAAGCGGACCCCGATAAAACCGATACTTGCCGGAAAGCCAGAGATCCGTCAGGCCATCCGGGTTCAATGTGCTCATTTCCGTCTCACCCGAGGCGGAATCAAATTCGGCCTCACGGGCATTCACCGCATTGTAGTAGCCCAGCGTGAGGCCAACTTGAAAGTTCTCAACGACACCGTAGCTCACGCCAACGGAGCTAAGGAAACTCCGGTCGAGCAGGTCAATGCCGCCTGCACGTGCCGCTTTCGCTTCGATTTGCGCCAGCGACAGATCTTGGAATTCTGTTAAATCCTCGCGAAGCTCAACGGAGAATCGGCCCGGCTTGAGTGTCTCGCCTGATTGCGTGAGCACGCCGCCGCCCGATGTGCCTGGGCCGTGGTCCGCTTGCGTGTTGATCGCGCCGGCGAGCGACACGCCCGCAACAGCGGTCAACGTGAGCAATTTGAACGAGCAGACAGTCTTCATAAAATGGGCCCGGAGAATTCCGCGCAGATGGACTAAAATCAAGAGAGATGGTCCTATTTCGAGATTGGCTGGGATTGTCGCAGGTAGGCAAAGAGGTTGCGGATTTCGGCATCGGTCATGCCGTCAAGAAGGAACTCCGGCATGAGACTGCCACCGGCCGGATTCAGGGTGACGATGTCAGCGCGGCGCAGGCTGATATCGGCGCCGTCGAAGCCGCGCAGCACGACAACGTTCGCATCCTGATCGGCAAGGAAACCGCTCAGAGTGCGTCCGTCTTGGGTGGTGATGATGTGATTCTCGAATCCTTCTCGAATCTCGGCGTTCGGATCGATAATGCTGATCAGCAGGGTGCCGAGGTCGTCGCGCTGATAGCTAGTAAGATCCGGGCCGATCCTGCCGCCTTTGTAAAAGAGCGTGTGGCAGGAGGCGCAGCGGGCATTGAACTGTGACTCGCCTTTGTAGGGGTCGCCTGGCTGGCTGACGATAATGTGGCGAATCTGCTCAATGCGCGGACGCAGGCTCTCACGGGGCGTGGGCGAGGTGGCGGGGAAATGTTTTTCCACCAGTGCGGTCAGGCGTTCCTCCTTGTGCAGTCGCAATCGTGTGCGGATGTCGGTGGAGAATGCCGAGAGCGGCACGCGGCCGTTGGCAAAGGATTCCAGCAGGCGAAGGCTCCACACAGCGCGGCTTGTAAGGAGATTGAGGGCGGCGTTCTGCACCGCGAGCGGCAGGTCCGGCCAGGCTTTTGTCAGGGCGTCTCCGATCGATGGATCGTCATAAAGCTGAAGAGCAGTGCAGGCGGCGACACGCGGATCCGCCGGGCCCTCCCGTGTGGCGATAGTGATAAGACCCGGCACAGCGGCGGCGTGCTTTACTTCCCCGAAAATGCGTATCGCAGCGAGGCGTTGCGCAACCCCATTTTTTTCATCGGTGAATTGCTGCAGGGCCTCCGACATGGCCGCGGCTTCGCCCTGACGAACGCGGAGCAGGAGAGTCCTACGCCCGGTGCGGGCGAGAGCGCGCATCAGTTCGTCCGGCAACGGCGGAACCGCGCGTCCTCTGAACGCCTCTTCGAATCCCACCATGAGCACCTGCCGATCTTCATCCGTCGGTGCCTTCGCCAGCAACTGAGCGCAAGCCATGAGCTCCTGCCGTGCGCCCGACGCTGCGAAACGTCGCATCAGGCGTGACTCCAGATGCTGACGGACAAACGGCGCTTTCCAGAATTCGGCATCATCAAACAACGCCAGCACTGCGTCGCGCTGGTTCGCACATTGCGATTCGATGACAAACCACGCCATGAGTGGGATGAACGCATCGGCGATATCGTTTGTTCGAAGGGCGATGGCGCGCACCAGCGGCAACGCCTGGGCGGCCGGCAATCGACGAGCCGTCGACAGCATCTGGCACCGCACTTCGGCGTCCGGTTCGAGGGTAGCAAGTGTCGTGACTTGTAAGGCCAATGAAGCCGACAACTTCCGCTCGTCTCCCAGAAGGCGAATCGTCCATGCACGCACCATCGGGGCCCGGTGAGTCAGGGTTTTTGCAGCGCGCGTGTCATCAAGCCAGCCCATCTGATGAAGCACCCACAGGGCTTCCAATGCCGGATGCGTGCCGCTCCTTTCCAATGACACGAGGAGCCGGGGCAAGGCGAGGGCATCGTGGCGTTCGCTGAGCAGGCGCACCGCCGTCTGCCGGTGCCATGGATTGGCGTGTGCGAGCAGATCGATGAGTTCTGCGGTTGTTTTCTTGGAGAGATCCACGTCTCGCTCCAGCGGCAGATTCTTGCCGCGCAGTCGGTAGATGCGGCCCGTCGTGGCATCAATCTGGCTCTGGTAGTTCTGTCCGTGCGCAATGTATTCCTCGCGGAAGTCGGCGATAACGAGGCTACCATCCGGTGCATTGGCCAGATAGACCGGGCGAAACGTCAGGTCTTCCGTCCGTAGCGGAAAACCGATGTCCGTCGTTTCAAACGTCGACCCCGCCGGCTTACGTTCGGAGGCGACCACCGTGTGATGGAGGGGATCGATGCCCAGAAATCGGCCGCGCAGACGGTCCGGCAAGGCCGTGCCCTCGCCCAGGATCGTCATGTGGGTGAAACGAGGAACGGGATGGGTGCTGTGCATCATGGGCAGCTCGCCAAACACAAACGGATTCTGGGACGGACCGAATTTGCCCGGGTCTTTTCCCTGCTTCAAAAAGCGACCTTCCTGAATGTGATGCCAGCCGCGGGTCACCCCGCCATTGTGTCCCGTGAAGAGGCGGCCTTCCGCATCGAAAGAAACCCCGAACGTGTTGCCACTACCATCGGTAAAAATCTCGTAAAGTTTCCGTTCCGGATGGTAACGCCACGACATGCAGCCCTCGGCGTAGACCCCAGGGGCATTGGTCGCATCGACCCCGGGACGCGTCACGCGACTTGTTGTCGTGCTGCCCTGGGCACCGTAAAGCCAGCCATCGGGTCCCCAGGTCAGTCCATTGGCGACGCTATGGGTGTCTTCCAGCCCGAAGCCCTGCAACCGCACCTCGGGTGGCTCATCGGGGACGTCATCCTCATTCGCATCGGGATAAAACAAAAGGTACGGCGTGTTCATGACCCACAGCCCACCGTGGCCGTGCACCACCGCGTTCGCCATATTCAAGCCAGTGAGAACCGGGCGATGGATCTCGTATCTGCCATCGCCGTCCCGATCTTCATGCACGCTGATGATGTCGGCCCCGAGCGCATGATCTGGAGGGGGGGGTGGCACGCGGTCGTATTTGGAGCGATAGTATTTGTCACGGCTGATCATCGTCACGCCCGCAGGGTAGGGATACTGCCGATACTGCGCCACCCACAGTCGTCCGTGTTCATCGAAACTGACATGAGTGGGCTGTGCCACTTCCGGTTCGTGCAGGAGTTCTTCCACGATCAGATCGCTTTCCGGTCGCAGATTTCGCAGCGCGTCAGCGGGCGACACGAACTGACCGCGCACGGGTTCCGGACTGGCCTGCATCACCGTCGTGGCGGGCTGAAAATCCTTTTCCGTATAGACCGCGACCGAGGGGAGGCTGACGGCGGCTTTCATCTCTAGGTCGGATGGCTTCCGCACCGTCGTCTGCCACGGATGTTCCATTCTCACTTCATCGAAATACCCAGCAAACACGGGAGCCACCGTCAGCCCGCGGATCGCTGCCTTTCCGTCCAACTGGATGACCAGCGCATTGAAAACACTTTTCTCGAAGATACCCTTCGGCACCTTGAACCGCCGCGGTTTCTCGATCGGGAGGTCGCGCCCCTCAATAATCTTAATACCATTTAGGAAAACAATGACCGGACCTGGCACCCCTTGCAGCGTGAGTGTCATGGAGTCCCGCCAAAGATCGGGGCCTGAAGGTCCCGGCCCCGTCATGTCGTCGGGCAACCTCAGCCACGAGCGAAACCACACTGTTTCAGCCGGAAGCGGCGTCGCCCTCTCTGCTCCGATAGATCGTTCCTGCCACATTCCCGACGGTGACTCGGCGGCGGCGGCCAGAGGGCCAGCCCAAGGCACAAATAAGGCAACAATGAAATGAGCTGCGGCGGCATTGAGGAATCGTGATCCCATTCGCATTGGTCAAAAAGTATCATGGAAGATCTTTCGCCGTGGAATAATTACTTCGTTCACGCCCTGACACGATCAGTGGTTTCTTTGGATTTTTCCCAGCAAAAACCGGAAATGCTTGATCTAAGGGGAATAAAGGAACAGCCAACGGAGTCTTATGAAGGTGCCGAAATCGACCTTGGCACGGTCTATTCTCTCTCAATAACCAACTCTTGTATGAAAGTCAGCACGCCTCATTCAGCCCTATTGCTCGCCTTCTGCTTCACGCACCAAGCTAGCGCCAAAACAGTCATTTTGCAGCCGTCCGAAGACACCACGCTTCACCAAACCACCCCAGACAGCTACCTGGCCAGCCAGGCGAACCTTGCCGCCGGCTCAACGATGCAGGGCGCTAAAACCCGTGCTCTGCTACGGTTCGATTTGAAGGGAACATTGCCAACCAACACGACCATTATCGCTGCCACACTTACGGTGAAGGTGACCAAACAACCTTCCAGCGGCGGTCTAAACTCCACGTTCGACCTTCGTCGCGTTCTCACATCCTGGGGCGAAGCGACTTGGAATGTGCGTTCCGCGTCGTCCGAGGCTTGGAGTCTGCCAGGTGGTCGCCTTGGAACAGATTTTTCATCGCAAGTTAGCGCTTCGACCCCCATTCGTGACCGTGGGAGCTACACGTTTGCAACCACACCCTCACTCGTCACGGATGTCCAACAATGGTTGATCAAGCCCGAAGAGAATTTCGGGTGGGTGCTTCTCAGCCAGGCCGAATCGACACGCGAGACCGCGCGTCGATTCGGTTCGCGAGAAGATCCCGCCAACACATCCAATCTCACCGTTGAATACACCCTCGCTCCCATCGCTGAGCCCATCCATATTACAGATATCACGGTTCAAAATGACGCCGCCACACGGACATGGACCGGTGGGAAGCCCTCATTTCAAGTGCAGCGCCGCGCCGCGGTCCATGAAGGGACCTGGGTGCCAACGGGTGATTCAAGGCAGAATCGCTCTGTTACGATTCCCCTCGAAGGCACTGCCGCGTTTTTCCGCGTTGCGGAAGTCACAGCAGCGACTGAAATGCCCAATATGAGGTCATTTTCGAAAGCACATGGAATGCCGCATCGCATCCGCAGAGTTTCCCGTCGGGCGCACATTGGTTCCCTCTGATCGGCGGAACTCACAATTCCAGCGTCACATTTTGGGAAGAAGGAGAAACACCCACCCAAGGTATCGAAGATTTAGCGGAACTCGGAAACGTTGTCGCCCTTCGCAACGAAGTAACTGGGCCATTACCGCAAAGAACGCCTTCAATGTACTCAGCCGTCCCGGATCCATCCCACTTCCGGGGTGGTGACACTGATGTTCACGATTCATCGGGATTTTCCACTCGTCACGCTTGTCACAATGATCGCACCGAGTCCCGATTGGTTCACCGGCGTCCACAGCCTGTCCCTGCTTGAAAACGGTCAGTGGCAGACGACCAAGGAAATCATCCTCAATCTTTACGATGCCGGAACCGACAGTGGCGCAAGCTACTCCTCGATGGATGCCGATACGCAGCCAAAGGAGAAAATCCGCCAGATCGATGGCTTTTCCGCGCGGGTAAACGGGCAACTCGTGCCGTTCGCAAAGATGACGTTCAAACGGATGTAGGACGGGAGTCTGCGTGCGTGGCACTGCCAACCAGGGATGGTAGAGTGGCTGAAGGAATATTTGGTTCAGGCTTTATGGACAACGTGATATAGGTAATATTTCTGGTTATGGTAAACCTCCTTCAATTGTTGATAGGTAATTGGCACTCTGGAGATGAGGTAGTCGAGTCGATATTTCCTTGTGATTGGGTCCAGGTACGAAATATCCTTTTGAAGGTGCTCCTTCATCTTGAATCGAACGTACCATTCATAAATTTTGTCTCCCCCTCCGGGATCAAATTTGAAAACGATCAGGGATTCCCTCCGAGCCAATCTTGCAAAGGAAAGTTCGTCCTCCTGTAGAAAGAGAAACACATCTCTGCTTCGAGTGTGCTCGCTCACGTACGCTGTCAATTCGATCAGTTCTTGATTCACTTTCGGATGGATCAGGTTGTTCACATTGATCCCCACTTTTGTTAAAAAGAGCGGAATGATCACAATAAAGCCGATGGTCCGTGCCTTCAAGCGGTACGGGTGGTTTGTCAAAATCATCTTCGAATATAACAGGATCAAGATATAGTAGGAAAAGGCTCCAATCGAGGCGATACGAAATACATAATATTTGAGAAAGCGACCCGTTCCGTCAATATAGGTTAATAATAATCCCGCAAAGACAATACCAAGCGTAATCAGGGCGATCCGATTTAGTTTGTGCACATGTTCGTCCCGGATGTGTCGGAAGTAAATGATGCTCAACAATAACAAGGAGAAGCTAAAAACCACGCGAGGCAAGACATTGTGAAAAGCTCGGGGAGTGTGCATCGGAGCGGTGTGATGCGCATTTCGATAAAAAGAGTAGACCCAATCAATATTTACTCCGTTGATAATCGGGCCGGATTCTGCCAAATGCCCGCTCAAGTAGCCAATAAATGGAAGTATTGCCAAAAGATACAGCATTCCTACCTGGATTAATTGCTTGAGGGGTAATTTCGAAACGGATGCATAAAGTACTACGAGGACAAAAAACCACCCGCCGACTAAAATATGGAGCCAAGAGGCCAGGGCCGCGAAAAGCGATGCCCAATGGAATTTGTCAGCCAACAGGAAGTAATACCCCCAGAAAACAAATATATAGGCGAGTACCTTGCTTTCGAAAGAAAGGAATATCCACTCCTTGCCAAAAAAATGTTGCATCTCACCATTCCACGTGAAGAGAGTCAACAGGATGACAATGCCGAAGTTGCTTATCCCAAGTCGTTTGAAAAGTAACGCCAGCGGAAATGTGTACCCTAGGAAACTGAACGCCCGCCCCCATGCAGCCAGTTGCTCGAAACTTAGGAACTTGAGGGCGAACCCTGCAATATTTTGGAATACAAGGCGCGTCCCAACCCACTCCGTGAAAGTAAACGAACCTGGAATCCAATTAGGATCAATATATTGCTTTGCCAGACCGAAATAAGCTTCTTCATTGCTGTAAACCGTAAACGAGAGTAGACTGAGACAAAGCGTTGAAAAAATGAACAGCCGGCTGTCAATCCGATTAATCGCCTTAATTGCAAAATCAATAGACGATAAAATCTTGTTGTGCATGCCAGCGATGTAACGGTGACACTATTTCAGATTGAGGTTGCGCGGTGTCAATCGAGAAATGTTGGCTCATCCGTGAGACGCGGTTGTCCGTTGATGAGAGGAAAATGGCAAGAATGGGTCGGTATTGCTTGCTGCGATTCGGCATGGAAGTTGCAAAGAATGGACAATGCAATTGGATAAGATGACGGTCAAGGCGCAGGAAGCGATCCAGGCAGCGCAGGATTGGGCGCTGGAGCGTTCCCATCAGGCTCTCGACGGGGAGCATCTCGCCCTTGTTCTCACCGAGCAGGAGGATTCGCTCATCCCTCAGTTGCTCCAAAAGCTTGGCGTCCAGACGGGATCCTTCACCGCGGCAATCGAAGCGGAATTGGCGCGCCGCGCAAAGATGGCGGGTGCGACTCAAGTCTATCCGACCCAGGACTTTCAAAACGTTTTCGCCGCGGCCCAAAAGGAGGCTAAGAAGCTCAAGGATGAGTTTCTTTCGACCTAGCACCTCTTCCTCGGCTTGATCGAAAAGGGGGGACGATTCCCTGCGCGGCCTGTTTTCAAAGAATGGCATCCTGCGGGATGCCGTCGTCAAGGTGCTGGCCAGCTGCGCGGCAATCAACGCGTGACGGATCAAAATCTCGAAGCCAAGTTTCAAGCGCTCGATAAGTACGGCCCGACCTCACGGCCATGCCCCGCCAGGGTAAGATTGATCCTGTCATCGGACGTGACGAGGAAATCCGGCGGGTGATGCAGGTGCTCACTCGGCGGACGAAAAACAACCCGGTTTTGATCGGTGAACCGGGCGTTGGCAAAACAGCGATTGCCGAGGGGTTGGCGCGACGCATTGTGGACGGGGATATTCCCGAATCGTTAAAGAACAAGCGGCTGATCTCGATGGATCTCGGGGCGATGATCGCCGGCGCGAAGTACCGTGGGGAATTTGAGGATCGTCTCAAGGCCTTCCTCAAAGAGGTAACCTTAAGCGAAGGGCAGATCATTCTGTTCATTGATGAACTTCATATGTTGGTGGGTGCCGGGAAGGCAGAAGGTTCGGCCAATGCCGCAGACATGCTGAAGCCGCAACTCGCGCGCGGCGAACTTCGCTGTATTGGTGCGACGACCCTTGACGAATACCGGAAGCATATCGAGAAAGATCCGGCCCTGGAGCGGCGCTTTCAGCCGGTGATGGTCGCCGAGCCGATTGTTGAAGCGACAATTGCCATCTTGCGGGGGCTGAAGGAGCGCTACGAAACACATCATAGGATCCGCATTCAGGATGGGGCATTAGTGGCGGTGGCGACGCTTTCCCACCGCTATATCAGTGATCGGTTTCTGCCGGACAAGGCGGTGGATCTAATGGACGAAGCTGCGTCCCGGCTGCGTATGGAGCTGGATTCCAAACCGACGGTGATCGATCAGCAGGATCGTCAGATCCTGCAACTCGAAATTGAACGCACCGCACTCGTTCAGGAAAAAGATGATGCGTCCCGTGAACGCCTGAAGAAACTCGACGTCAAACTCGCGAATCTCAAAGAACGGTCCAAGCAGTTGAACGCGCAATGGCAAAATGAAAAAGCGGCTCTGGACGCCGTCAGCCTGCTCAATGTCCGCCTGGAGGAGGCGAAGGGGGATCTCGAGAAGGCGCACTGTCAGGGCAATCTGACACAGGCTTCCGAGATTCAATACGGTCGCCTGCCGGAACTTCAAAACAAGCTGACCGCGGCCGAGAAAGCCCTTAAGGAGGTTCCGGGCGGTCAACGCTTGCTCTCGCAGGAGGTAACCGATCAGGACGTTGCGAAAGTGGTTGCGGCATGGACTCGAATCCCTGTCACCCGAATGCTGGAAGGCGAGCGGGAAAAGTTGGTGCAGATGGAAGAACGAATCGGTCAGCGGGTGATCGGCCAGAAGCGGGCGGTGGAGGCCGTTTCAAACGCCGTACGACACGCCCGTTCTGGGCTGCAGGATCCAAACCGGTCCGTCGGCTCTTTTATTTTTTCTGGGGCCTACCGGGGTTGGGGAAACGGAGCTTGCGCGGGCGCAGGCTCATTTCCTATTTGACAACGAACAGGCCGTGGTTTGGATCGATATGTCCGAATACATGGAAAAACACGCTGTTTCACGTTTGGTTGGGGCGCCTCCAGTCTATGTCGGGTACGAAGAAGGCGGACAACTCAGCGAAGCCGTGCGACGGAGGCCGTACTGTGTGGTTCTATTTGACGAGATCGAGAAGGCGCACCACGACCTTTTTTAACATCCTGCTTCAAGTGTTGGATGATGGGCGCCTGACGGACGGTCAAGGTCGAACCGTCGACTTCAAGAATGCGATCATTATCATGACTTCCAACATCGGGTCACCGATCATTCAGGAGTACTTCCTCGATGGCCGCGCCACGCCGGCGGCTCGCCGGTCCATGGAAGAGAAAGTTCTCAAGGAATTGAAGGGGCATTTTCGTCCGGAATTCTTGAATCGTGTGGACGACACACTCATCTTCGACAGCTTGGATGAGAAGGAGTTGGCGCGGATCGTGGATATCCAGTTGGTGTGGGTGGTGAAACGTCTCGAGGAAAAACAGCTGACGTTGGTTGTTGAGTCGGACGCCCGTCGGTTGCTCGCCCTCGAAGGATATGATCCGCAGTTTGGTGCGCGACCGCTCAAGCGAACCATTCAGGACAGACTTCTGAATCCGCTTTCAAGCCGGATTCTACAGGGTGAATTTAAGGCGGGTGACACCCTCCGAGTTACGGTGGGCAAGAACGACGAGTTGGTGATGAACGTGGGCTGAGAGGGTTATGCCAGAATTTTCCGCACGACATTACCTGCGACATCCGTCAGGCGGAAATCACGTCCGGCATAGCGAAACGTCAGTTGCTCGTGATCGAGTCCCAGAAGATGCAGGAGCGTTGCGTGGAAATCGTGGATGTGGACTTTTTGATCGGCTAGATAAAACCCATACTCATCGGTGATGCCATAGCTGAAGCCCGGTTTTACGCCAGCCCCGGCCAGCCACATGGTGAACGCGTGCGGGTGATGATCGCGTCCGTCGCTTCCCTGCACGGTGGGTGTGCGTCCGAATTCGCCGCCCCACCATACCAGCGTATCTTCGAGCAGGCCGCGCGACTTGAGGTCCCGGAGTAGGGCGGCAATTGGGCGGTCCACTTCACGCGCCAAACGGCCGTGGTCTTCGGTCAGTTTCTCGTGCTGATCCCAATAGCCGTGCGTGATCTGGACAAAGCGGACGCCACGCTCGCTCAATCGTCGCGCGAGCAGGCACTGCTTGCCGAAACTCTCAGTCTTGGGATCATCGAGGCCGTAGAGAGCACGCGTCACGACGGTCTCCCCGTTGAGATCAAAAACTTCTGGAGCCTCAGTTTGCATCTTGAATGCGAGTTCAAACGACTGGATCCGAGCTTCGAGCTCAGCGTCGGGACCCGTTTGTAGGAGTTGTTGCCGGTTGATCTCTGCCAGAAGGTCGAGTTGGGCTCGTTGCCGCGCTGTGCCGCCGCCCGCCCCCAGGTACGCAATGCTCGCCGAGTCGCCCTTCGCGTTGCCACCGCCGATGGGTGTGCCCTGATGGGTGGCGGGGAGGAAGGCGCTCGACCAGTTGCCGACACCGCCGTGGCCCTTGGTCGGATTGATCGTGATAAAACTGGGGAGGTTTTGATTCTCAGTCCCTAAGCCGTAACTGATCCATGAGCCCATACTGGGTCGCACAAAAGTATCCGAACCGGTATGGAGTTTGAGCAAGGCGCCCCCGTGCGCCTCGTTGGTGCCGTGAATGGACTTCAGGAAGCAGATTTCGTCCGCAAGGGCGCCGACGTTTGGGAAAAGATCGCTAATCATCGCTCCGGACTGGCCGTACGGCCGAAACGTCCACGGCGACGGACGCAAGTTGCCAGTCTTAGAAAATTGCACTCGAGGCTTTTCATACGGCAAGGGTTTGCCCGAATCGCGGAGGAGCGCCGGTTTATAGTCAAAGGTGTCCACATGAGACGGTCCTCCGTGCATGAACAGAAAGATCACCCGTTTCGCCCGCGCTGCGAAATGGGGTGATCGTGCTTGAAGCGGCCCGGCCATCGATCCAGTGCGGGGCGCGCCACTCGATGCCCTCGCCAGGAGGTCCGCGAATGCGAGCGCGCCGAACCCAACACCACATTGGCGAAGAGCCTGACGTCGCGTGATCGGCGATGGAAGAGTATGCAGCATACGCTCGGGAATTTGACTCAGTGATAATACACGAATTCGTTCGAAGCCAAGAGCGTCTGGCACAAAAGTGCGAAATCGTCCATGCGCTGATTCTCTTCGCTAGAGACAGTTCGGGGATCGCCTGGAAGCTGTCGTAGGAAACGTATCGCCAAGCGGGTCTCGGGTTCCGATGCCGGGCGGCTGAGAATCCGGTTGTAGGCTTCTCGCACGCGGGCAGAATCATCCAGGTCGTTTCGAGCGAGCAAGGACCTTGCCACCGCCAGCGCGCAGTCTTTCACCAGTGGACTGTTGAGAAAAAATAAAGCCTGGTGTGAAACCACTGTGGGCGTCCGGCGGGCCGAACAGACGCTCGGATTTGCAAAGTCGAAAATCGTCAGCGCATCGTAAACCCGGTCTCGGATGATCGGGAGATATACCGTGCGTCGCACCGACGTCGCGGTGACGTCACCGGCGGGGACATAGTCATTATTTTTCCAATTCACCAACGACCCTCCCGCTGCCGTGTCGAGGCGTCCAGAAACAGCGAGCAATGCGTCGCGGATCATTTCGGCTTCCAGTCGCTGTCGGGGAAAGCGTGACAATAGGCGATTCTCTGGGTCGACTAACCCCGCCTCCGATTCCTTCCCAATGCCCGAAGATTGCTGGTACGCCGCACTACGAAGTATCAGCCGATGGAGTGCCTTGACGTCCCAGCCCGTGCGCACGAATTCGCCGGCAAGCCAGTCCAACAGTTCGGGATGGGTCGGTTTTTCGCCGCGTAGACCGAAATTATCGGGAGTACGAACAAGTCCTTCTCCGAAGTGAGCCTGCCAAAGGCGGTTGACGATTACGCGGGCGGTGAGCGGATTCTTGGGGGAAGTAATCCAGCGGGCAAGTTGGAGGCGCCCACTCTGCTCGCGGGGTATTTGATGTGCAAGTTCGTGCCGGCTGACGATCTGGATAAAGCCGCGAGGAACGGGATCCCGGGCGAGGTTGAGATGACTTCCGCGCAGGTGCACCGGGAGATTCACCGGTTTGTCTTCGGCCACGGACATCGCGTACGCGGCGGGCGGAGGAGCGTTGGATTTGATGGTGTCGCGCTCCTTTTCCAGGGCGGCAAGGCGTTCGCGAGTTGCGGGCGGATACAACAGGCCGGGATCCTTTGGAAGTTCGTGTTTAAGATCCGCCACCAAGGCGGCGTTGGCGTCGCGAATTATTTCTTGAATTTGATTGGTCTGCGCCTTAAGCCGTTTCGCGTACGCTTCGAGGATTGCCATTTCTGCGGAGGGCGAAATGGGTCGTTCGTTAAATTTGGAGACGAAGGCCAGATCTTCCATGGTCCGCGTGCTCTTGAAAATGCCAGCTATCGCGTAGTAATCGCTGGCGGGAATCGGATCGAACTTGTGATCGTGACAACGTGCACAGCCGAGCGTGAGGCCGAGAAATGCCTTACCCACCGTATCGATCTGCTCATCGACGATGTCCATGACCAGCTTGGGCTTGTCCTGTTCCGCCAGCATCTTAGGTCCCAGCACGAGAAACCCAGTCGCAATCAGAGGGTCGAAATTCTCGGGTTCTGATGCAGCCGGGGGCAGCAAATCTCCGGCAAGTTGGTCGACAATAAACTGGTCAAATGGCAGATTTCGATTGAAGGAATGGACGACCCAGTCGCGGTATCGCCAAGCGTTCGCCAGCACCTTATTCTCGTCCTGCCCGTTGGTATCCGCATAGCGGGCTACATCGAGCCACCAGCGGCCCCATCGTTCGCCATAGTGGGGTGAGGCCAGGAGCCGTTCGATCAGGGAGTCCAGGGCGCCCGTCGGATTCTGCTGGGTGGTGCGGACGAACGCGTCAACTTCCGACGGTTCGGGCGGCAGTCCGGTGACATCGAAGGTAATACGGCGGATCAGCGTGCGCGGATCCGCAGGGACAGAGGGCGATACGCCGGCCCGCTCCTGGCTTGCCCGGACGAACCGATCAATGGGTGTCCGGCACCAGGGTGCGTCCCGAACTTGCTGCGGTTTCACATCGGCGACCCGCTCGAACGCCCAATGGTTCGTCGGCGCGGCCGCGGGCATGTTCGGTGTAAGGAACACACCTAGCAACAGCAGGCTCAGTCCTGGCCAGGACGTTTTCATTTAAGAAAATCAATCAGAGTGACACGGTGTATAGTGAACGGTATATGGGTTGAATTCGGAAGCGGAAACTTTCCGGTAATCGAAAATATCAAGCCTCTCAATTCAGCTTTTTGAAAACACATCGGACATTCGTTCTTAGTCTTACCCGGCCCTGCTCCACGCGGGTGGTGGCGCAAGGAATTCCATAGGCTGCTGGCTCAACGGATGCGCGAATTTTATTCGCCATGCGTGCAGACACATCGCTGGATCGCTGATACTCAACGTCTGCGTGTCACCGAGTTTTTTTCCGGGTACATAAACCGGGTCGCCGACCACGGGAAAACCCAGGTGCCAGAGATGCACCCGGATTTGATTTGTCCGACCGGTCAGCGGACGGGCCTCTAACAACGCCGTGCTGTTGGATCGGCGCGAGAGCACACGGAAATCCGTGCATGCCGGTTGGCCGGAGTTCTCATCCACCGAGCGCGAACCGAGTTCCCTGGACTCAACGCTGATGCGCGCTTCGCAACGGAAAACATTCGCCTCCGGCTGCCCTTGCACGCGGACGAGATAGGTTTTCTCCACCTGACCACGCCCGAATTGTGGCTGCAGTTGACCGGCAAAATTACGGGTGCGCGTCGCCAGCACTACACCGGTGGTGTTTGCGTCCAACCGGTGCGCGGGGTGCGGCCTCTGCGGATGATACGCCGTGTTGAGAATGTGCTGGAGCGTGTTCTGATAGTACCTTCCGCCCGGGTGCATCGGCAGCGGCGCAGACTTGTTCATCACGATCAAGGCCTCGTCCTCGTGCAAGATTTCCACCGCGCCATTCACGTCCGGCTCAGTCACGTTTAGGAATAGGTGCCGGTAACGTTGGCCGGCACGGACAACGTGCTCCGAGGAAATCGCCTGCTGCTCCAGGTTCACCACCCGGCCCTGCGCACATTCTGCCTCCCAATACCCGCGCGACATGCTCTTAACCATCCGGCAAACCGCTTCCAGCAGAGTTTTGCCATCGCAATCTTTCGGAATGTTGAGCGGTTTGTAGTTGTCACGCGGTTGACTGCCGGGCAGGGGCGTGATGGCCCGGTGAATTGCCTCGTGCCGGCGCGCGATGTTCTGCGCCATTTGCTGATCGGGCCTTTTCGAGCAATACGAGCAGTACTCACTGGATATGGAATGTTCTCCCGCCGGATCCGCGTCGTTCAACGGTCTCTGACAGCGAAAACATCGCGTGGCTCCTGCGTCCCAGAAACTCGTCTCCCAACCGTAGCGCCGATCAAACATGAAACCCGTGCCTCCAACGGCGACAGGATGAAAATTATGGGCCGTAGAATGAAAGGTTGTCCAGTCGCTTGAAATTGAACTGCCCATAGGTTGCCAAAAAGATGCCGGAGCACACAATGCGGGAATTCACTGAAAAGAAATTGCAAGACTTGCGTGAATAACGTTCTATCGGCCGGTTTCCTCGGAAGAGGAATGGCTATCGATGAAAGGATCCAATTCGATGCTTACAAAGAATTTAGACACGCGAAATGTTGCTACCGTTTTCTCTTCCTCACGGGCATTAGCTCAGGGGAATGTAGCACTCAACGGCTCCAATACCGGTCCAGATTCGGTGAGTGAAGATTCAAATTTTCGACGAATGAGAGGGAAACCGCTGATGATGCTTTTGGCCCTGATGCTTTCGTGGACTTTCATCGAAAGCAGGAGCCGGGCACAGGGCACGATCGAAAACGGTGCATTGGCAACAGGAACCATTGCGACAGTAGGAGCCATTGATAACTGGAATTTCCCGGCGAAAGCGGGAAATACCATGATCGTGCGCGTAGGGCAAACCGGAGCCGACACGGCGTTCAGTCCATCGTTGCGCCTCCTCGGACCCGGAGGAGTGCAATTGGCATCAACCTTTGGTGCCGTCGCAGCCGAAGTAGTGGTGCGTGCCACCAATAGCGGAATCTTTACGATCCGCGTGAGTGATGGAAGCAACGGTGCAAAACAGACTGGCAGCTATCGGTTGACGCTCGCTTTGACGGGTGACCCCGTCGTTGTTTCACCGGGTGACGAAGGCGGTCCGTTGACAAGCGGTGTCATGCATCTTGGCGAGATCTCGACCGGGGACATGGATGTCTGGACGGTGAATGCAAACACGGGTGATTCGATTATTGTGCGGGCCGGAGAGATCAAAGCCGGGAGTCTGCTAAACCCAGGGATTCGGATCTTTGGACCCAACGGAGCTCAATTGGACACTTCCTCCGGTCCAGCCAGCTCCGAAGTGGAGATCCGAGCCGTTGAGAGCGGTGTTTTCCTGGTCGTCGTGGGCGATGGTAACAATGGAATTGTTGGAACGGGAGGCTATCGACTGACATTGGCGGCGATCCGGGGTTCGATCGCGGTTTCCCCGGGAGATGAGGGGGGGCCAATGATCAAGGGGGTCACCCACGGTGGAGAAATTTCCACGGGTGATCTGGATGTCTGGTATTTTTCCGCATGCGCAGGAGAGGTGATTACCCTTCAGCTTGACAAAACCGGAGGCGGTACGCTTCTCCCCTGGATGCGGCTCTATGGCCGCGACGGCGCGCAGATCAATACCTTAGCCAACGCAACCACGGTGCGCATCACGACGCGCTCCATTCCTGCGAGCGGCACCTATGTGATTGTCATTGGCGACGGTAACAACGGAATCGGCGGAACCGGATCGTATCGGCTAACGGGTGATGGGCAGTACGGTCTTTATGCGGGTATGAAGGTTTGTCCTGTGAAGTCCGGCGTGACCTTAGGTCTGGATGGTGCGGGCGGGGTTGCCGGGAGCTACTTATGTCGTGATAGCGACCTCCGACCTGACCTTGCCACTGGCGAGATGGAAACCGATCTTCACGAGCACCTTCTGAACATTTGTGGAAATCACCGTCCCCAGCCTAGTCAATTTCGACATGCACCACCAGTTTTTCCAAGTCATCCAGAGATGATCCGAGTGGCCTGATTGCCGGCTATTGTATGAATTCTTCGAATCGACCACCGGCTGGTATGACCAGATCCGGAAACGGCTGTCTGGTGCCGTTCCCTCATTCGTCCGGCTTGCTTGCAAACCCCGTGAACTCCACCGCGACACATTCTAGCCCGGCGCGTTCTGCAGCCGCTCGCGGATGGGTTTTCTACGATGGTCAATGCCCGCTATGCCTAGCGGCGGTGGCGCGATGGGAGCCCGTATTTGGGCCGCAGGGATTTCAGTTCGTGCCTCTCCAGGAGGAGTGGGTTCGCCATCGCCTAGGCATGCGCCCCGGCCAGTTACCTGGGGAAATGAAGCTGCTCACGCCCGACGATCAGCTTATTGGCGGCCCAGACGTGGCGGCCGCCTTGGGTCGGACTGTATGGTGGACATGGCCTGCCGCTGTGGTTAGCCGTTGGTCTATTATTCGATGGGGAGTCGACGCGGGTTATCGCTGGGTGGCCGCCAATCGGCGTTGTCTTGGAGACCTTTGCAGGCTGCCGGCGGCACCTCGGACAAGGCATCATGCGGCGACCACATTTTTCGAACTTCCATGAGCGCGAATCGCCGCTCGCCGCACCCCAGCCCTCTCCATGAACCGTCCCGTCATAGTCGCGGACGGCAGTCCGCGCAAATCTTTGTCCAGTAACGGTTCATGGCTTCACGGCGTGCACTTCGAATTCGTTTGGTTCGCTCCTGGGGGGTGAGAGCGGGTGTTAATCTCATTTTGATTTAGAAAGAGCTGCTGAAGTTGAGCGGTTTCCGTGTGAAGACGTTAGAATTCGGGCACGGTCAAAACAGGAAACTTGCCAACGAGGGAAGCCTCAGCCAAATATTCACCTTCGCGAGGGCGGGCGATGGCATGAAGGCGCCTACCGAGGGAAGGCAGAAAGCGCGGAAGAGGGGGGGATAGATGGACGATGTGCGCAGAAACATCGGGGGCATCTGGGATGGAAAATAGGATGTGAAATGGGGTCGTAGCTCAGTTGGTAGAGCGTCTCGTTCGCAATGAGAAGGTCGCAGGTTCGAATCCTGTCGGCTCCACCATCCTAGATTTGTACGCGTTGATGTTACCTGCGCAAGAGGTCGAGCTGCATCAGCTCGTGCGTAACTCCTGGATTTGCAATTCCTCCAACAACCAATCCAGGCTGATATGGGTTCCTTCTTTGTGGTTGGTTTCATCAACTCCATGGATGGTCCAAACGAGTACCTTAAGATTCTCATTTCTCGTCGGCTGGCGGGCAGCAACAGGAGGTGAGTTTCTGACAAAGGAAGCGTAGCCGTCAGGGACAACGTCGGCGTAGTTTTAACGCCATAGTCTGGGTTGCCAAATCGTACGTGGGCCGGTTGGGTTTTGTGTTGAGATGAACCGCTTTGCCCCCAGGCGGATCTGCCACTCAACCTCTCTTGAAAAAGGTGACCGCAGGAATAATGACAACTCCTATGAAAACACACCCCATCGTCATCGCCACATGGCTGACAATTGTGGCGGGTAGCAGCGGGTTCGCCTCCTTACCCAAGCTCACGTTCACTCTCTCACTCCAGAATACAGCCGTCGAAATTATTGATAGGACATCGGTTTATTGACGCTCCGCGATTAAAGCATGTGCCCTGCTCTACCTGCAAATCAATCCCCCGCACCGCCTCGACCGGCGGCTTCCCAGGCCACGTCTTCGTCAACTGACGACATTCAATCGCGTAAGTCATGCAGTGCCAATCCCTTCATTTCGCAGTCGCCAGTTGTTCCCGTACCCGGAAGCCTTCGTAGCCGGATTCGTCAGAATTCGGTCCACGGTACCATGCCTCGACCACCAACTCCTGCCAATGCGTATTTGAGGAGCCAAGCCAGGCGGCGTCAATTCATCGGAGTATGTCGCCAACTCAAGACCACATCGCCGTCGAGACGCAGCGTCTGCAAGATGATTGGCACGTAAAACAAAAACGAGCGACCGCGTGGCCGCCCGTCTCGATAATTGTGATGTCGTTTGATCGTGAATCAGACCGCAGCCTTCGTCTGGCGACGCCGTCGAATCACTCCTGTGACCAGGCCCAGCGCGCCCAAGCCGACCAGCCTCAGGCTGGTTGGTTCGCGCACAGCAGAACTGGCCGAAACAATGTTGGCGGCGTCAAAACCGTCATTTCCCTCAAGATATAGCGCGAGGACACCGCGGATAATCACAAAGTTATAGGGGCCGTCGTTGATGGACAGTTGCACGAAATCTCCCGTTAAAGGATCGCCTTGATTCGCCGAGAAGCTACCATCGGTGACGAGTCCAGCGACGACGGTGAAGGAATTCTCGCCTTGAAGAGTCCACGCCGTCGCATCGATCGAGCCCGGGGCGAAGATGCTGCCCAAGCCAGCTGGATAGGTCTCGATCGTCACCTGTGACGCGGCACCGGTGCTGTTGTCCGACAGCCCATAGATTTTTCCGGTCACCGTCCCGGCAACGGAGCCGAAGCCGGAGCCGATCTTGTCAGTGAGAGAGTATTCGAAAATCAGACTGGCTTGCACCTGCCCCGCCGTCGCCTCTGCAAACGCGAGAACCAACATCGCCAATTTCATTGCCCGCATCATCTTGTGTCGCCCCTTATTGATAGGACATCGGTGTTTGACGCTCCGCGATTATACCGAAATAAAACCGGTTCCGAGGCGCGTGGCGCGGCCAACGTGTCTTTTCCAGCGGACAACCATTCGACGTTGAACTTCGCGAGCACGAGGTTGGTCCGGTTCTCGCCAAACTCCTTGTACGATGGCCATGTCTCGTACAGACAAAGGATTTGCCGGTCGCCGGTGACAGCCAGATCGGAATAGCCACCGAGATGAGCCAGCGGCTCGGAAGCAATCGGCCAGGTCCGGCACTCGTCGTAGCTCATCCGAACTTTGATGTGGGCCCGCGTATCCGGGTTCGTCGGGCAGGCGACCAGAACTCGATTCTTATCCATCCGACGACTGTGGCTCAGCCGGATCAACGCCCCGTCACAGGAGGGTTCCGGCTGTTGGGGATCGTATGCGACCGCAGACCAGGTATGCCCGCCGTCTTTGCTGAAGGCATAAGCGCGCTGCTTCTGACCACGGGAGCGCGCGTTGAGATAGACGGTTCCATCATCCAACTCCACGATGTCACACTCATCGCTAGCGTTGCGCGTCAGTGGCTCGCCCCGTTTCCAAGTCTCGCCGTGATCGTCACTGTAAATGCAACACGACGACTGGACCTCGCCGCAGGTGGGTGTCAGATCAAACCAGCAGGGAATCAGCAATCGTCCACTCTTCAACTGAATCCCGTGTCCCGGTCCCGTCCCGACGAACGTCCACGAAGGATCGGCCGCCGACTGATGAATGCTGACCGGCCGGGACCAGGTCTGGCCATCGTCGGTGCTCTTCATAAGGAGAACTTCGGCATTGCCCAGTCCTGGCTTGCGGCCTCGGCACAGCGGCAGCCAGATCGTGCCTGTCTGGTGATCGACAACCGGGCACGGCTGATTGATCGTCAACTCGCCCTCGTCGGCGATAATCTGCATTTTGCTCCAAGTGCGACCGTGATCGGTGCTGCGCCGCAGCGCCAGGTCAACATCATCCCAGTCGTGGCCCGTCTTCTTGCGCGCTTCGCAAAGCGCCAGCACGGTGCCCCGCGACGTCACCACCAGGCTGGGGATGCGGTAGTTGAAGTATCCGTCTTTGCCGGCCTCAAACAGCGGCTGCTGTTCGATGCTCGGGGCCAAGGCTTCGTCACCACACGCATGTCCGCAGACGGCCAGCAAGACGATCGCCATCGCCTTCATGTCACATCGGCCGAGCTTGAAGTCCTGGTTGGTCTCGCTGAATTCATGGCGTTTTCCTGTGCTTGAAATTATTGATAGGACATCGGTTTATTGACGCTCCGCGATTATGGTCTTGGGTGGTCGGCGGTTGGAGAAAAACAGCGTCCCGCCAATCGCTGAAGCCCCTCCGATACCCACGGACAGGGGACGCTGTCCTCATAGATAACGCAGAATCGCCAGATCCTTGCGGCGAGCCTTCAAGTCAGCATACCAACGGCACGGCAGGTAGAGGATCGGGAGACTGATGGCCCAGCAGGCATAGACCATCCACAAGGGACCACCCATCGAAGGCATCGGGTCCATGGTGACCAATTGCACGTAGTTCAGAAAGTAGAATAGGATTTCTTTGCCCAGACAGAGACTGACAAGGATGCCAGCAACATGAGCCGCGGCCCACTGCAGCAGGTAATAGAACATCGGCACGCGACCAAAAGTCACCAGGACGCGCGCGATGCTGTGAGTGAGTGGACGCCCTTCGAGCCAGGCCAACAGGATTAGGCCGGGTGTCAGAGTCACCAGCATGTATAGAAGCGAAGGGCCGTACTTTTGCACGTTCATGAAGGACATGATCGTCTGAGTGATGGTTGCGTAGGGGGTCCAAGGAAGTGGATCGCCATAAAGGTTGCCCCAGCGCAGGACGAAGAACAGCGCCAGCATCCCCCATCCCACTCTGATCAAGATCCGCCGCCGGCGATCCGGTTCCAACCCGAACACTTCTGCAAACCCATATCCCATGGCGATCACACCCAACCACGGCAGCACTGGATACATCACAAAGACGACCGGTGCCGGCCAAGAACCCAGGGAGAAGGGACCCGCCTGATGAAGCGTGATCCAGAGTGCCTGAAAGAACGTCGGTGCCGCCGAATCGGGCCCCTTCCAGATGGGCACCTGAACCGGGTCCAGCAGGTTATGTCCAGCCACGATGACGAGCCCGATGATTCCGACGCTGCGCATCGGCAGGCGGACCAACACCGATAGTCCCAACATGCTGCAACCGATGGCCCAGATCACCTGCAGCAGGCCCACAAACGAAAGGTTCCAGTTGAACCACATCAGCGAGCGCACCACCACCAACTCGAGAAACACCAACCACAAACCGCGGGTCCACAGGAACCTGGACAACTCGGAGCGCGAAACGCCCCGCAGGGCTTGGATGCCTGTCGAGACGCCAGCGAGCAGCACAAAAGTCGGGGCACAGAGGTGCGTGATCCAGCGGGTGATGTAGAGCCACGCAGTGGTGGTTTCTGGTTTCAGCGGGTTACTAATGAACACGCCCTCGAGCACGTAATCGCGCATGTGGTCGATCAGCATGATCACCATCACCAACCCTCGCAGCAGGTCGATGTTGTCGAGACGGCCGGAAGGAACCTGAGAGAATGATTTAGAGGTTATAAAAGTGATACGAATTTGATTTTGTGACGCGGAGGATAATGTCAAAAGGTCGCAATCGGATTTACTGGAGAACCGGTCCCTCCTTCCACCGCCAGCGGGGCCACCGTGAGCAGAAAATCCCAGCGCTGCAGACGGTTTGCCTCCAGGCTCAAACGCTCTAACTCCAGATTGTCGAGAATATGGACCCCCATCGCGTGAAGCATCAGCAGATGGATCGGCTGCGGATACCCGGGAATCCGGGAAGGCAGGACATCAGCCGCACCATCTGTTCCCAGAACGGCGACATCTCGGTCCTTCAGCCACTTCGCGCATGAAACGTGCAGCCCAGCAACGCCGGCGTCGTTGAAACCCCAGGGACCGTCTTTGTCACGTTTTTTCCAACGACCGGTATAAATGAGAACCACAT
Source organism: Pedosphaera sp. (assembly GCA_009695205.1). Classification (GTDB taxonomy): domain Bacteria; phylum Verrucomicrobiota; class Verrucomicrobiia; order Limisphaerales; family UBA9464; genus SIBK01. Next base: position 1,624 of record SIBK01000012.1, on the reverse strand, counting down.
CACCCGAGCGGACTTTGGTTCCCACCTTCTCACACCACGCAGAAAGATCTTCGGGGTAGATAGAGGTTCCCGGCGGCAGAAAATCGACCCCCTTCAACCGCGGAAGATCCATGAGGACCGCCCGGGTGAATATTCCTGTTTTCACATTGTGAATGCTCAGCTTCTTCGCGCCGGTCTGAGTCACCTCCTTTTGAGAAAAGCCATTGTACATCTTTCCGTCATGAAAGAGATGGCAGAGTGAATCCACATGAGTGTGTGCATAGCCATGGTACGACACGGCAAGATGGTCGCCGGACCACATGGTTCCCTCTATTTCACCAGTCGCCAGCATCGTATGGTCGAAAGGAGAAGGGTTGTCTGGTGCTCTTCGCTTTTCGACATTTCGCGCGAGTGAGACGGAAATCCCCTTCGTGACCAACCGGGCCGCTTCAGCTCGTTTTGTTGGAGTGATCAGATTCAAAGCCCCGAGTTCATCTGCACTGCCCCATCGTCCCCAGTTGGACAGTTGCTTCACGAGCAAATCGACATCGGCCTTGGTCACGCCCCGAGCTTCCTTGCTCTCAGCGATGAGCAGCGTGATGGACAAAGAACCAGCCAAAGCAAAAAGCGTCCAGTGACGTAAGAGCGCGGATGCATGCATGGTGTCGATGAAAAGAGAGAATCTGAAGGGTTTGGTGTCAGACTGATGACCCAGAATCGGGCGATCAAGAATTGATAGAAATTTACGTTTGTGACACGGAGATTAAAGGGAGAATTGGTTTTTGATGGCTACTTTTCAAACTTTATTTTCCTCGAAGATAAGCTGTCGAGGTGTCCGTTGACTGAGTTATTGATAGATGGCATGAGAGGTAGCGGCCGCCGGGAACAAACCTCAAAGTAGGTTTCTCCCCATGAAAGACATCCTAATTCTAATTCCTCGCTGATTCCATTGGCTGGGAATGAACTGGCCGGGGTCGTCGGAGGGCTTAGCCGGGTGTAGTAGGCTTGCAGGTCGAGATATCGGATAGGTTGTCCGGGACGGCCTTGAGGGCTCTCCTGCACGCACCGAAGCCAATGGTTCCAAGCCTCTGCGGCGTGCGATACTCCAGCGATTGATGGATTCGCTGTTGGTTGTAAAAGGTAAAGTACAGTTGTAGGCCCTCGCGGGCCTCCGTCACCGTCCGGTAGTCCTTGAGATAAACCTCCTCGTATTTGACACTGCGCCACAGCCGTTCCACGAAGATGTTGTCGAATGCCCGGCCGCGCCCATCCATGCTCAGGCGCACCTGGGCCGCCAGCAGCGGCGCCTGGAATTGGGCGCTCGTAAATTGCACTCCCTGGTCGGTATTGAAGATCTCCGGGCGCTGATCGGTGAGCGCACGTTCCAGGACGGCCACGCAGAAGTCGGCCTCCAAACTGATCGACAGTTCCCAGGCCAGCACGTACCGGCTGTGCCAGTCCAGAACGGCGGCCAAAAAGACAAATCCACCCCGCAGCCGGATGTACGTAATGTCGGTGCTCCAGACCTGATTGGGGCGCACGATAGCGACTTTTTTCAACAAATACGGAAAGCGCTGATGAGCCAATGGATTCAGGCTCAGGCGGGGCTTGGGATAGATCGCCATCAATCCCATCGCTCGGAGCA
>SIBK01000093.1 GCA_009695205.1 Pedosphaera sp. | reverse complement strand
TCGCTCCGGAATAATCGATTTCCCGGCACGCCCCGATCCCTCCCGGTTTCAAAGCCTCCGACCTCGGCAAATCGCGCCACCGTCGATTGCACCGCCCGGAGCGAGGATCTCGCGTGTCGGTCTAACGTGGATACCGGACACCGATGGGAAATCCCAATGGGGCCGTTCCTACGACATCGCTCGATTACATTCAGGCTCGCTACGGCTCGGATGCGATCAACCGCTCCGCCTACCACACGTGGCTGAAGTACCTGCATACGACGTATCGGCTGACCAATGACATCGTATTCCACGCGTCGTACAACGACTCAATCACCCGTCCCAATCTCGACAATCTGGCCGGCGGCGTGACGGTCGATCCGGACGTGACACCGCGGATGGCGCGGCTGCCGAATCCGAACGTGGCGCCGGAGCACGGACGGAACCTCTTCGTGAGCGCCGAATATTATTTCCCGAAGCGGGCCGGCTTCTTCACCGTGTCCGGCGCGCGGCGGGACATCTCGAATCTCATTCGCACCAGCGTCTTCAACGTGCCGCTCGATGAAAACTTTCCGAACCAGGACGGACTGAATCTCGCCGGCTACCGCGTCACGACGAGTGACAATGTGGGCAAAGCGCACGTGAGCACCGCCGAATTCAGCTATCGGCAGAACATGGTTTTCCTCCCGGGCATCTGGCAGCGGCTGTCGGTGTTCGGCAACTACACGATGCTGCGCTTCGATAATTACGAGAATTTCCGCCGGCCCGGGAAGCTGGCGAACGGCGGGATTTCGTTCGACCACCGGGGACTCTCGTTGCGCTGGAATGTCGTGTGGGTGCCGGTTTTCCGCCGCTCCGCCGTGCCCGCGAACGGATGGGTGGCGATGGAGGGCGAGTCCCTCACGCACGACATGCAGGCCGGCTATCGTTTCTCCTCGCGCCTCACGTTCTTCATCAGTGGCCGCAATGTTTTCAACCGCCCGCAACGCCTTTACTGGGGCCCCGCCCGGACCGACCTGATCAACCGCCTCTCCGACTACGGCGCGGTTTGGATGGTCGGGCTGCGCGGCGTCTACTGACGCGATGCGAATGCCAGCCCCGCTCGCGCACGAGACGTGGAACGATTAGCCGTATCCATGCAGTCGAAAGCCATTTTACGAGTGAACGATTCGACACTAAATAGTGTAGGGCCGGCGCTCGTCGCCGGGCCCCGTCGCGATTGGTTTTCAGAACGGCGTTGGCCCGGTGCCCTCCGTATGTCTGCCCCTATCTACCCAAAATTGGGGTTCCAAGAGGCTTGCCCTCGCGGGGACCACCAGCAACCAGCGGGTTGACCCCGTATGGCTGCCTTATATCAAATCTTTCTTCGAATTGATCCTTGAATGTGCCGCCAATGAAAAAAATTGCCGACGTACGGGCGCTCGTGCAGGAAGGCGCCGATCAAGGGGCCGACTATCACGCCAAGCCGGACGGACACTGGATCAACAGCACAGTCATCGCGACGCCCATGAGCAAATACCCGGCGTATCAGCAGACGCGGCGCTCGTTCGGGATCGACGTGCTCGGCACGATGCTCGTCGAGGTCGAAGCCGAGGATGGCACAGTCGGCTTTGCCATGACGACCGGGGGAGTGCCGGCGGCCTACCTTGTGGAAAAGCATTTTCGGAGGTTCATCGTCGGCCAGCCCGCCGTGAACCTCGAGTTGATGTTCGACCAGATGTACCACGCTTCGCTCTTCTATGGCCGGAAGGGGCTCGCGCTTCATGCGATCTCAGCCGTGGACTGCGCCGTCTGGGACCTGCTGGGCCGGCTGCGCGGCGAGCCGGTGTGGGCAATGATCGGCGGCCGGCTCCGTGAACGCCAGCCGATGTACGCCACCGGCCCGCGGCCGGACCTGGCCAGGGGGATGGGTTTCATCGGCGGCAAGCTGCCCCTGCCCTACGGACCCGCCCACGGCGACGACGGCCTGCGCAAGAACATCGAACTCGCGGCGCGCATGCGCGAAGCCTGCGGTCCGGATTTCTTTCTCGCCTTCGACTGCTGGATGGCGCTGACCCCGGCCTACGCGCTGCGGCTGATCGCCGCCCTCGAGCCGTACAATTTCCGCTGGATCGAGGAGTGCCTTCCGCCCGACGACTACAGCGGCTATCGCCAGCTGGTCCGCCAGCGCAGCCACCCAATCATGATTGCCACCGGCGAACACGAATACACGCGCTGGGGATTCGAAAATCTCCTCGGCACAGGCGTTGATATCGTCCAGCCCGACATTCATTGGTGCGGCGGCCTGACCGAGCTGCTGAAAATCAAGGCTCTGGCTTCGGCCCGGAGCCGGCTCTGCGTCCTGCATGGCTCATCCGTCTACAGCTATCATTTCGCGATCGCGAGCGATGCCACCCCGTTCTCGGAGTTTCTGATGATGGCCCCGGCGGCCGACCGGATCGAGCCGATGTTCGCCCCGTTGTTCACCAATGAAACCGTTCCCGTCGATGGACACATTTCGGTAAGCGATGCTCCGGGTTTCGGCGTCGAGCTCAATCCCGCGCTGAAGTGGTCGCGGCCGTTCAAGCCGTAACTGGCCGGTCGGAATCGGCCGGGCGCCAGCCCCAACCCGCTGTACATCCATTTTCCCGTCCGTCTTACAGCCGCCCGTGCAGTTCTGACCGACCACTGAATTCGAGAGAAAAGAACCGAAAACCGAGATGTTTGGGCTGGCCGGGCCTGTTAATGTCGGCAGATGGAAGTATTTCAAGCACATACCCCGTCCGGCAAGCGTCGATTCGCCATGCATTCAACGATCCTCCCCCGTGCACACCCTGTTGCATATCGGTGCGCGGTATTCGGGACCATCGTGTTCCTGGCTACATTGGCAGAGCAGCTACTCGTTGCCGCCTCGCCCGGCACTGCGCCACCGCAAGATTCCAGGACGGCGTCGGTGCGTGTGGACATCGCCGGTATCCCAACGGAACCATACCCGCTGGCGCGCTACCCGCATATGTTCTTGGACGATCACTTGATCGCAAAGACGCAAAAGATCCGGCGGCGCGTGCAGAATCCCGTGCGCCACCCGGCGAATCCGGTCCTGACCAGCGCGTATCCGTGGGAGTCTCTGCGGGTTCATCCCTATGGCGGCGTCATTTACGATGAAGAAAAGAAGCGGTTCCGCATGTGGTACATGCCGTATGGACCAAACTGGAAGCCGAGCCGGACGGCCTACGCAGAGTCGGTGGATGGCGTCCGCTGGGAAAAGCCGCTCCTGAACCTCCACCCCTTCGAGGGCTATGATCGGACAAACATCGTGCTGGCGCCAGAAGGCGGCACCAATTGCATCGGCGTGTTCCGCGACGCCGGTGAACGGGATCCCAGCCGGCGGTTCAAGGCGATGTTCGACACCTACACGGCTTCCGGGCGCGTTCAAAACGTGGTGTATTCGGCGGATGGCATTCACTGGAATCCCGCTGCGGGCATTCAGGTGCTGAAGGGCAAAAAGGACAGCGGCATCAGCGTGTTTTGGAGCGAGAGGCTCGGCAAATACATGGCGTTCGTGCGAGCGTACGATCCCGAACCGAAACCTCCGCTGCCGCCGCTCGGCGTCTTTCGTTTGCGCACGCACGCCTATACGGAAAGCCCCGACTTTCTACACTGGACGGAGCCCGTCTCCATCATCCGGACCGACGAAATGGACGGAACCGGAGGCATGGTCCAGGTGTATGGCATGTCCGTGATGCCGTACGGCGACGTGTTCGTCGGGCTGCTGTGCCTGCTCCACATTCAGGAGCTGGTGCACGAGAGCCATCCGTCTGTTCGCAACTGGGATGGCGCGCCGAGCGGAAACCCGCTGGAGGTTGGGTATTTGGATGTGCAACTTGCGGTGAGCCGGGACGGTCGTAACTGGAGCCGGGTGGGCAACCGCGAGCTGTTCATTCCGCGGGGCCGGCCCGGGGAATGGGACGACGAGGAAATCCGCCCCATGCAGAGTTGGGTGCTGAAGGACGACAAGATTCACTTCTACTTCCTGGGCAGTTCGAACGCGCACGCCACCGGATCGCCTGGCGCCGTGGGGCTGGCGACGCTGGACGCGGACCGCTTTGTCGCGGTCGAGCCCTTGTTCTCCAAGGACACCGGCCTCCTCGAAACGAAGGCCCTGACGGGTGAGGGTCGCCGTCTCCTCGTCAACGCTGCGATGGCTGGCGGAAAACTTCAACTCGAGGGTCTGGATGGCAGTGGCAAGCCGATTGCAGGATTTGAAGCCGGCAATTGCCTGCTCGTCCGCCATGATGATCTGCGGTACGAAGTGCGCTGGCGCAGTCCCACGGGCACCGTTAGTGTACAGGAGCTCGCGGCGCGTTCCACCGCCTTCCGCTTGCGCTTTCTACTCGAGGGCAATGTGAAGCTCTTTGCGTTTCAGATCGAATGAACTGACCCAAGACCGATCTGAACTCCTTCCCAACATACTTCGCGTTCATGGATAGTCGTTATTCCGTCCAGATGGAATAAAGCTTGGCCTTTCGGATGTGGAACCGCAACCGCACGGTCCGCTGGTTAAGGCTCGCCAGATTTTCTGAGCCGTTCCATTTGACCACCTGCCGGACATGGTCGGCGCTGATTGCCTCGGTGTTGTTTTTCAGGTATGGAAACAACGGCACATCCACCTCGTCCGTGGTCGGGTCCTGCTGTTTGTCGTCCAGAATCTCAACCTTGATTGAGCCGCCCTTGGCGTCGGCGTTGACATAAAGCGCCTCGCCCTTCAGGACCACCGGCTGGGTGACCAGAATTCCATCGTCGTCTCCGGCGGCGTCCATGGACATGAACCCGTCCAGCCGCAGAGTCGCAAGGCATACCGAACCGTCGGATTTATCGGATTTTTCGTTGTGCAGAGCGGCCCGGCCAGCGTAGTAGAACCAGAGCTCGTCGCCCACGCGGATCCAGTTTCCAGGATTGTCAATGTTGCCGTAGTCATGATCGCCCTTATGGGAAGCGTTGGGGATAAACGGCGTGCGGTCGGGCCGCTCCCAGTGCTTGGCATTTCGGCTGAAGGCCAACTGGGTGTCGCAACGGTCGGTGTCAAGATGGTAGATCTTGGGCATGCCGATATAGACGCTTTCATACCGGTTGATTGACATGCTGTAAATTTGATCTTGGGGCGGATCGCGGTCGTCAATGTCGAGCATGAAATAAGTGTCGGTCCAATCCGTAAAGTTCTTGCTCTCAGCGTACCCGCGCACGCGTCGCCCTTTATACCACACCTTGCATGAGGCGATCCACTTACTGCCGATCGGGTCCCAATGAGCGCTGGTGGCATCGTAAGCCTGATCAAGCACCGGCGTCGTGGTCTGCCAGCGCAGTCCGTCGGGCGAAAACCCGGCGATAAACCCGGCGTCGCGGATAATCGCCTTATACCGCTGCGCGGCGTCCTTGGTCTCCAAGTCATAGAGAACGCGGAAAGACCGTCCTTCGCGGATGATGTTGTTGTCCCTGGAACCTTTGAAATCAAACAAACCCAGATTCGGCTTGCCCCATTCAATTCCATTCCCGGACTCCGCCACGCATTCGTAGGTCCGTTTTCCGGCCACCCGATCGTAGACGGCATACCAGAGCCTCAGTTTCTTGGTTTCCGGATCGCGCAAAACAGTGAAAGGCAGAACATAAATTGCATTTTGCTCCCAGGGTTTATCCCACTGAATGAGCGGATTGTTCGGGTGCTTTCTCACCGGATGGAGCACGCGTTTCAAGCCGCTTTGGGACTGGATCAGCACATCATCCACGAAGAGCTGCTTTTCATTGCCCACCTTGATCGGGAACTGGATTTTGGGTTTTTCCTTACTGACGTCCCGCCAGACTTCGCCGGGGGCTACTTTGCCGTTCGGGGCCAGGGCCTTGCCGACCCGGATATCATCCCAGTAACCCGAGCCGCGGACGGCGCTCTCAGAGTCTTCGCCAACCTTGAACCTGCCCAATTCGGCGCCGGGATTCATATCCTGGTAGGAGCCGATGAACTGCTCCTTTTCCGGCGGCCCTACCCACAGATCAATCACCCGGTTTTTCTTGTGCATAATAATCCGGACCCATGCGGTTTGCCTGAGATTTCTGACCACATCCTTGACCCGGCCGGTTTTGTCCTGGACATCCAGGCTCCATGTTCCGCTTTCGGCAGTGCCGTTGGCGTAAAGACCGATGCATGGGCTTTCCCAGAGCCAGAAATCCTCCAGCACCACCGGTATCTCCTTCACCGGCCGATAGACTAATTCCGCCACAACATCATTATTAAGATTCGGCGCATCGTAGCGGCGCTGGAAGACGATCCGTCCACGTTGGTCGGCTTCATCCGTCAGAATGTACCCGCACCGTTTGCCGGCAAAGGCAACCTTGGGGTCGTTGATCACCGCCACTTCTTTGATCTTGGTCTCGGTAAATGGATACCCCAGATTGCGCACGCCGCCGTTGAGCAGCCCGATGTAGTTGTCCTGGTAGTTTTCAAAGTCCACATGCAGGACGGCACCGTCGGACCGGGGCGGAACAGATTTGCCGGTCGGCGAGGGTTCCCCCGCAGCCTGGGCAAATACCGAAAAGATCAAAACACAGAACAAGATTGACGACCAAGATTTCATTGACCGGATGGGAGAGTGGATTTTCGGCGGGAGGGGTTTATCCGTGACTTCGCAGTTTGCGGCATTCGCGGTCGAAGGGCACCCGGCGGATCCTGCTCGTCCGGCACGGCGATCAACCTGCGCTCCCGATGCACGCCGTCGGCGGATCGTAAAACTCATGCGATCGCTATCGATGTAGGCTGGACGATCCGGCGAGCATTCGACGAACTGCCGCGGGTATTTGCCGACAATCGGCCCGTTCCCATCCCGCCGGCAGACGCTCATGGGATCGAAAGTACCTGCGGCCGTCTGCACGACCCGCGTGCCGCTCCGCCGTTCGCTCTTGAAGCATGCAGGCGCAGAGGGCCAGTGCGGATCCGCCCAGCGCGAAGACAAGCAGGCGGTGATTCATGGTCCGGGTCTAGGAATCACGGTAGAGTACGCAACGACAATTATTTCCCGCCAGCGAGGTCTAATTGTCGGTGGGAAACAAGAGCCCACTCGAAGCCCGTCGCAATAACCAACTCACCAATCTTTTAGCCTTTTGGCCGCCGGATCTGCATTTGTCTTGCGTCGATGGAAGCGATGCCGACACCATTTCACATCCCGCCGTGAACGCTGACCCCGTAGTTACCTGCATTTCATCGCGCCCGATTTCATGAAGTCGTCCGCCGTGCTTCGTACAATGAACCCAATGAAGAACAAGAACCCTGCGACACTGTTAGCCCTGTTCTGTGGATGGATCGCCTTGTTCCTTGCGCCCACTCCCACTATTAGCGCCGCGGATCAAGCGGTCACGGGTACCGTCGAAGGACGGGTCCTCAATGCAGCCAGCGGACAATATCTGGAAAAAGCTCGACTCACCATTACGGGTACACGCCTGGAGACGTTCTCAGACTCGGAAGGCAACTACCGATTTGTCGACGTCCCGGCGGGGACGGCGAACGTCAAGGTGTTTTTCACCGGCCTCCCAACTCAAACCAAAGTTGTCGTCGTCAGGGCAGGGCAGACCGTGCAACACGACATCAGCTTTACGGGCGAAGTGGTTCGCCTCTCCACGTTCGTTGTCGAGGCATCGCGGGAAATGACTGGCGCGGCTATTGCCATCAACGAGCAACGCCACGCCCCAAGCATCAAATCTGTGACATCAACTGACGAATTTGGAATGGTGGCCGAAGGGAACGCGGGAGAGTTCCTTAAGTTTGTGCCCGGAATTTCCGTGGATTCCAACTCGCAAGGAGGCAACGCCCGTTATATTTCGATTAACGGCGTGCCGTCCAACTACGTGCCAGTCACGATTGGCGGGTTCGCCCTCGCCAGCGCCGGTGCTCCCAACCGAACGAATCGGGACGTCGAGATCGACATGGTTCCCATGCACAACATCTCACGCATCGAGGTTGTGTTCTCGCCCACGCCGGAGACGTCAGCTTCCGCGCTCGCTGGCAGCGTCAACATGGTGCCGCGCAGCGCCTTTGAACGTTCACAGTCCGCCTTCAGCGGCAGCGCTTTTGTCATGATGCGGGACGCAAGTTATGACAACTTCATGAGTTGGGGTAAAACTCCCGGCCCGCTTGGGCCAACCAGAAAGGTATTTCCCGGCTTTAATTATTCCGCCATCGTGCCCGTTAACAAGAAATTCGGGTTCACGCTGTCGGGTGGCATATCGACGCAGTTTACTCCAGGGTACTCAATGGGTAATACTTGGCGCGGCGCCAGCGCCGCGACCAATGGAGGTGCCATTGCGCTCACCCAGTTTCCGCACACTACGCCCGACAAACCTTACCTGTCGGCGTACAACATAGTGACCCGCGACTCCACTAACGACCGAAAGTCGTTGGGCACGAGCTTTGATTTCAAACTCGCGAGCTACGGCTCGATTTCCCTGTCCGTTCAGTACGCCTATAATATGTTTAAGAACATAGCCCGCAATTTGACGTTCAATATCGGGGCCGTTGCGCCTGAGAATTTTACCACGACCTCGACCCATGGAAATGTTGGGGCGGGCTCCATTGTCCAAAACAATGGCGGGGAAAACCGGGTTAACTGGACGTTCATGCCCACGGTCGCATATCGACATAATGGTCCGATCTGGAAAGTCGATGCTGGCATTGGTTATTCTCTTGGAAACACGGAAGACAAGTGGGACGGTTTCGAAGGCGTAGGGAGTGGACGGTCCAGTCTGACCATCTCGTTTGACGACATAACCTATCTGCGCCCTAATCTCGTCACGGTCAAGGACGGTGCCACCGGCGCGGTGGTGGATCCCTACAGCATCAATAACTACCAATTGCGGACTTTCAGCAATGATCCGCGACTGGCCACTAACATCCGGAGTAGCGCCCATGCAAACGTGGGCCGGGACTTCATCTGGCGTGTGCCTTTAACGCTGAAAGCCGGCCTCAAGGTCAGTCGTGAATTGCGCGACAATCCGGGAAGCGGAAACTCCAGGGGCACCTTTGTCGGAGCGGACGGACGACTGGCAATACCCGCTAGCGGGAATCCCAGTCTGACCAGCTTCGCGGAAAGCGATGATAGTGCCGCCCCGTTCCTAGACCCAAGTTACTCTCAAAGAATTCAACCCTTTGGCTTCCCAGCCCTTCAGGCGGTTCACAATGTAAAACTTTGGGAGTATTACAATGCCTTTCCTTCCCATTTTGTCCTGGACGAACTGGGACAGTGGAATACCTTTACGAGTACCTCCAAACGGGCGGAGGAGATTATCTCCGCTGGCTATATTCGTGGCGATCTGGCGTTTTTCGAGCGCCGACTGAGACTCGTCGGTGGACTCCGCGCCGAGCAAACAAACATCAAGGCGGAGGGGCCGCTCATGGATCCGACGAGGAACGTGCGCAGGGCTGCCGATGGGAAGCCGCTCCTCGGAGCCGATGGCCGGCCGCTTCCCATCACCACCAACGCCTTGGAAGTGGCGAAGCTCATCCACCTCCGCCGCGGAATGCGGGTCGAAAACGAATATCTCCGCCTGTTTCCTTCGCTGAATGCGAGCTTCAATGTCCGGGAAAATCTCATCGCCCGCGCGGCGTTCTACAACTCGGTCGGGCGGCCGGACTTCAATCAATATTCCGGCGGGATAACGCTTCCGGACCTCACATCGCCGCCGAGCCCGACCAAGGTCATTGCGGTAAATAACGCGGATATCAAGGCGTGGAGTGCGCGGACCTTAAGCGCGCGGTTGGAGTACTATTTTGAAGGCATCGGCCTAGTCTCGATCGGCGGTTTTCGACGCGACTTCAAGAATTTTTTCGGAACCACGGACCTTCCTTCAACCCCAGAGTTTCTTGGCTTCTACGGGCTGGATCCGGAGCTTTACAAGGAGTTTCCCATTCGCACCCAATATAATGTTTCTGGGGCGGTCCGGATGACGGGCTTCGATGTCAACTACAAGCAGGCGCTCACTTTTCTTCCCCATTGGGCTCGCGGTGTGCAGGTCTTTGCGAATACAGCCCACCAGCGAACCACCGGGCCGGAGACCGCGAACTTCACCGGGTTCATTCCGCGAACCGGCAGCTGGGGCATCAGCCTCACTCGCCCGAAATATAATGTACGGATGAACTGGAACTACCAAAGTCGCAGTCGCCGAGGGATCATAACGGGGGCGAGCATCGGGGATGGCACCTACAACTGGGGAGCCAAGCAGCTTCAACTTGACATTCTGGGCGAGTACTTGTTTTATAAGACATACGCGGTTTTTGCAAATCTCCGCAATTTGACAGACGAGCCGCAGGATGCTGAACGGTCCGGGCCCAGCACGCCAGAGCACGCGCGGTTCGGAACACGGTCTCAATTTGGGGCATTGTGGACGTTTGGAATCAAGGGGAATTGGTGATCAAACGGTCTGGAAAACCCCTCCCAGCCCCAACCCCCTGAGTTAGACAAGAAAGGACAAACTATGCCTCCAGCAGGGGCCGGAAGTACCATGAAGTTTGTCTTTGGAGCAATTTGGATTTTGATGGGCTGGAGCCAGCCGGTTCACGCCGGCCCCCTGCCGGGCTCCTGGCACGCGGACCCGAGCTTGTTTCCTAAGGCCTACGGGATCATAGCCGACGAGCACCTGATGCATCCGGTGGACATGAGCGACTGGCCGGTGAAGATCGACTCGTCCCATCAGCTCTTCGTCGACGACTACCTGATCGCCTCGATGAACAACGTTCACCGCCAGGTCCACCCGGCCCGAAAACACCGCCAGAACCCATTGATCGTTCCTGATAACCCCTGCGATGGGCAGGGTGGCATGAATCCCCTGATCCTGCGGGACGAGGCCACCGGCCGATTCCAGCACTGGTACTCCGCGTACCATACCTTGGCCGCGAACGAAAAGCCCAACTATGTCACCTGCTACGCCGAGTCCGATGACGGGATCCATTGGACCAAGCCCGACGTCAACCTGTTCAAATACCCGAACACAACGGCCAACAACATTGTCGTTCCCGACGGCCGAATCCGGGCCCTGTTCTATGAGCCTCGGGACCCGGATCCTCTGCGACGATACAAAGCCCTGGTCCTTCGGTACCCCAATCAAGCCACCGAGGGCTACTACCTGCATACCTCCCCCGACGGGATTCATTGGACCCAAGCCCGCCAGGAACCGGTGGCTTGGAGTCTTAAAAGTGTTTTGGCTGGTGGTGGCTATAAGCTCCCACAGTCCGGCATCGGCGATTCGAGCACCTTCCGCTGGGACGAACGGCTCAATAAGTACATCGGGGACGTCAAGTTCGTCCTGCCCCCCATCATGCGCAGCCGGGGGATCATGGAAAGCGAGGATTTGATTCACTGGACAAGGCCGAGGATGATGTTCTACCCCGACGGTCTGGACGATCCGGACAGCCAGATCTACGGCCACATAGGCTTTGCCTATGAGAGCATGTGGCTGGGGTTCTTGCGAGTTTACCATGAAATCAAGGCCCCCGCCAGCGCCAAGCAGACCACGGTGGAACTGACCACCAGTCGGGACGGTCGGCACTGGACACGAGCGGGCCATCGTGAGGAGATCCTTCCCCTGGGCAGGTCCGATGATTGGGACGCCCACTACCACAATCCGGGTACACCGCCGCTGCTGGTTGGCGACCAGATCTGGATCTACTATACGAGCACTCCCATTCGCGAGAATAAGACAGGGCAGCGCCACTGCCTGGGCCTGGCCACTCTCCGCCGGGACGGTTTTGCTTCCCTGGATGCCACCGACCCGCACGGTACCGTATTCACCCGCCCCCTCACCTTTAACGGTAAAGCTCTCTATGTTAATGCCCAGATAAGCAAGGGGGGTTATCTCAAGGCTGAACTCAGGGACTGTGCCGGCAAAGCCGTCGGCAAGTATACCCTCGATCGATGCACTCCCGTGATCGGAGATGTCCTCCGGAGCCAGGTTCTCTGGGGTGAGCAGAGGGGCATTGAGCACGACTCGTCCCAGAGCCTGCGGCTGGTCTTTGAATTGAAGAACGCCAAGCTGTATGCGTTCTGGATCGAATAGGCTGTTTTTTTATGAAGGTAGTCGTGATTCAAACTCGTTATTCAAATCCGTTGGTGAGGTGGAAATCCTCTGTTCTCCTGGCTGGAATTTTGACGGCAGCAGCTTGGGCGGGTCAGACGCTATACGACGGCATCGTCTTGCCGGATAAATAGCCCCCGAGGTACCAGGCAAAACAGGGCGCACACCGACGCGACGATCAAATTTGGTATTGCCGGCCGCCTCTGAGGCGTCTGGCAACCTTACTCTTCCCATGGATTCCACCCAGACTCCCCGAATTACCCGCCGCCATCTCCTGGAAATAGCCGGTGTTGCCGGCGCCGGTGTGCTCGGCTTTCCCGCCATCCTTCGCGGTCAGTCGCCCGGCAGCCGCTTGAACCTCGCCATCATCGGCTGCGGCGGCCGTGGCCTGGCGAACATGAAGGAGATGCTGGCTGAGAACATTGTCGCGCTTTGCGACGTGAGCCAGAGCAGCCTGCGCGAGGCCGCAGCGCTCAGCCCCAGGGCGAAGCAATTTCGCGACTTCAGAAAGATGTATGACAGCCTGAAGGATTCCGAATTTGACGCGGTGGTGGTCTCGACCACCGAGCACACGCATGCGTTTGCGACGCTCCCGGCGTTGAAACGGAAAAAGCACGTCTACAGTGAAAAACCGCTGACCCACAACGTCGCGGAGGATCGCCTGATTACTGAGACCGCCAGACGGATGGGCGTGGCCACGCAGATGGGGACGCAGATTCATGCCGGCTCCAATTACCGCCGCGTCGTGGAACTCGTCCAAAGCGGCGCTATCGGGCCGATTCGCGAAGTCCATGCCTGGTCCAATCGCGCGTACGGGTGGCAGTCCCCGGCAGACGCGAAGATCAATAACGATCGCCTGAGCACCCAGGATCGGCCAAAAGAGGTGGAGCCGGTGCCACCGGAAATCGATTGGGAGCTCTGGCTCGGGCCGGCACCCTGGCGGCCTTTCAACAACATTTATCTGCCAGGTAACAAATGGTACCGCTGGTGGGATTTTGGCAACGGCACGATGAGCGATCATGGCACGCACTATATCGACCTGCCATATTGGGCGCTCAATCTCGATTCCCCTCTCACTGTCGAGACGAGTGGCCCGCCGCCGCATCCCGAGATCGCCCCGGCTTCGATGTCCGTTGTGTATCAGTTTGGCGCGCGTGGCCCCCTGCCGCCGGTCAAGCTCCTGTGGCACCAGGGCGCCAACAAACCGGACCTCTGGCAGACCAAGCAGATCCCGCAGTGGCAGAATGGACATTTGTTCATCGGATCCAACGGCCTGTTGCTTTCGGACTATGGGAAGCACGTGCTTCTCCCCGAGAAGGACTTCGCGGGGTTTTCCCCGCCTCGCAAGACCATTCCCGATTCCATCGGCCACCATCAGGAGTGGATTCATGCCTGCAAGACCGGCGCACCTACAACCTGTAATTTCGGCTATAGTGGCCGGCTCACGGAGGTGACGCACCTCGGCAACGTGGCCTATCGCTCCGGCCGGAAGATCGAGTGGAATCCGAAAGAACTGCGCATCCCGAACGCGCCCGAGGCCGAACGCTTCCTTCGGCGGGAGTATCGGAAGGGATGGACACTCTCATGACGGCCGCCGGTGGAATCCGATATGCGCATACGAACCTGGTCGCCAACGACTGGAAGCGGCTGCAGGAGTTCTACGTCCAGGTGTTCGCGTGTGAACCGGTCAGCACCGAGAGGGACAACAAAGGCCCGGCCTTTGAGGCACTGACCGGGATTGTCGGCGGTTCCATCCGGGGCCGCCATTTGCGGCTCCCCGGCCATGGCGAGCGCGGTCCCACGCTCGAGATTTTCCAGTACCACCGGAACGACCCCAGCCTCCCGACTTCGTTGAGCCGTCCGGGGTTTGCGCACCTGGCTTTCGAGGTGCCGGACGTGGAGAGCAAGTGCCAGGAGATTCGGCTGTGGGGAGGACGTGACGTTGGCCAATTGGTCACGATCGACATCCCGGGCGCGGGGAGACTCACCCTGATTTACATGACCGATCCGGAAGGCAACATCATCGAACTCCAACGCTGGCATTGAACCGATGATCCTTCCCGTCTGCATCCGCCGGGCTTTTCCGCCAGGCGCAACCGTCTGGTTCTGCCTGGCGGTGGGGCTGGTGGTTGCGGGCTCCACCAGAGTGAAAGCACAAGCGCCGGTGCCCCCAACCTGGCGGGTGGATGCGAGCTTGTATCCGAAAGCCTATGGCGTGATCGCCGACGATCGCCTGATGCACCCCGTCGACGTGAGCAACTGGCCGCTGCAAATCGACTCCAGTCGTCAGCTGTTTGTAGACGATGAACTGGTCGCTTCGCTGGCAGGTGTAACGCGAAGGATCAATTCGCCGCGCAAGCATCCCCGCAATCCCCTCGTGGTCCCTGACCGGCCCTGGGAGGGCGACGACTGCTTTTTCCAAACGGTTCTGCGCGACGAGCGCTCGGGGCGATTCCGCATGTGGTACAGTGGCAGGCCAAAGCATCTGCTGGAGAGCGGAAAAAGAGCGGACTGGCCAACCTGCTATGCGGAATCCGCGGACGGAATCCATTGGGACAAGCCGGTGCTGAGGCTGCACGCGATTGGCGGTTCCCGCGAGAACAACGTCGTGATCCCGGACGGCAGCGTCTTTGGCTTGATGCATCGGCCGGACGAGCCAGACCCACGCCTCCGGTTCCGGGCGCTGGCGCTACGATTTCAGAACGAACCCGGGGAAGGATACTTTCTTTATGCCTCCGAGGACGGAATTCACTGGACCATGGAGCGGGAGAGGGCGGTGATTCCAAGCTTGCATGGATACAGGCTCCCGGCGAATGGAATCGGTGACACGTCCTCTTTCCGCTGGGATCCCCGTCTGAAGAAATACATCGGCGACGTCAAGTTTGTGTTGCCCCCGAAGATGCGGGTGCGTGCAATCATGGAGAGCGATGACCTCATCCACTGGACCCGTCCGAGGATGACAATATACCCGGATGCCCTCGATGAGCCCAAAGCGCAGATTTACGGGCACCATGGGTTCATCTATGAAAGCATGTGGATTGGGATGATGCGCGTGATGCATGACGACCTAATCGCTGATAGCTACAAACAGACTACAATCGAGCTGACAGCCAGTCGAGACGGGCGGAACTGGTCCCGCGTCGCGGATCGCGCCCAGTTCATTCCGCTTGGTCGTCCGGACGAATGGGATCCCCACTATCACGATGCTTTCACCTCCCCGATTACCGTCGGAGACGAGTTGTGGATCTACTACCGCAGCCTACCGCTTTGGAAGGACATGCACGACAAGATCAGCCGCATCGGCCTGGCGATTCTGCGGCGCGACGGCTTTGTATCACTCGAGGCGCAGGACCAGGACGGATTCGTGGTGACGCGACCGCTGACTTTTGCCGGCCGAACCCTGTTCGTAAATGCCGACGTCGCCGAGGGCGGTTCGCTGACCGCCGAGGTCCAGGACCAGACTGGCAAGCCACTGACCGCCTATGCGTTCGATCGCAGCATTCCGGTGACCGGCGACCGGACCAAGACGCCCGTGCGCTGGGTCGGTGGCGAAAACATCGAGCGCGATTCGAGTGAGAGCTTGCGGCTCTCATTCAGGCTTAGAAAAGCCAAACTCTACTCATTTTGGATCGAATGAAGATGCGACGGTGTCTCCACGGGATCACTTCTGGATCTGACGGCCCGAAGCAGGGACCTCCGCGATGGCGACCGGTCCGGCGGAGCTCCGCAGCGCGAAGACGCTCGCCTGGCGCAGCCACAGACGGAGCCGTATGGGTTTGTTCCGGTATGCCCCGGGCAAGTCGCTGAGCGTATAGGTTCTGCCGTCCTTCTGCCAGCGAATCTCATGATCGAAGGAATCCCCGGTAATCGCCGCGGCGTCACCGCGGGTGAAACCCTTGATTACCACGCCGCCAAAGTCGGCGACCTCGACCTCGACCGAGCCGACTTTGCCAACGCGCGCGTTCAATCGCAGTTTGCCATCCGGATAGCGCATCGGGGCCAGTTCAACGATCGCCTCTTCCGTAAGCCGTTTCGGCGTCATGGCCACGAAGCGATCCTTCGGAATCGTCGCCACCCCGATTTCCATGCCTGAGATCTCGCCGCCTCGGATCGCGGTATCCGTGCGACCATCGCAGTAGATAAATACCTTGTCGCCGTGTTGAACCAGTTGCGCCGTGCGGTAACCGAGGGTCCCGAATTCCCGCAGACCGCGGTGACGCATGAACAACGCGCGGTCCGCCACGCGGGTGAAGTGGATGCCGTCGCGACTGGTGACAAGCTGAATGTCATTGATCTGTGGGCCCTCGTCGATCGCTCCGGTCGGCGAGGTCACGTATTGGGCGATGCGAAACATCGAGAGCAGCCCGATATAGATTCCGTCGTAGCGGGTGATCGTGAGCTGCTGGACCTGCATGTCCGGATAACCGTCGCGCTCGTCGGCCCGGAACAGCTCCATCGGCTCGCTCCAGTGGACGAAGTCGGGGGATTCGTTGAGCTTCCAAATGCGGATCCGCTGGCCGAAAGCGTCGATGCTGGTCAACCGGGTGTAGGCGCGAAACAGGCGTGCGCTCGGCTCCCAAACCACGCTCTGGCCGCTGTCGGCTTTGCCCGCAAACGCCGGCCGACCCGTTCGCGGCGTCCAGTGCAGCCCGTCAGGCGACTCGGCCGCATAACACCATCGGCCGTCGATCCCCATGGGCTTCGCCTCTTCGTGCCACTTTGGGTAGGAATCAAAGAGCAATAGATACCGCCGGTTCGCGTCGCTCGGATCGGGGTTGCGGATCACACACGGACCATGCAGGTTGACGTCTGCGCCCATCAAGATGTTCGTCTTCTTATATCCAGGCCACGGGCGCAGATCGAGCATCGGCTTGGTCCAGTGGATGCCGTCCTTGCTCTCGGCGTAGGCGAGCACCTGCTGGTTTTGATAGTCTTCGCCGTAGGCGTTGTACCACATCCGGAAGTGCTGATGTTCCGCGTCGTACAATACACTGCCGTAGAGGCACACGTGCCGGGACTCCCAAGGGTATTCCCGCTTGAGGATTGGGTTGCCCTCGTGTAGCTGCGCCAGCTGGAGCTCACGGCGGACGTTTCGGGACCAAGAGATCATCTCGTCATCCAGGAACAATTCAAGCCCCGAGAATTGCTGATTTGGTTTCATCTCCGCCTCGGTCGGTTTGCCAATAACCACTTTACTGCAAATTGTCGTCGCGACGATCATGGCAGCTAGAAGGCTTGATTTCATTTTCAGGTTCGCCAAGGCGATCGAGGTTTTAGGCAATCTAGCTGCTGACAGGAAACTGGATGTTCTGAGACGAGGACGGCGGGTGAAATCCAACGCCAATTCCTTGAAGTCCCAAAATCCTCAAGCCCGCATTTCCGGCCAGCGGCGCGAAGGGCCGGTCAAAGGAGAGTCGGCGGAAATCTGGCAAGTCGTCTGGTCTGGCCGGAGCACGGGCGGGTATGCGGATATCGGCCACAGTAATCACGAGGCGAGGAGCCAACCCTCCGGCCGGCTCGCTGTCAACGGGCGTGCGCCCGACCCGGCGCCTCTGTTTTTGGGAGAAAGCCACCGTAACTACGGAGGACCGGACAGCAGTCGTTGTGCTACTCTGCGAACATGCCCGAATCGAGCCAGGCGCCGAGCCAACCGTTCGATCTTCCAGACCCAGAAGGATGATGTGACAATATCCGATCCACTTCGTACCTCGCTGCGACGATTTCAGCCGTAGCGCGGAGCTTCGGCCCGCGCTCCGGGCACCGCGGGTTCTCGCGGCGCGGGCTGAAGCTCCGCGCTACGAAAGGCGTTTGTCCGGTCTTTGGTTGCGGCCAACGCGCCGCGGTGCGACATGACGCCATGCGAGCGATTTCGGGCGGTTTTGCACGGCCCGTCGGTGGACCGCGTGCCGGTGGTATGCCGGCTGGACCTATGACGCGAGAATCGGATCGCACGGCCTGCCGCTCGGCATGATCGGCGCCAACCCGATACACGACCTGATGCTGTCATGGGTGGGCTACGAGCAGTTGTACCTGGACCTGGCGGACTGCCTGGCGGTGTCACCGCTGGGAAAGCTGACGATCGAGCGGGCGATGAACGTCTGGCGAGGCCGGATTACCGTGTGGGGCGGAATGCCCAGCCCATTGCTCGAAGCGCGCGTGTCGGACGTGGAATTTGACGCCCACCTTTCACGGCTGGCCCAGGCGGCAGAGGCGGGCGGGTTTATCCTCGGCATCTCCGACCAGGCGATGCCGGCGTCGCTGTGGTCGCGCTTGGGGGCGATGGGGCGGTTTGGTGGTCGATGATCGGTGCCGGGCGACCTCAGCCCGCATGGGACCGTCGGCTCCACAGTTCTCTGATCCGATCACGCGTGTAGATCGCATCGCACCACACGTCCGGAAAACATTCCAAACCATATAACCCCTCCAACCGGGGTCCATTTTCCGGGCAGACATACAAGGTGCTGCCGGCAGGAACCGCCCGGCCAAGCTCGGCCCATAGGACACCGACGAACTCCAACCAAGCACCCAACTCCCGGCTCGGTCCACCCCGCCCGTCGGTCGCTGGGATCTGGGCATGATGGCCGTTAAAAGGTCGCGCATGCAACATGCGAACCGGACCCAGCAACCCGGGCCGGTCCAGCAATCGGGGCGCAAAAGGTGCGGTCAGGTGCTTGGTGACCGCAAAATGTGAATAGTCTAGACAGAAGCGGATTGTGCGGCCCATCGCATGCGTGAATCTATCCGCAATCTCATAGGCCTTTTCTGGTGTCTCCGTCGCCGTGTTACGGTGCAGTTCCAAATCGATCTCCAAGCCGAGTTCTTCGGCCAATGCCACCATGTCGATCCAGGTTCGGGCCGCCTCTTGCGGGGGGGTGTCATGGTCACATAGCTGGACGTTAATCCGCCGGGCATTCCACGCCGTCGCCTGCCGCAACCGCTCGGGGTAGTCCCGCGCGTCGGCATCAATTGTGAGCAAGTACTCCAAATCGTACTTGCGGCAAAGCGCGGGCGCTTCCGGGACGAAACGCCCTCCGATCCCCTCGAATCCCTGCCGCTTCACCTCAGCGAATTTCTGCTCAAGCGTCCACTCCTCCTTCACCGAGGGATACCCGCGCAATGTCCACAGGCCGGCAAAAAATTTCATGTTGATACTCACGGACGACCCCAAACGTCCCAGCCCGAAGATACCCAGGGTCTTGCCTTTGAGTTCACCGTCAGCCAAGCCGCCATCGGACCTGGATCGCCGTTCCGCTGAGCGGCCAGCGCCCGCACGCAGGTATGACGTGAGGCCAACCACTGACCTAACACTGGATCGTGCCGGACTTCAGGACGCGAGCGCCGGTTCCGCGGGGTTGGCCCCATAGATTTTGTTCTTGAGGACTTTCTGCGTCTCGTAAATGGAACCTGACGGCAGCGAGGCCGGCCGTGGCCGCGGCAACCGCACGGGCACATTGGTCAGACGGGGCTGGTTCGTCGGCCGACCCCGGACGAAACTCTTCACATAATTTTCCCAATAGCCGTCTCCGGCGATCAACGGCCACGCATCGCCGGCGCAAAACTGGAACAACAACAACCGGCGCGGGTTCGGGCTGCGGTTTGGCGCCGAACCGTGCAGGACCCGCACGTGGTGGATGGATATGCCACCCGCCTTCAATTCGATCGGCACCGCACCCTCCGGCCGAAAGTTCTCCTCGGTCACCGCGCCCACGAAGCCCTCTTCCTGATTGTGATCGAGGATCCGGCCCTGGTGGGTGCCTGGCATCACAAGCAGGCAGCCGTTCTCGACCGTGGAATCATCCATGGCCACGCCGACCGCCAGCAGATCGTCGTTGGTGTGCGGATAGAACGCCCAGTCCTGATGCCATTCCACAGGGCTGCCCACGCCGCCGATCTTCATGTTGAGCTTGTCTCCGTTGCAGTAGATCGACGGGCCGATGAGCTGAGCGACGATGTCGAGCATCCGTGGATGCTCCAGTGTGCGGCGATAGACCGGATGGTGCTTCGCCGTGTTTTTCAGGCGCCGGACGCGCGGGGACGCACTCGTGTGGCTGGGCTCGAGGTCGAAGACGTCGTCGTTCTTGGTGATGGTGCGGGATCGCTCCACGAATTCATCGGTCACGCAGCGCAGTTCCGCCACATCGGTCGCAGAGAACACCTGCTCCACACCCAAATACCCGTGCTCCCGGTAAAACCCGACTTGTTGCTCAGAGATCATTTCCCACATTATCATGCTCCCTCACAATTGGCATCCCGCTTTCCCCGTTTTTTCTCCCGGAATCAGACTTGGCTTGTATCTGATCAAAAAGTAATTTTGCCGTACCACCGGCGTGGAATACCCCATCCTGCCACCTCAGGCTGTGGCCAGGGACAACGCCACCGGCCGGAAGAAGATTGCGTTGCAGTCCGGGAGGGTTTTTCCTGCATTGGGCGTTGCCCACGGCGCTCCGTTGCTCCCGATGAAAGCAGACCAGCTCCATTCGCCGTTCGCCGGCGATAAATATCTTCACTTCGGCTTCGGCAGCCGGAGAGCGAAGCCGAAACTACAGCGCGAATTTCACCGCCACAATGAAATCGAATTTCTATTACTGGAGTCGGGTGGCATCGACTACCTTGTTGGCGGCAAACGCCTTCTCCTTCAGCCGGGCAAACTGACGGTTTTCTGGGGTGCGATTCCGCATGCCCCCATCGGCATCAAGCCGGATACGATCGCCAACCGCCTCACCATCCCCCTGCCATGGTTTCTGTCGTGGCAGCTGCCTCAGC
>SIBK01000011.1 GCA_009695205.1 Pedosphaera sp. | reverse complement strand
GCCAGGGTGATAATCTCATTGATGCGGGACCGATTGGACACGCCCAACCCATCGAGAAACTTTTCTATTACTGGAGCAGTGAGCCCGCTAACCGGCATTTGAATTTGCTTCGCGAAACGGCCAAGCCTGAAACGAAGGTCTTTCAAGTGGCGATCAGAGAGACCCGCCTTGCGCTTCGCCTCGATGTATTCCTCTACGAGGTCGGCGGTGGAAATCTCGCTGCGTACGCTTGCGCGGCGTTTCGCGAAATCCACGACGGCTTCCTTGGCTGTCGTCCCGGCGGGCAGGAGGCGCAACACCTCGATGTACTCTTCAATCGCGAGGCTGACCGATTTGCCGAATGGTGCCAACTGCTCCGCGGAAACCCCGTAGGCGGCGATTTCGTCCCCGGTGGCACTCGCGGCCGCAACCTCTCCCCGAGACAGCTTGGCGGCGATGGCATTGGCTTCCTTGCGGGCTTTCTTTTCGTCAGAGAACAGGCGACGCACTCGCTTTCGGCCGCCCTCGTCTTTTGGCACGTAGTAAACGAGCTCGAAAGTTGGGTACTGGGCGCCGTTGACCGTGCGGTGGTAACTGTAGACCGACAGTTCAACGGATCCGGCTTTGACGGTGAATGATTCCCGAGGCTTCGGTTTTGATGGTTCCGCGTTCGCTGTCATGCGGGATAGTATCATCAAAATGCCATCAAAAAGTCAACCGTTCGATTAAACGCCAACAAAATCTGGTGCACGGGGCGGGGGTCGAACCCGCAACCTTTGGCTTCGGAGGCCAACGCTCTATCCAATTGAGCTACCCGTGCATATCCGAAGTACCTCTCAAATCTAGGAACCCTTCCGAGGCGCCGCAATGAGTTTTCGTCTCGAATTCTAACCGCGCGGTGATTCACCTCGGTGCCTGCTGGCGATTCGATCGCGTCCTCTTACGGTTTGGCTACCAAACGGACTTCCGTTTCCGTGGGAAAGTGGGCCGGTATCGGAAGCGTCACCGCTCCCGTCGCCACCCACTCGCAAGCGCGATTCATTATCGTGACAAAACCAACGCATTGTAGAGCAGGAATACTGTCGCCCGAAACGTGGCCCATGAGGGTCGTGAACACCTTCCCCTTGCCGTAAGGCACCCACCAGGCCATGGGCTCGTGTTTCCCCGTGCCCCCGGTTTTGGGATCCGAATAGGCCGTGGCCAGCAGATTGAGGCTCTCCGCCGGACCTCGCTGGCCATGGTACAACTCATCCTTCGCGTGCATCCATTTCAGAGGCATGTCTTTCATTACAGGGTGCGCGGATGTCCGCACACGAATCTGGAATTCATGCTGAGCTCCATGTCCGGCGCCTGCGTCCTGCCCGGCGGGAAGCCGGACTAACCGGCCTTCATCATCGACATATACTCGATCTGCATAGACCGCAGGCCGCCATCCGAGCCCGATCATCCTGTCATACTCCGTCCACCCCGGGAAGGCGTTATTGGCGGCGTGGACAATCACGGCTCCACCGCCGTTGGCGACGTATTTGAGGAATGCCTCCTGAACCGGTTCAGGCCAGGGCTCGCCATTGTAGTTGCTCATCACCGCGTCGTAGTATTCGAAGGCAGGACGCCATGCAGCCCATAGTTCCGGAGGACTCTTCTGCGGGGGGGTGGTCGAGACGTCCACGCTGAACCGGCCGGTCTTTTCCAATTCGGCCTTCATGAACGGAGTCATCGCCTTATAATTGTGGTTATTCTGACCATCGACGATCAGCACCTTCAATTTTTCGGCTGCACGGGCCGGCAACGCCATCCAAGCAAGCACCACCCCAAGCCCAAAGGCCAGCCATCCGGAAGAATTCATAAGGACGGCACGGTACAAATTGCCGTTGCCAAGTCAACGATTCGTACCCAGCTGTCGGCCGATCTCATTTTTCGTAAAGATCTCCTGCCAGTACATCCAGAGCCGGCTTGATTTTCGAGTAAACCGCATGAGTGGGTCCGAAATACCCTGCGACCTACCTTGGGACTTGTGCGCCGCAAGCCTAAGGAGTACAGATTATTTGTTCGTATTTCATGCACGGATGAACGTAGCAACTCCGTTGCGCATCCGGTCTCTCTTATGCCATCTATCCGTTGCCCCTGATGCGTTTTCGAGTGAAAAATAGAATCCTGCTCGGGCTCGCCTGTGCTGGGGCGGTCATGGCCGCGCCGTCTCATGGCGCTGACCCTAACCCTTCCGACCCTGTCGTTGGGAGGAGCCACTGGGCATTTCAGCCATTGGCGGAACGGCACCGTGATGGGGCTGTTGCAGGCGACTGGTCCAGGTCCCCGATCGATGACTTTGTCCTGGCACGCCTCCGGTTCGCAGATCTGCAGCCTGCCGTCGATGCGCAGCCGCGAACGCTCATTCGCCGAATCTATTTTCAACTGATCGGCCTGCCGCCAACTCCAGAGCAGGTGCGATCGTTTCTTGAAGATCGGCGGCCCGACGCATTGGAGCGTATCGTGGATGTTCTATTGGGCTCACCTCAGTTCGGAGAGCGTTGGGGCCGCCATTGGCTCGACTTGGCGCGTTACGCCGATTCCAATGGCCTGGACGAAAATTTTCTCTTTCGCGAAGCGTGGCGTTATCGAAACTGGGTTGTTGCTGCCGTGAACGCGAATATGCCCTTCGACCGCTTCGTGCTCGAGCAGATCGCGGGCGATGCCCTGCCATTCGACTCCATCGAGCAACGGGACCATCAACGGATCGCCGCTGGATTCCTGGTGGTTGGCGCGAAGGTGTTGCTGGGCAACGACGCGAAGAAGCAACGAATGGAAGTGGCCGATGAACAGATCGACACGATCGGCCGCACCTTCCTGGGACTGACACTCGGCTGTGCCCGATGCCACGATCACAAGTTCGAACCCGTTCCCCGGACGGACTACTACTCGCTGGCCGGGATCCTGACATCGACACAAGTGATGGAGCAGCGTTACATGCTCGGAGAGCAGCGCGTCATGGAGCGACTGGTGGGTCTCGGCCCTGACGGCGATGCGTTGGATGCCAGTTACGAAAAATATTGGATCGAAGTTCCCAAACTCAAGGAGCGGTCAAAACACGCCAAATCCGCCTTGGAACTGCTCGAAAAAAGAGATGCGGACGGACTCAAGGCGCTTCTCGAAAAACATCCCGATGCCGTGTCTGAGTTCGCGAGAGACCCGGCCCCACCGATCGAGAAACGTGTTGAGTCCCAGAAATCGTTGCTGACGGAATTGACTGAAACCCTCGCCAAGCCTCCTAAGATTCCCCCGCGCGCCATGATTCCAACAGACGTGGATGTGCCGGCCGATGAGGCGATCCGCCTTGCGGGTGAGTTTGACCGACTGGGCGAACGGGTGCCACGCGGTTTTCTGCAGGTTGTCAGCAAAAGTCCCCGGCCGAAGATTCCGGATGGGAAAAGCGGGCGAATGGAGCTTGGCCGATGGATGGCCGATGTCGAAAACGGAGCTGGACAGCTGACTGCGCGCATCCTGGTCAATCGCATCTGGCATCACTTAATGGGTCGCGGCATCGTCAGGACCGTCGACAACTTTGGGCGAACGGGTGAGCTGCCCAGCCATCCGGAGCTGCTAGACTACCTGGCGCGTGAACTGATCAATTCCGGATGGTCGGTGAAGGCGGTGGTGCGCAAGATCGTGCTGAGTCGAACCTTCGCCATGAGCAGCGCGTATAGCAGCAAGGCTCACAACATCGATCCTGAAAACAGTCTGCTCTGGCGCGCTCACCGCCGCCGGCTCGACCCGGAGGCGTTGCGCGACGCGATGCTGAGTGCGTCCGGGCAGTTGGACCTGTCGGCGATGGATTCCACAGTTTGGTATTTGGGCGACCAGGCTACGGCCGTCGGAAAGAATGAAGTGCGGCGGCGAACCGACTTTCCATGTCGAACAGTTTACCTCCCGGTGATTCGAAATGATCTACCGGAATTGTTCCAGGTATTCGACTTTGCGGATCCCCACTCGACAACCGGTGCGCGCCCGCAGACCACCGCCGCAACCCAAGGGCTCTTCATGCTAAACGACCGGATGGTCATGGATGCGGCCGAAACTTTGGCACGGAGGATTCTGGCTAATGACCGGATCCATGCGGCGGACGCCCGGATCGACGGGATGTTTGATCTAATTCTCAACACCTCGCCAACGGATGAAGAGCGAGACACCTTCCTTTCCTTTGTTCAGAAATCTGAGAAACGCCTGACCGAGGAAAACGTCATGGAACCCGCCGTTCGCGCTTGGTCCATGGCTTGCCATGCGATATTCTCAATGAGCCGGTTCCAATTCTTGGAGTAAGATCATGCACTGCGATCAATTTACTCGTTCCATCACCCGGCGAGCCATGCTCCGCGCCACCGCCGGTGGATTCGGCCAATTGGTCTTGTCGGCGCTCGCCGCCCGTAGCGGTGTCGCCGCTCCCGGCCTTCTAGCAGGTCCGCCGCTTGCGACCGCTCAAGTCCCGCATTTCGCTGCCCGCGCCAAACGCATCATCTTCCTCTTCATGTGGGGCGGGCCGAGTCATGTGGATCTATTCGACCCGAAGCCGCGTCTAAACCAAAACGCCGGGAAATCGCTGGCGGGGAAAGACGTCGGCGACAAGCGCGATCAACTCGGCCAGGTCCTGGGGTCGCCGTTCAAGTTCGCGCAACATGGCCAAAGCGGCATCTGGATGAGCGAGCTTTTTCCTCACCTTGCCCGGCAGGCGGACAAGCTCTGTGTCGTTCGCTCGGTCCACACCGAAGGCAGCGCTCACGGCGAAGCCCTGTTGCGATTGCACACCGGCCAGGCCAATCTGGTGCGGCCAAGCGTCGGCGCCTGGGTTAGTTACGGATTGGGATCGGAAAGCGACAACCTCCCCGCGTTCATCACAATCTCGCCCCCGCGCGGTCACGGTGGCGTGCAAAACTACGGCAGTGCCTTCTTGCCAGCCGTCCACCACGGCACGGCGATCGGATCCGCCGAGATTCCGATAGCAAAAGCCGTGATTCCCAACCTGACCAACGAACGGCTCAATTCAAGTCAGCAACGCAGCCAGCTGGATCTCATTCAATCGCTCAATCGAACACACCTCCGAGAAGCCGAACTCGATCAAGGCATCGAGGGTTTGATCGGCAGCTACGAACTCGCATTTCGGATGCAATCGACGATGCCCCAAATCATGAGCCTGAGCGATGAATCGCAGGCAACGCTCGACCTCTACGGCGTCGGATCTGAACCGACGAATAACTTTGCCCGTCAATGCCTCCTGGCCCGGAAATTTGCCGAACGCGGCGTGCGTTATATCCAAGTGTCCACCGACTACACGTGGGATCACCATAACAAAGTCGAAAAAGGCCACACCGATGAATCCGTCAAGGTGGACCAGCCCATCGCAGGCCTACTCCAGGATCTGGACCAACGCGGCCTGCTGCAGGACACGCTCGTCCTCTGGGGGGGTGAGTTCGGGCGCACGCCGACGGCTGAAAACGGCGACGGTCGCGGGCACCATCCGCAAGTATTCTCCATGTGGATGGCGGGTGGCGGCGTGCGCAACGGCCTCACGTACGGCGCCACGGATGATTTTGGTTATCATCCGGTTGAGAACCCGGTGCACATGCACGACCTCCATGCGACCTTGCTCCACGCTCTGGGATTGAACCACGAGCGGTTGACGTATCGCTATGCCGGGCGCGATTTCCGTCTGACCGATGTCTATGGGAAAGTCGTCCAGGGTATTCTAGCGTAGGAACCAACCTACACGTGGCACGGGTATCCAACCACTTGGGCTGGATTCGCGCACCGTGGAGATTCCCGGGCCCAAACGCTTGAAATCGACAACGGAAAACCGGCCTGAAAAATCATCGCGTGGCGCTATAGATTGCAGAGAATCGCTTTTTCGATGCGAGCGGAAAATTGCTTCACTGAATTCGTTGAAATTTGGTGGCTGTATAAGAGATTTCGTCATCGATCGCTCCGAGTAACCGATCCACTGAGATCAACGCCGGAATTCCCGTGGTTGGATCCACCCGGAACTGGATGACGTCCGCGCCTTCCTTGACGAATTGATCCAGAAAACCGAACAGTCCCTCAATCGTCGGATAAAGTGCCGGATCGCCGGCGACGGGACCCGGAGGCACGCGTGGTGAACTGAGTTCCACGACGTCGACGACTCGGCCGTCCTTGACATGGACGATGCCTTCACCAGGAGGGCCAAAGCAGAAGCAAAAGCGTTGGAATTTGTAACGATATTCCCGAACGTTGAGAGCAGCCCATCGCTGACGGGCATCCTCCCATCCGCGGCCTGGTGAAAAGGTGCGATAGAATCGGGGCGCACCGTTGGGCAAAACAGATTCATGGAACGTGATGGATCCATTCTTCGAGATCGGGATGCTCCAGCCGGGGAAATCCTTGGCCTTGGCTCGGGCTCCCTTGCTCAACACGACACCGCTGAGCGTTGCCCATGAGGTCAGATCGGCGGAAACATCGAGGGTGACTTGGTCCCCAGTGATGCCGTGTGCGGTGATTTCAACCTGACCGGATAGAACCTGAATCGTGAGGTGGGGAACATCCGCCGCCGCGGAGACTGCCAGCCTCACACCAATGGCGAGAGAGGCAAGGACCGCCCGCGTGCTTCCGGTCCGCATCTGGAGAATTTTCATCGGCGTCGACTGTACACCGAGTACTACCCCCGACCAAATCTTCCTATTTTCAGGTGTTTCACGTCAGGATCCCCTTCACCACGTTGCCAAAAACATCGGTCAGTCGGTGGTCGCGACCCGCGTAACGAAAGGTGAGCCTTTCGTGGTCGAATCCCAGAAGATGGAGAATCGTCGCGTGGAGGTCGTGCAAATGAACGCGGTCCTGAACGACACGATAACCGTAATCGTCTGTCGTGCCGAAAGTCAGACCGCCGCGAACCCCAGCGCCGGCCATCCAGGCGCAGAAGCTCTCGGGCTGATGCTCCCGCCCGTGCTTCTCCAGCGGTTGCGTGCCGCTGAGGTCCTGGCTCCACGGCGTGCGGCCGAACTCGCCGCTCCAAATGACGAGCGTGTCATCGAGCATGCCGAGGCGCTTAAGGTCCGCAACCAGCGCAACCGCGGGCTGGTCGGTTTGGGCGCACATTTTCGGCAGCCCGTCGCGGATGTTCCCGTGATGATCCCAGCCATCCATGGTTACCTGGATGAATCGTACGCCCGCCTCAGCGAACCGCCGAGCCAGAAGGCACGCCCGCGCGTTCTTGTCGGTCGGTTCCTTACCCACACCGTACAGATCCAGGGTGGCCTGAGATTCTCGCGTGAGATCCACCAACTTGGGCGTCTCGGCTTGCATCCGGAAGGCAAGCTCGAAGGATTCAATGACCCCCTCCATCTGCGAGTCGCCGCCGATTCGTTGGAGGAGTCCGCGGTTCATCGATTGAAGCAGGTCAAGCCGCTTCCGTTGTTCGCTTTCGGGCGAAGCGGGGTCGCTGAGATACTGGATTGGCAAATCGTTCGGACCGCTGGGTTTCGCGTTGACTCTCGTTCCCTGATGGATCGCCGGGAGAAACGCAGAGCCGTGATTCCGTACATCACCGGGAGCATTGATCGTGATGAAACTTGGTAGGTTTTGGTTTTCCGTGCCGAGACCGTAGCTGACCCAGGCACCCATCGAAGGCCGCAACGAGAGGAAGGCACCCGTGTTCATTTGGAGCGAAGCCTGATCGTGTGAGCGATTGTCTGCGTTCATGCCGCGCAACAGGCAGATGTCGTCGGCGACCGTCGCAAGGTGAGGCAGCAAGTCGGACATCACCATGCCAGACTGTCCACGCGGCGCGAACGGGGACATTGGACCCAGCGACATGGAGTTCTCGAGGCCGACGGTCACGTCGTGTCCGTCCGTCGGCATGGTCGGTTTCTTTCCTTCTTCCGCTTTGAGCCGCGGCTTGTAATCAAACAGGTCGTGCTGCGATGGCCCGCCGGCCATGAAGAGGAAGATCACGCGTTTGGCTCGTGCGGCGAAATGCGGCGCGCGCGGTGTGAAGGGGTTCGCGTGGGCAAGCGCGCGCTCGGCCAACAATGCATTCAACGCGAGCGAGCCAAAGCCGCAGGCGCTCGACCGCAGGAAGTGCCGGCGAGAATACGGAGGGGTGTTCAGGGCGAAGGGGAGTGTTTTCATAGGCGAAAAAGAAATCCATTCGAGGACAAGATGGCGTGGCAATAGGCAGCCCACGCCGCCCGCTGCTTCGCTCCATCCGCCTCTGCGGATGTGCTGAGAAAGCGCTCGGCTGCTTCGACTTCCGGTTCCGTCACGGGACGGCTGAGCGCCCGGAGATAAAGCTTCGCCAACCGCTCGCGTTCATTCGTGGGCTCCTGCTTGAAAAGCCAGTCGGCGAGTTTGCCCGCATGCGATTTGATGAACTCGCTGTTCATCAGAAACAGGGCCTGCGTGGCGACGCTCGTGGCCGGGCGCTGGCCGGTCATTTCCGTAGGAGGCACAAAATCGAAGAGGTTGCGGAGTTCAGCGGGGCCGGGCTGGGCGCGAGAGCGGACCACGGGCAGGAAAATAGTGCGCTGGCGCTGTTGCTCCTCGGGAAACTTGCTCGTCCTGAAACTGACGGGATTCACGTCCTTCGGGTCAAGGCCGCCGACATTCTCGGACAGATGCAGCGCCAGCGCCGGACCTCCCGCGCAAAATTGGAGTTCGCCGCTGGTGGCGAGAACGGCGTCCCGCAACGCCTCGGCGTCCAGCCGGCAGCGGTTCATGCGCCAAAGCAGACGATTGTCCGGATCGTGGGCGTAGGCGACCGGGTTGTGCGCGCTGCTCATGCCATAGGCGCGGCTGAGGATGATTTCGCGGATCAGTTTTTTCTGCGACCAACCGTTGCGGACGAATTCGCTCGCAAGCCAATCCAGCAACTCGGGGTGGGTCGGCCGCTCGCCGCGAATCCCGAAGTAGTCCACCGAGCGGACAAGACCTTCGCCAAAAAGTTTCTGCCAGATGCGATTCATCGTAACGCGCGCGGGCAATGGGTTCTCGACGCTGGTGAGCCACTCGGCAAGTTGCACGCGCCCACTCGTGTCGGCAGGTATCGGCAGCCACGGCGCGCGGCTCACGACGCGGATGAACCCCCGCGGCACGACGTCGCCCGGTGCATGCGCGTTGCCGCGGAGGGTCACGGGCCCGTCGGCCGGCTTGGTGGAATCGTGGACGCAGTAGGCAAACGCCGCCCTCGGTTCAATGTAGGCGAGGTGCAACAGCCTCGAGTCGATCCCGGCAATCTTCTTGTCCAGCTCGGCTTTGCGCGCCTTCAGGTCGGCCGGCTGGGCTCCCTTGTCCGCGGCCGCTTCCGCTGGGGTGCGGACGGAGTTAGCGGCCTTGGCGACGATGCGCGGTTCGATCAATTGCGCGTGCTTCGTCGCATTGGTGAGTTGTTGATTCATCTCGCCCAATTGCTTCGAGAGCTCCTGGCGCTCAGCCTTGACGCCCATGACCACCTCCGAGTGAGCGCGCAGGGCGCGCTCGCGGTCGGCGCGTTGGGCGGGCGTTTCGGGAAGTTCCGCCGTGAGGATTGAACTCCAGACGCCACGCTCCGTTACATACGCCGATTCCGAACTGCCAAAGATTCCCGCGAGGCCATAGTAATCCTCCAGCTGGATGGGATCGAACTTGTGGTCGTGACAGCGCACACATCCCAATGTCTGGCCGAGGAACGCCATTCCGACCTTCTGAATTTGGTGATCCACGATGTCTGCGCGGAGCTGCATCTTATCGCTCGTGACGATGTGAATCTCGCCGAGCAAAAGAAAGCCCGTTGCCGTGAGCGCATCCTGCCGCGCCTCGGGACTGTCGGCAGGCAGGAGGTCGCCGGCGACCTGCTCGCGAATGAACTGATCGAAGGGTTTGTCCGCGTTCAAGGCGCGGATGACATAGTCGCGGTAACGCCATGCGTGCACCGCGGGCACGTCGTTCACCGTGCCCAATTGGTCGGCGTAGCCTACCAGGTCCAACCAATGCCGGGCCCACCGTTCCCCGAACGCCACCGACGCGAGCAGACGGTTCACCACGCGCACCTGCGCCAGTGAGGAAGGATCGCCGACAAACGCCGCGATCTCCTCGGTAGTCGGCGGTAAGCCCGTAAGATCGAAGGTCGCCCGCCGCAGCCACGTATGACGGTCGGAATCCACAACGGGCTCCAGGTGATTGGCCTCCAACTGCGCCAGAATGAAACGGTCGATCACGCCACGCGGCCATTCGGAATTCTGAACCGCCGGCGGGGGCGGTTGGGCGATGGGTTGAAACGCCCAGTGTTTCCGGCCCTCCTCCAAAGACACTCTCTTAACGCTCTTGGCTGCGGCTGCGTCGCGCGGGTCCGGGCCGCCCATTTTCACCCACGCAACAAGCGTTTCGATTTCGATTTCGGTGAGCTTCGTTTTCGGCGGCATTTGCAAGTCAGGATCCCGCTGCCGCACCGCTCGGATGATCAGGCTCTCGTCCGGTTTCCCCGGCGCCAGCGCGGGGCCGGTGTCGCCGCCCTTTTGCCAGCCTGCCTTCGAATCGAGCCGCAAACCGCCCTTCTGCTTTTTCTCGGCATGACATTCGTAACAACGCTCGATGAGCAGCGGCCGGACCTTCGATTCAAAAAAAGCGAGAGCGTCGGGGGAAATCTCCGCGCGGGCAACCGCGGGCCAAGCGAACGTCAATGTTGCGAGCGCGACCGTCACCGCGTGTCGCGCAAAGCCGTGGCGCTTCCCGTGTGGAAGCTCACCGAATAACGAATTCATTAGCGGAAAAGCTACGCCTCCGTGGACGAGGGGCAAAGAGTTCTTTAATACATGTTGAGCTCGACGGGCAAGTGAATTGCGGTACAGTGGCAGGCAATCAACTTCTAAACCTACCATGAACCGCAGAACATTCATCAACGCAGCCACCACTACTGCCGCAGCAACTCTGATGCACCCCACTGCGGAAGCCCTAGCCGAAGCCGCGCCTATCCCGATCATCGACACCCATATTCACCTGTTCGACATCAACCGTCCGCAGGGAATTCCTTGGCCGCCCAAGGAAGAAGAAGTGCTGTATAAGACCGCCCTTCCGCCCCGCTTCCGCGAGGTCACCCAGGGACTCAACGTCGTCGGCGCCATTGAACTCGAATGCAGCCCGTGGCTGGAAGACAATCAATGGGTGCTCGATGTAATGGCGAAGGACGACATAATGGTTGGCACCATTGGCGACTTGGAGCCAGACCACGCAGACTTCCCGAAGCATCTCGAGAGGTTCCGGAAGAATCCCCTGTTTCTGGGGATCCGCTATGGAAATATCTGGGATCGCGACTTTCACCAGAAATCTCAGAATGCGAAATTCATTGACGGCGCCACGCGACTGGCGGACGCCAATATGACGCTGGATTCCGCCAATCCCACTCAAGAATTGATTGCGGACCTTCTGCGACTGAAAGACCGCGTTCCAAACCTGCGCATGGTGCTGGACCACCTGCCGAGGCTCGACCTGAATTCAGCCATCGAGAAGGATCTTCGAGCCCTGTCCAAGCGTCCGGGTGTGTACCTGAAAGTATCCGGCGTGCTCCGTACGGTGAATGGCGAGATTCCCAAGGACACGAAGTTCTATAAGCCGCGTTTGGATGAGTTGTTCGACATCTTCGGCGAAGATCGTGTGGTCTATGGCAGTGACTGGCCGCACAGCGACCGCTGGGGGCATTATCGAGAGGCTCTGACCGTCGTGCGCGAATACTTTAATGCCAAGGGGCCGGCGATCGCGGAGAAGTTCTTCTGGCGGAATTCGGTGAAGGCATATCGTTGGATCCACCGGAGCAGCAATCAGCCGAAGAGTTAGGCATGCCGAAGTCGCTTAACGGCGGCCTGTCGGTCGGGCGTTTGGCCCTAACGGAATTTAGTTTACGGGCCGTGCATGGGAATACCCGGGACGGGCAGAAGGTTAACGGATTATTCTACAATAGCCGCGACTGACCCCTTCTTTGTCACCACCCCAGGCCCAGCTTCTTCAGCTCGCGGTCCAGCATCCGCAGATCCCACACCTCCACCACTCCCCCAGTGCTGGCATTGAAAAGGCGGCCGCCTTCGCGGTCGAAAGCAAAGTGTCCGACGGGTTGGTTGTTGGGGCTCTCCAGCACGGCGAAGCGTTCCCAAGCCGGCACCGACCAGAGACCGATCTTGCCGAAGCCGTGGCCCGTCGCGAGCCAACGGCCATCGGCGGTGAATGCGGCGCGGGACTCCAGGGGGCCGACCGCGCGGGTGTTGAGGGTCCGCACGAGACTCCAGTCGCTCGTCCGCCAGATCTCGTAGCGCTCGCGGCCCACGAGCAACCAGCGCCCGTCCGGGCTGAACGACACCCAGTGCGCGGGCTTCGGCTGCGAAATCAGCTTGCCCCCGTCCGACGTGCGCCAGACTTCCAATCCGTCCCAACTTGCCACCGCCAGTTGGCCTCCGTCCGGACTCATGCTGACCCACGAAGTCTGACCGCTGATGAAGTCCCGGTGGCTCGGAGCATGATTTTCGGGCACTGAGAAAACGCGGATCACTCGGGAGCTGCCAGATTCCGCAGCGAGTCGTCGACCCGAGCCGTCGAGAGCGACGGCATTGTGCCAACCGGCCGGCAACAGCTCGGTCCGGGCGTCCTCGACCAAGCCGTCCTCGGCCATTCGCCAGCGGACAACGCCCGGTTCACCCGCGCCGTAGAGCCAATGCCCGTCTGGCGAAAAGGTGAACGAATTCCACAAGCCCGGGGCGAACACTTGGCGTCGCGGTGAGCAATGCAGATCCCACAGTCGTGCGTGCCGCGAATCGCCCACAGCGAGCCAGCGTCCGCCGGGCGCGATGGCGATCCCGAGCGCGCTTCCGTGGGAATCCGGCGCGACGAACGTCGAGAAGGCACCGGGGCGCAGGGTGAACAGCGTGTCGTGTTCGTCTTGAGGCAGTGGACCGAACACCCACGGATCGGCAGTGGACCAAAATAGCAGAGGCACGTTCTCCGACTGCCACGCCTCACCGCCGCGGGCCACGGGCTGTCCGCTGACCGTCGCCAGATACCGTCCGTCTTCGCTAAACGCCGCCTGCCAAAGGTTCACGCCGGTTCCGCGGAGGGCGTGGCGAGCATTGCCCGTGCGCACCTCCCAGACGACGGTCGCACCATCGCGTTCACCCGCAGCCAAGAGTTCACCGTCACGGCTGAACGCCATGGCCCAGATGCAATTGGCCATGCCCGCGGACAGTTCGCGCTCCACCGCGCCATCCGCGCAGCGATGGATGCGCACGGAATACGGGAACGTCGTGTCGTTGAGATACGAGCTCGGCGCAACCGCGCACAGGGAGCCGTCGCCGCTGAACCGCATCTTCAACGAGACGTTGGGGAACTTGAGTCGGAAGCGCACCCGCCCGCCGAGGGTCTCCCGTACCTCCGCCACCATCTCTTCGGGTGCGGCCCTGAAAGCGCAGGTGACGAGCGTCCCGTCGTCGCTCAAGTCCTCCGCCGCGCCCGTCAACTCCGCCTCCAAGCGCGCCGCCGATTCCGTGAGATTCCAGAGCTGCCAACGGTCCGGGTCCTCCAGTTGCGCCGCGAGCCAGCGTCCGTTGCGGCTCACCCGTGTGGGCATCTCGCGGACCTGCGTCGCGGAAACGACTGCGCCGTCGCTCGCGCGCGTCAACCGTCACCGCGGGTCACGTGCCAAGCGATGAAACCGTGGCCCTGCGCCATGGCCGCCAAGGTGCAGCCAAGCGGCGCCACGGGCAACGGCCAGGGGTGCATCGCGGGGAGAGCCAACGCCGCGATGGCCTCCGAACGGCGGTCCACCCGCATCTCCGCGCTCTCACCCGGCGCGCCCGCAGACAACACCCGCTCCAGGGCCTGCTGGCGGAAACGCGGCTGCCGCGCTCGGCGCAGTCCTTCGGCTTCGGCCAGCCGGCTCTGGCGGAGACTGGCCTCCGCGCGATCGCGCGCGGCGACGGCGACCTGCTCCGCTCTCCGAATCGTCATCGCCGCAACCGTGGAACCGACCGCCAGGGCGGTGGTCAGCACAAAGACGAGCGCGAGCAGCGAGGCCACGGCCGGATGCCGACGGCACCAACGCGCCACCAGTGCTGTTGGGCCACCTTCCCGCGCATGGACCAGCTCACCGCGAAGGAACCGGCCGAGGTCATCGGCCAATCCGCGGGCGGTCGCATAGCGGTGCTCCGGCTCGCGCGCCATCGCCTTCTCACAGATCGCGCGGAGGTCGCGAGGCGGCGCGGGTGTGAAGTCGCCGAGCGGACGCGGCGGCTCGTCGGACATGCGCCGCAGCAGGGCGGGCAGATGCTCGTCGCGGTGCAGCACGCCGCGTTCGTGGGCATGGCCCAGGGCATCCGCCAGCCGCGCCACGAGCTCCGCCACCTTGGCCCACTGACAGGCGAACTCCGGCCCGCGCTGGGCGAGCGAACCGCCGGTCGCGAGTTTCATCGTGAACCAGGGCAGCCCGTCCGTCTCGCCAACGGCATACACCGGCAAGATCGCCTCATGCTCCAGGCCCGCCATCGCCTGCGCCTCGCGCCGGAACCGCTCGCGCACACCGCTGTTCTCCACCCACCGGGGCAGCAGGATCTTCAACGCCACCCGCCGGCGCGGCTCCACCTGCTCTGCCGCATAGACGATCCCCATCCGGCCCCGAGCCAGTTCATCCCCAACGACGAACCCGGGCACGTGCAACCGTGCCTCGTCACGCGCCCCAGTCCGTTCGCCCGCCGCCGCGAAGAAACACGCCGGGCACAGCTAGTCGAGCCGGCCGACGGGCCGGGGCGTCCCGCATTTCGGACAAAATTTTGTCATCTCTCGACTGGCTGCTTGGACATCGGTGCGACCGGGCTGCGTCCGTGCCCCGCCGCTCGGGCACCCTGCAAGGCCCGGCCGAGGTAGGCGATCTCGTCGTCCAGATCTTCGGGCGACGCCACGGTACCTATTAACTCGCGCCGCAGCGCTTCGCGGCAGCGGTTCTGCAGGCGGTGAACCTCCGAGCGCGCGCTGCCCTCGCCCACTCCAAGGGCCTCTGCGGCCAAGGACATTGAGGGCGCTGCCGCGCTGCCGGGTAGGAAACCGCGCCACACGCTCCACGCCGCTTCACCGCGAGTGGCGACGAATTCGTGTCGAACCGCTTCGAGGGCTCTCTCCATCGTCGTCAAAGCTCATTCCCGGTCGAGGGTTTCGTTGAGCGGGCCCGGCTGGGACAGCAGCCCGGTTTCCAGCTCGTCCAAGGACAGTTCGTCCAGTTCACCGCCGCGCTTCTCTGCACCTTCCCGCTTCCTTTCATCGCGTAGGAAGCGCCAGAGCACGGTCAACAGGAAGGTGCGGAACCGCCCCCACGCCCGGTCCGCTTTCCGCAACGTGGCATTCTCTAAGAGATATAGGAAAAATGATTGAGTTCGGTCGCGCGCCTCGTCATTCCCGGATCCACGGCTACGGATGAAGGCATAAACGGGCTGCCAGTGACGCCTGCACAGTTCATCCAGCGCCTGCCTGGCGGCGTGGTCCCCATGGATCGTGGCCACCGCCAGCATCGACCAACGCGTTTCGGGAAAGGCAATGACTCTAGGATATCTTTGGATGACATTTTTCCAACCAGTATTTCCTGTCGGATTGCCGTGCGCGCGCCTCTCAACATTTTGGCATCGAGCACCTTCAAGACATTGGTGAATAATTTATATCTTGGCATAACTCATCGAGTGCCTACTGCCCTCGCAATTCGATCGCGAATGAGTTGCCCGCAGTTGAGGTAAAATCAATGCGGTAGCCTTGGTTGAACCCGGACGGCATCGCGTTGATAGTGAATGTCGCGCCCTGGAGCCGGACGATGCGGAGATTGCCCGCCAGAAGAGACCCGTCTGCCTGGGCCACCGGCAGCACCGGCACGTGAAGCTGGAATACCGGACGCACACCCGACGCCACAGTCCAGGTGTCTAAGACACGCAGCGTGTCTCTAATATACTCGAGATTGCGCGTCCACTGCTGCACAAAATCTGCGTTGCCGCTGAAGGCGTTCCTGAGATCAGCCGTCACCGACACCTGTCCGCCGGTGGTCGTGTAGGTCATCGACGACTGCAGTGTGTCGTCCTGATTCTGAGCGATCACCGTGCCGTCCGCGCGCTTAAACCGGACCGTGTTTTGGAACTCGGTCTCCTGATTAATGCCGCTGTGCGACCAGATGTTCGCCGTGACGGCCAGCCAATCACCCTTGAAGAACGTGAACGCACCTTGATCCTGATGGGCGTGAGACTGGTCATACTTGCCGGCCATGAATGACACCCACGACGCGTCGGTATTCCAACTCGAACGCGCAAAAAGAACTCCGGCGCCCGTGGCGTGATACACCCGCTCGACCGGCACGATCGGCGCATCGGGCAACGGCAACAGGTCGCCCAGCAAATTGAACGCTGCGCTTACGCCGTTCACCGAGTTGTTGTTCAGCCACCACGTGCCGCGCTGCGCTTCGGGCGTGCCTGGATTGAGCGCCACGGCCGTGTGCACCAAGTTCTCTTGGTAGTCGAAGAGATCCGGTATCGACACGCGGGCCTGATCACCGATCGGCGCGAACCGGTCTTGCGTCGGCACCGTAGCGTGCACCCAGTAGTCAATCGTCTGACGCGTGTGCACCGTCAGGGCCGAAAGGTCCTCGCCGGTTGAGTCCTTCCAAACGAGGAAGTTCTCGAACGGATCCTTCTGCGCGGTGCCGTAGCCAGTACCCTCGCGCGAGCCACCACCCGGCAGTTGCGCGTAGTAGTCGATGAGCGGCGGGAACTTCTCGGTCTGCAGAAATTCCAGTAACGCCGTGCTCTGTGTCGCCAGCGCCCACACCATCGTCGCGCGCAAAAAGTGGAAGTGGTAGTTGTTGACTGGATCGCAGATTGACCAACCGCTCCACGGTTGCGCCACCCCACCCCACATCGCTTCGGACGGATGCCACAAGTTGAAAAGCGATTGCTCGGCAAACGCGGCCCACCGTTCCCGCTGAGCGGCGGTGAGCCGGTTGAAGCCGTCGTCGTACGCGAGCGCCATTTGCTCGAGGTACCAGCCGATCTCCAGGTAGGAGTCGCTAGCGATCGCGGGCCTGCCACCTACGGCGATCGCTTCCTCGGCCTCCGTCACAAATGCCTCCACACGCGCAATCGCATTGTCGATGTAAACCGGATAGCCAGTGATGCGATACATCGTCACCGACGAGACGGCAGAGTACGCGTACGGCGGGTTGCCGGCCACGGCTTGGTCGGCCGCGTTGCTGAAGCGGGTGTACGCCGTCGACGACGGGTTCGCCTGCGTGTAGGACGCGAGCGAAATGAACGGACGCGTCAACGGCAGGTTATAGGTGAAGCCAGGATACGCCGAGGTCCCGGGCTCAGGCACGGTGCAACCGATCGATCCACCCCCTCCACCCCCTCCACCGCCACCGCCACCGACGCTCCACCCTCCTGATACAGACGCAAGCTCACCGACTGCATGCGCTTGGTGGGATCAATTGGGAGTTGCGCCGTGACCATCCCTTTGTCACCGACCATGCCACTGAGCGGCGAGCAGGTGATGTCGGTCGACTCGTCGGCGAAATAGATCATCGCACAGAACTGTAGTGTCGACGAGCTGGCGACATCCAACCTCGCATGCGCACACACGAGGAAGTGGCTCGCGAGACCGCCGTTGAAGTTGTAGAACCACCACACGTTTTTGCCGTAGCCGGTGATGGACACTCGGAGACTGCTCCCCCCTTCGAGCGGCGCCTCAGCCGACTGTGAAACCGAGCTGCTGGCATCCTGCGCGAAAAAGCCCGAGACGCCCGACTCGAACTGCGCGTCGGTGATCAAGTTGATCTGCGCCGGCGGGGGGGGACAGGGGCGTGGTGCGCGTCAGCATGACGGTCTGCGATGACGACCGACCGACGTGGTCGGTGGCGACGACGGCAAACGAGTTCACGCCTTCGGTGAGGCTCACTGGAAATGCAAACGAGCCATCGGTCTGCAAGCTGACTGGCGCGCCACCAATCGTCACCCCAGCGATACCTGCGGCAACATCCGTCGCCGAGCCGGTGATCGTGAAGGACGCGCTCGCGACTTCGATGCTGGTTGCGGGCGACGTAATGACCAGCGTCGGCGGCGTGAGGTCAAGGCTCACTCTCTCCGACGGCGCCGTGGCGTTGCGCGCGCGATCAAGCGCGGTGACCGCGAGCGGCTGATTGGCGCCCTCAACCGAAATCACGAGCGGCTCCGGGCGCGCGTAGATGCCGGAGAGCGCATTCGTGCACAGGAACGATGCCGTCACGGGAGACGTGTACCAACCGTTCACATCCGGTGGACGACTGAACGTCGTGGTCACGGTCGGGGGCGTCAGGTCGATGTGGAATGTAGCGGTCACGGTCGCCGACAATCCCACGTTGTCGGTCGAGGTTCCGGTCACCGTCTGGCCGCGACCTTCATTTGGAAAGAACTGATCCGCGGGACAGCTCGCGATGCCGGAACCCGTGTCCGTGCATGTGAAGTGTGCCGTCACGGGGGCGTTACGCCATCCGCTGCCGGTCTGCCCGGGCAGCAGCGATACGGTGATCTTCGGTTTCGCCGTGTCGATTTTGATGCCCGTGAGCTGCACTGAGCCGACGTTGCGGGCCAGATCGGTCGCGCGTCCGGTTGCGGTGGTGTTACTGCGATCGGTCGAGTACGTGATCGGCGGCGTCACGCTTTCCGGAACAACCCCTGAGAGCGCATCGCTCGCAGCGAACGTCACGGTCACGGGCGTTCTCACCCAACCGTTCGCGCCCGCTTCGGGCGTGCGCGCCGCCGTCACGATCGGCGGGGTCTTGTCAATGCTTAGCGAGAGGCTTGTGCTTGCAGTGTTACCCGCGTGATCACGCGTGACACCGCTGACCCCCTGACCTGCGCCTTCGGTGGTGAGAGTTTGCGCTGCCGGGAACGACGCGATGCCGCTGCCGCCCGGGTCGGCGCACACAAATCGCACGCGCACGCTGGTGCGATACCAGCCGTTCGCGTTCGGTGGGGCGGAGGCGACCGCCGTGATGGTGGGCGATGTGGTGTCGGCTTCCTGCGCGACAGCGGTTGAAACCGTGTTCGCGACGAGCGCATTGATACCCGCGAAATTGATCGCGAACACACTCCAGCGCTTCAAGCGCCAGAACGGAGGGGGGCCGTACATGAATCCCCCGATGCATCGGGTGAAATGCCTTTATTCGGAAGTTCGAGAGCAACGCGGAAACGGCAACAAGCCACCGCGCGATTGATTCGCATTCATAGTCATTTGTCTGTTCTAGAGCGAGTCAGTTGCCGGTGATGTTCACCGGCAAGATCGGCTGCCGCTCCGATGTTTGGGTCATCCCTAACCTGATTGGATGTCAGACCTGGATTATTTCAAAGAATCTCAACTGGAATGTTGTCCGCAAAAGCCTCAGGATATCCCCATGATCCGATCCACGTTGATCGCCCTCTCCCAGTTCATCATCGGGTTGTCCGCCGCCGATCTCCCCGCGCCTCCGCCAATCGCTCTCGACAACGCCTGGCCGCCCGGCGTTGGTGTCGTACGTATCCTCGCGAGCGATGGCGAAAGACAACTTGCGCGCTGGTTTTCCGCGTCCAGTAACAACAAGCGCCCGCTCCTCGTCGGCCTGCACACGTGGAGCAGCACTTACGACTCTGCCGGCAGTGATGCGGTCTATGCCGATTGGTGCATTCGGCAGGGTTGGCATTTCATTCACCCCAACTTCCGCGGATTCAACAACACCCCCTTGCCATGGGTTCCGACCGCGCCGTGCAGGACATCGTAGAGGCGGTCGTGTGGGCGAAGCAAAACGGGGCGGTGGATGACACCCTCATCTATCTTGTCGGCGTGAGCGGTGGTGGACATATGGCCCTGCTCATGGCCGGAAGGCATCCGGAACTCTGGGCTGGCGTCAGCGCTTGGTGCGGTATCAGCGACCTTGCTCAATGGCACGCGGAACACGCGCACGACCGTAAAACGGATAGCTACGCGCAGAATCTCGAAGCCGCCCTCGGTGGCGCGCCCGATACCGGTACGCGCAAGCAAGACGCGGCCCATCGATCGCCCCTGATGTGGTTAAAAAACGCCGCCACAGTGCCGCTCGACATCAATGCCGGCGTCGATGACGGCCACACCGGCAGCGTGCCGTTCATCCATTCACTACGCGCATTCAATGCCGTCGTGGATCCATCGGACCTCTTACCCTCCGACGGTTTCCAACCCTTCTTCACCACTCGCAAACTTCCCCCCGGATGGCTCGCCGCCCAGCCTGATAAGGTCTATGGCGAGTGGACACCCATCTTCCGCAAGACCACTCGAAACACCCGGATAACCATCTTCCAAGGCGGTCACGAGATTGTTCAACAAGCCGCGCTCAACTGGCTGGCGAAGCAGCGCAAAGGCCAGCCTGCTGTCTGGGATGTCAACGACTTCATCCAACTCGACACCCCGGCCCCGGCGAGCAAGTCCGGCAAATGAAATCCTTGTCCTAAAAACCGCTATCTTATCCGTGAAAACGCGCGGTCTTGCACCACTCTCATCATCGCCATCGCCATCGCCATGCCCGCTCTCATGACTCCCGGCGTCTCCGCCGAGCATCCTCCGACAAAAAAGCGCCGATGTCCGACGCGTACCAGGGTGTGAAGGTCGTGGATGAATATCGCTGGCTGGAAAAAGCCGGATCCCGGAAGCCATCGTTCAAAAGGGTTCGTCGGCGGCGTCAGCCGATTGGGGGCTTTCCGGGTTGGTTGCGCTATCAAACCCAGAGCTCGATGCGGTGCCCCAGGCCGGGTGGAGGTTCCATTCTTCAAGGAGATTCTTAGGCAGCTCTCCGAGGAACCGGGACCCCTGCTGCATCGCATTTCCACCGCCGCCCGCAAATCGTAGCAGAGGATAGCTGAGGTAAAGTTCGCTCCTTGCCCGTGTCACGGCGACATAGAACAACCGCCGTTCCTCCTCCTCGCCCTCAATGGAATCAAGAGCGCGTCCGGAGGGGAACATTCCCTCGCAGAGCATGATCACGAAAACAACGTCGAACTCGAGACCCTTCGCCTGGTGCACAGTGGACAGTTTCAACCGTTCCTCTTCCTGTGTGTTGGCGTTCGTTTCCGTCTCCGCGTTGCTCAGCAAGGCAAGCTGCGTGAGGAATTCGACGGTCGAATTAAATTGCCGCGCGTAGCTGGCAAGTTGATCGAGATCCTCCAGTCGATTCCTCGAGTTTTCATACGTTGCCTCGACGTAGGCTGAAATCTCTGCCTCCACCACCAACCGGATCAAGGCCGCCGGATCATTGCACGTGTCCGGACCCTCACATTGGGAAATTGTCGCCGTAAACTGAGCCCACCCAACGGATGCTTTCTTCGGCACCCTGGGGGCCACTCGCACGAGGAGCGGAGCCACGGGATCCCGAAACGGCGGGGCGGCGGATGGAGTTTCCAAAAGGCCCTCATTGTCAGAAGGCTCGGTCATTGAG
This sequence comes from Pedosphaera sp., assembly GCA_009695205.1. Lineage (GTDB taxonomy): Bacteria > Verrucomicrobiota > Verrucomicrobiia > Limisphaerales > UBA9464 > SIBK01. Next base: position 52,217 of record SIBK01000011.1, on the reverse strand, counting down.
GCCGCTGCGGCCAGCGGCGATGGCGGCGGTGGCGGTGGGCAGAGGTTTCGGAATTCGTTCCAAAGCTTGTCCGCGCCCCGTCCCCCAATCCCCGGCAGCATCTTGACCAGTCGCTTGAAGGCGAGTTCATCCGCCGGATTGATGACAAATTTCAGATAGGCGGCGACGTCTTTAATGTGGGCCTGCTCGAAGAAGCGGATCCCGCTCGTGATGCTGAACGGAATGTTCCGACGGGTCAGTTCGAGTTGTAGTTCCAGGGCGTGGAAATGCGACCTATACAGCACAGCCATCCGGTTCAGATTGACCCCCTCGTCACGAAGTTCCAAGGCGCGTTGGGCCACAAAGACAGCCTGTTCCGATGCTTCACCGCACACGGCCAGCACGGGTTTGGCACCGCTTTTGCGCGCGGCCTTGAGTTCCTTGGAAAATTGCCGCGTGTTGGCAGCGATGACCGCATTGGCGAGCGACACAATCTCCGGAGTGCTTCGGTAATTGGTTTCAATTTTGTATACCCGGGCTGTGGGATGTCGCTTGGGGAATTCAAGGATGTTGGCAAAATTTGCGCCGCGCCACGAATAGATGCTCTGCGAATCATCCCCCACCGCCATCACGTTGTGATGTGCCCCCGCGACGAGATCAATCAAATCGGATTGCAGTTGGTTCGTGTCTTGATATTCGTCCACGAGCACATGCTGGAACCGCCGCTGATACATTTCCCGGATATCAGGGTGCTCCCTAAGCAATCGAACCCAAAGGCCAATTAGATCGTCGAAATCCATCGCACCCGTCGTCCGCTTTCGCTCCCGGTACCGGTTTGCAACGTCCACAATCTGTTCTTCAATCGGGAGAAAGGACGGGTAGTTGGAGGCCAGCATCTCTGGAACAGTCCTCTGCTTGTTGGCGGCCAGCGACAGAATGTCCGAAAGTGCTTCGGGTTTGGGAAAGCGCGATTCTTTGACCTCAATCCCGGCGTCCACGATGCACGCCGACAGCAGGTCCTTCGAATCCTCACGGTCGGCGATGGTGAAGTCCGCACGATAACCCAACCGGTCAGCATGCCGGCGCAGAATCCGCATCCCTACGCTATGAAAAGTCCCGCCTAAAAGGCCGGATAGATCTCCACCGAGCAGTTCGCCGACCCGTTGCATCATCTCCCGGGCTGCCTTGTTCGTGAAGGTGAGGAGCAGGATGCGATCGGCCGGAACGCCATGCTCCAGCAACCAGGCCACGCGGTAAATCAGCGTTCGAGTCTTGCCGGCACCCGCCCCGGCAAGCACGAGGGCCGGACCGACCGGGGCCGATACCGCGGCGAACTGCTGAGCATTGAGTTCCCGCTGATAATCGATCCGCAGCTCGGCCGGCGGCTGAAAGGGCTGCAGGACGTAGTCGCGAGACACCTCAGCACACTACCCGAAATCGTTCGATCGCGCTGAATGAAAAAAAGAGTGAATGACGACCGGCAGACGCTCCCCCGTCATTCGATCTCCATTCGAGCTTGTAATTCTCCGCTGTCTACGCTCCACTTGTATCGTCATGAAACTTCTCCAAATTCTTTCGGTTCTGGCGGTTCTGGCGGTTTCGGTGGTTTGGGCCGCTTCCGCTGCAGCTCGAGACCTGATCGTTGACACCGTGGACAATACCAGTACCACCAAAACGTCCCTGAAGAAGGCATTGGAGACAGCCCTGGCCGGAGATGTCATAAAGTTCAACATCGCCGGCGACGGACCGCACTACATTAGGACTCCCACAGGCGGTTACCCCTTGATCACGGTGAATAACCTCACTCTCGACGGATACTCGCAGCCCAAGGCGAAGGCCAATATCAACACGCTCGGAAAGCCCAATGTTGCTGATATTCGCATCGTTCTCGATTCTCGCAGTGGCGGTCGAACCGTGGTGGACACTACCCGGGGTTTGGTACAACCGAAAGCACGATTCTTGGGGTACTCAATGCAAAGAATTTCACCTTGCGAGGGGTGGCAATCCTCTCAGTGACGGGTAGCAATACGGAGGAGGATCCCTCCATTTACGGAGTGGCCCTCATGAAGGCTTCCACCGGCGCTAAAATTCAGGGTTGCTGGTTTGGCGTCGACCCTGCGCAAAAGACGTTCGCCGCCGTGGATGGACTGATTCCCGGGATTGCCGGAAGTTCGGCGGCTGTCGCGTCCTTCAAATGGGAAGAAAATGGAGTGATCGACTACTCCAGCGGCCTGTTGGTGGGCACGGATTCGGATGGCGTAAATGACCCGGGAGAAGCCAACGTCATCTGCGGCCAATTGGTGGCGCTACACCTGGAAACACCGAACGTTCGCGTTTCGGGAAATTATATCAACTACCTCCCAAACGGTGAGCTGCTCGATATCAACCGGATTGGCCTTCCGGAGAATTGGGATATCTAGTTTTTTGAGAACGGACAGGCGGACAGCAACGTCATCGGCACCGATGGCGACGGCAAGAACGATGGGGGCGAAGCAAATTATATCGGACTCGTTCGGTACGATGTGTTTGTGGAGTTTCGGCGTTCGGCGACGAATGTGGTCATCGCCGGGAATTACGTTGGGTTTGGATTCGATGGAAAAACGAATTACACCACGGCCGAAGGCACGGCGCTGCTCCTGGTCCGAAAGGACTCCAGCATTCGGGTAGGCTCAAATGTGGACGGCAAATCGGATGCTGCGGAAGCCAACCACTTCGCCAACTTCGCCGGACCGATGTTCAAGTTCCACAACAATAACAATGATGAGGACAACGCTCCGGTCCGCATCGCATTCCGTGGAAATGAGGTTGTTCACTGCTTTGGCGTTATACCCGTGAATCCGTCCCAGAATGTGACGGCCGAACGATTTTTCACCGGTGCGCTGGCTTTACCAGCGACGGCAAACGCTCCGATTCTCAAGACCAATTCGACACCCTCGATTGTGATAGGGACTGTCCCAGCCGGGGCCGATGGCGTTCCCGCAGTGGGCGCAAAGATCGAGGTGGACTTCTATTTGGCCGATCTCGGAAGTCTCGCCATGACGAATGCGGATTTTCCAGCGGGATCTGTCCAGGGAGGTAAATATCTTGGAACGTTTGCCGAAGGAGGGAGCTTGGATCTGGATGTGGCGGCCCGGTCGTTCCGATTCAACATTGCAGCGTGGGGATTAAGTCGAGAGGATCTGAAACGGCTTACCTGCACCGCAAATTATCGGCTCTCATCAGGAGCGGTCGTGACTTCGTTACCAGCCGACGTACTTGGCGACAAAGCTCAGGACGCGTTGTCGTCGTCGGTATCCATCGCAGCGTCGGTTGCTGACGGAACATTGACTCTCACGATTACGGGAGGCAAAGCCCCGTTTCTCCTCCAGTTCAAGGCGAGTCTTGCGGATGCCACGTGGAATGACATCTATACGACGTCTAGCCGAACAATCTCTTTGCCCATAGTGGCCAGCGTTGGGATGTTCCGTGTCAGCGACTCGACGACAAAGAGTGTCAAACTATACCGGGCGACTCTTTCTGGCGGTGCGGAGAAACCCACTGCGATCATAACTTCGGCTACCGGTGCTGGATTTCTTGCCATCGATGGAACGAAGGCCTTCTTCTTCGTCAGTTACCAGGGTTTGAAGGCGAAGGCCACGGCCTCGTATGTGCACCGGGTTGATTTGGCAAATGGCGCGGGAAGTGTGGCGTTTGCACTGACTCCAGTCGGGGCGTTGGGTACGTCGGGAGTTCTTGCGGGGTCTGCGACCATCACCGCCGCCGATGCTGCGAATGTCGAGGCTGGGAAGGCCTACTTTAATATTCACACCTCGGTGAATCCGGAGGGTGAAATTCGCGGAGATTTGGTGAAGCCTTAGCCGAAAAGGGGTCGGTCAATAGTAATGTACTATTTTGAAGCCACGCACTCTGCCAACGGGGGAGAGTTTGAATCGGATGAAACGACACCACTCTGGAGAGTCTAGGTGCCGTTCTTGGAATACTAGAATACTATTGACCGACCCCTCGCCGACTACTTGCGGCGCGCGGTCCAGTTCAGACTCACGGGCGCACCGTTCAGCTCTCTCTTCGCGACGCCTTCGAGTTTTCCATCCACCAGCCTACCGCTCATCTCGTAAACCATTGTCCCGCCCTGGGCACGGTCCCGCTTCACGGTCCAGGAAAAGTTATTGCCATCCAGATGGCTATTTTCAATCACCAACCATCGGTCCGGCTGACGAGCAAAACGGCCCGAGAGCTGTCCTCCATCTACCTTTAGAAATAGATCGCCATCCACGGGTTTTCCTTCCGGACCCGGAATTGTCCAGACCCAGTCGCCGGTCAAATTTGCAGATTTCACAACCCCAGCCACTACGGGTGCATCCCCGATGAGGCTGGAAAGCTTTTGCTCAATTTCCGCGGCCCAAACGCCGTAGGCCGCTGGGGTCAGGTGCAAGTAGTCGGGCATCAACTCCCGGGGAATCGTGCCGTCGGCATTCACAAGTCGATGGCCGAAATCCATCCAGAATATGTTCTGATTGTCCGCCAGCTTCTCGAGGACTTGGTTTATCTGGAGCAACTTGCCGCGTTGTGGATTGAAATTTTCGCCTCGTGGAAAAATCCCAAGCAAAATCACCTTCGTTTGCGGGAGCTTTTCCCGTAGCCGTCGGACGATTGCCGCGACACCGTCAGCGATTTGCCCCGGCGTGTTGTCATCGCCATTCGAATTATTCGTGCCGATCATTACCACCCCGACCTTAGGCTGAATTCCGTCGACATTTCCGTGATCCAACCTCCAGAGAACATTTTGGGTGCGGTCTCCCCCGATCCCAAGGTTGACCGCCTTCCGGTGGGCGTAGTATTGGGTCCATACGTCTTTGCCCTCTCCCTCCCATCCCTGGGTGATTGAATCTCCGATGAAAATTACCTGTGTCGCCTTTCCCAATTCAGTCACTTTTTTATTGAACGATTCATGACGGTCCTGCCACCACTTCTCGAGCCGAGGCGCGGCTTCCACTGCCGAATGAGCTGCAAGGCGCAGCGACGCCCAGGCTACCAACGTCAAGGTCAGGAGAGACACGGCAAATAAGTCTTTCATGGCGCGCCATGACACGGCAGACAGAACATGAAAGCAAGCTTCCAATGGGGTCGGTCAATAGTAATGTGCTTTTTGCAATAAACGAGTTCGGTGAACTCACAGGGCATCGTGACCGTAGGAGGATGCAGAGGAAGACCGAAGGGCTGAATGCGGGTGCTGAAATACTACAATACTATTGACCGACCGCTTTGGAGGTTCCTTTGGCGGCGTCGGCGGCTCGCCAGAGGTACCACGCGAGTGTGGTCCGGTAAGGTCGCCACCGTTCTCCGAGCGTGGTTAATTCCTTCGGCTTCGGTTGCGCCTCCAGGTCGTACACAGCCCGGTACCCTTCGCGGATTCCGAAATCATCCACGGGCCAGACATCGGGACGGCCCAAATTGAAAATGAGCAGCATCTCAACGGTCCACCGGCCAACCCCACGGCATTCGGTCAACCGTTTGATGATTTCCTCGTCGGACATACGGGCGATGCGACGGGATGTGGGTACAATCCCCGACAACGTTTTGGCAGCGATGTCGCGGATGCCGGCCACTTTTGCTCCGGAAAATCCTGCAGCGCGAATGGGCTCGTCGCCGATGGCGTCCAGGTCTTCAGGGTCGGGAAACCGCTTTCCGGGGAAAAGCGTAAGGAAGCGGTTGAGGATGGTTTCCGCAGCGGTCCCGTTCAGTTGCTGATGAGCGATCGCCCTGACCAGGGACTCGAACGGTGTCCGCCGAGGGTCCGGTTGGAGCGTGCAGGTACCGATCCGCCGGATCAGTTGGCGGATGGCCGGGTCGCTACGGCGGAGATGATTGATGGCTTCCGGCGTCATGGAGTGGAGCCAACAACGACGAGTGCACTCGGGACTTCGACTCAAGAGGAGGAGGGTGGCGACCTCCGCCTTTACGCCGATGATCCAGCGTCATTCTTCTCGGGCCGCGGAGATGCAATCCTCGGGACGAGGGCACGGCATTGAGATGCGAACGTCGCTACCTATCGGCGAAAGCCGATACCTGCGGACGGCATTTCATTGGCACAGGGCTGATTGGTTGGAGCGTCGGGCTGACGCGCATTGGGGGTAACGACGCCCTGGGCCAGCATCCAGCTTTCAACCTCTTCCCCGGAGATGTCAGGCAGCATGTGGCCGTTGATCTCCACACAGGGGGAGAGCATCTGGCCGGATTTCACAATCATCTCCTGACGTTGATTAGCGTCATTGATGATGTCGCGATCTTCGAATGGGAGGTCGTACTTGCGCATGACAGCACGGACGCCCTGGCTCCAGCCGCACGACGGTTTCAGGTAGGCAATGATCTTAGGTTTTTCCATAAATCGTAGCGGACAGCGTAGACGCTTTTGGAGAAAGAGCGAACTGAAATCCATCGCAAATCCGGCGGTTCATATCAGCCCCTTCCGTTTCAGCATATCGTCCATAACCTTGTCCATCGCGTGTTCGGCGAGCGGTCGGGTGACTTCGTCCAAGCGCGCGGTGGCGGCTTTGAGCATCGCGGTCCCTCCGGTGCGGGTTTTTGGATTTTCGAGCGAGAGGACGCCTTCCACGTCCTCCATGGCGCTCTCCAATTGTCGTCGGTAGTCCGGATCCAATTCCGCGGCAAATTCGGACATGGTCTTGCGAGTGGCGGTGAGTGTTTCCGCTGCCCGAAGTTTGGCTTCAGTCCATTGGCGGAACGCGAGATCATCGAAGGCGTTTTCCACAGATTCCTCGACCATCTTTTGGACGTCTGCGTCACTCACATCCACGGCCGATTTCATTTCGACGATCTTTTGAACTCCGGTTTTCACGTCACGGGCGAGTGCGTGGAGAATGCCATTGGCGTCGATTTCGAACTGGACGCCAACGCGCGGGACGCCCTTTGGGGCGGGCTCGAAAGCGAGTTCAAAGCGACCCAGACTCCAATTATCCTGCGCTCGTTCGCGTTCGCCCTGCAAAACGTGGATCAACATGCTGCGCTGGTTGTCGACAGCTGTGGTGAACAATTCGCCGGCCTTGGTCGGAATGGTGGTGTTGCGCGGAATGATGACGTTCATCAAGCCGCCAAAAGTCTCGATGCCGAGCGAAAGGGGTGTCACATCGAGCAGGAGCATGTTGCGGAAGCCGCCCCCGAGAATTTCCGCCTGGATGGCCGCGCCCAGTGCGACGGCTTCATCAGGGTTCACGGTGGTGTTTAGCTGGGGCCCCCCCACAGGGTGCGGGTCGGCGCCCAATCGGACGTCGCCGCGTCCCTCTTCAAATTCGGCGCAGTGGAACCACTCCGCTACGAGTCGACGGACCAACGGCATTCGGGTCTGGCCGCCCACGAGTAGGACCTGATCCAGCTCCTTCGCCTCGATTTTTGCGTCTGCGAGGGATCGGATGCAGTGAGCACGGGTACGTTCAATGAGATCGCGGGTAAGTTCTTCAAGCGTTTCCCGCGTCAGGCGGTGAGTGAAGCTGAAGGAGGGTGTAAGAAATGGGAGCGTGATTTCGACGGATCCTTCCGAGCTGAGCCTGATTTTGGCATTTTCGGCCGCTTCGCGAACCCGGGAAAGCATGGCTAAATCCGGCGTTCCGACCGAAGTCACAGGCGAGTTGGTCTGCGGAGAATTTTCAGGTGCGGAACTTCGGGTATGCGAAAGGTCGGGTCCCCCGACTTCCCGGATGCGATTCACCAAATAATCGGTGATGCGTTTATCGAGATCATCGCCCCCGAGGCGGGTGTTTCCGTTGGTGGCGAGGACGTGAAAGACACCGGCATTCAGTTCCAAAATTGAGAGATCAAACGTCCCGCCGCCGAGGTCATAGACGGCGACTTTCGATTTCTCGTGGAGCCGATCCAAGCCGTAGGCAAGGGCGGCGGCGGTTGGCTCATTGACGATCCGCTCGACCGTGAAGCCGGCGAGTTCACCGGCCTTTTTGGTGGCATTTCGTTGAGCGTCGTTGAAGTATGCGGGCACCGTGATGACGGCTCGCGACACCGTCTCCCCGATGGCAAACTCGGCGTCCCGTTTCAATTTCTTGAGGATTTCTGCTGAAATCTCCTCGGGCGTCCATTCCCGACCGTGGATCGGAATCGTTACGGGTCCCGCGCCCTGTCCCTGGACTGGATACGTCACCAGCATTTCTTCGCGGGGAATGTCCGCCCCGCGCCGGCCCATGAATCGTTTTACGGAGTACACCGTCTCCGCGGGCTTCACGATGCGGATTCGATTCGCGGGATGCCCCACAAGGATCGGCCCGTCGCCAGGGGAGATGTGGACGACAGACGGGGTCAGCCGGTGGCCATCGACATTGGCGATTACGTACGGAATGCCACTATCGACCGTAGCTACCAAGGAGTTCGTGGTGCCGAGGTCAATGCCGACAATTTTGCTCATCGAGCACTAACGTGGGGGAGGATACTGGAACGGGCAAGCGACCGGTGAGACTGAATGCGCTGGTTGACGGCTTGCAGCCGAGCGGAAACGATACGTGAATGATTCCCCCCATTTGCACGGGCGTGATGACAATGCTCCTGCTGCTTCCCTCGATGGAGGCGGCCTCGCTGATTTCTGCGGGGACTGCCCGGATCGATATTAGTCCGACCAACGAACTCCGGCTCATGGGGTATGCTTCGCGCAAGACGGAGTCCGCCGGTGTGGCCCTGCCGATCCATGCGCGGGCTTTGGCGTTGGGTGACGGCACCAATGCGGCTGTGCTCATCACGGCGGACAACTGTATTCTTCCTGGGGCTGTGAGTCTGGAAATTCGCCGTCGATTGGGCGGGCGGGCTGGGATTGCTCCGGAGCGTATCGCGATCACGGTGACGCACACCCACAGCGCTCCATGTCTCGAGGGAGCAGCTCCGAACATTTTTGCCATGGATATTCCCGCAGACCATCAGGTTCGGATTGAAGAGTACACCCGGTTCTTCATCGACCATTTGGTAACGGTGGCGGAGCAGGCACTCGGGAATCGCCGGGCATCCGAGCTAACGTGGGGAAAAAGCTTGGCCACATTTGCAAAAAACCGGCGCACGCCGGGTGGGCCGGTGGATCACGAAGTTCCCTTGCTACGGGTGAGCGATCCGGACGGCACCGTGCGGGCCGTTTTTCTGAACTACGCGTGCCACTGCACGACGCTTGGGGGCGAGTTCAATCAGGTGCATGGCGACTGGGCAGCGGTTGCGGCGCGGCAATTTGAGGAGGAACATCCCGGTAGCGTTGCGCTGGTTGCGATCGGATGCGGTGCGGATGCCAATCCGGATCCTCGCGGAACTGTGGAGTTGGTCAACCGTCACGGCGGTGAGATTGCGAACGAAGCTAGCCGGTTGGCGGCGCAACGTCTGACCCTTCTCACCAATCCCCCTGCTTGCCGCTGGAAGCAGATTGAACTTCCGTACCAGACCCATTTTACGCGAGCGCAGTGGGAATCCAGAGCCACCAATTCCGGTATCGTGGGGTACCACGCCCGCCGGTGGCTGGCTCGCTTGGACTCGGGTCAGCCGCCGCGGCCGACGCTATCCTATCCGGTCCAGACGTGGACATTCGGGGAGCAGCTTGCCCTGGTATTTCTCGGTGGCGAGGTCGTGGTCGACTACTCGTTACGTCTGAAAGAGGAGCTTGATGCCGCGAGAATGTGGGTCAACGGATATGCAAACGAAGTTCCATGCTATATCCCGTCCCGTCGAATTCTGCGTGAAGGAGGGTATGAGGCCGAGTCTTCGTTGTGGTATTATGACCGACCCCAGCAGCTATCGCCGGATATTGAAGATCTGATTGTTGAGACCGTAAAGGAACTCGTGCCATCCACATTTCGCAGCGACCGCCGGATGACCGAATTTCCGCCGCCGAAATCTCCGACTGAAGCGCGGGACTCCCTGCGCGTTTCCCCGGGGCTCATCGCCGTCTTGGCAGCATCGGAGCCGTTGATCGAATCCCCGGTGGCGATTGATTTCGGTGCGGACGGCAGCCTGTGGGTGGCGGAGATGCGGGATTACCCCCTGGGGATGGACGGCAGTGGAAAGCCGGGGGGCAGGATCAAGAAACTTTTCGACACCGACGGCGATGGCCAGTTCGACCGGGCAGAAATCTGGGCGGAGGGACTGCCCTACCCGACGGGTCTAATGGCCTGGGGTGACGGCGTCCTGGTATGTGCGGCACCGGAGGTTTTGTGGGTGCGCCCGAATGGACATCGACCATCCGATCCTACCGGCGATCCGGCGATCGCAAAGTTCTCACCGACCTCCGAAGTCCTCTTGTCAGGGTTTGCCACTCACAATTTTCAGGCGCGAGTGAACGGGCTTCGCTGGGGGCTGGACGGATGGGTACATGCGTCGGGCGGATTGTTTGGTGGCGCGATCCGGATTCATCGAACCGACAGAACCGTCGAATGCACGGGGCGGGATTTCCGCTTCAAGCCGGACACCGGTGAGTTCGAAGCCTTGGCTGGCGTCGGTCAACAGGGGCGGGTCCGGGATGATTTTGACCAGTGGTTTGGAAACGATAACAGCACGCTGCTCTGGCACTATCCAATCCCCGATGCGGCGGCAGGATTCACTCCGGTGCTGGCACCGCCCCCGTTGCGCCATGGGGTCAGCGTCGATGACGATCCGCATCGGGTATTCCCCGCGAGTCGAACCCTGACGCGGTTCAACGATTTTTCGCAAGCCAACCGACTGACGTCTGGATGCGGTCCAGAAATCTTCCGAAGCACAGCGCTCGGGGATGAGTATGCAGGTAACGCGTTTGTGTGCGAGCCGGTGCACAATCTTATTCGTCGGGCGGTGCTCACGCCCAATGGCGTCACCTTTAAGGCCCGCCGGGCGAAGGGAGAGGAGCACACGGAATTCGTTGCCAGCACCGACAATTGGTTTCGTCCCGTAGAAGTTCGAACCGGGCCGGACGGAGCGCTGTGGATTGTGGACTTCTATCGATTTGTCGTGGAACACCCGCGGTGGATTCCCCCGGAGCGATTGCGGGAGCTGGACGTCCGGTCCGGGGCAGATCGCGGCCGGATTTATCGGATTGTTCGAAGCGATGCCAGTCTCCGACCGTTGCGTAATATCACGAACCTTTCGACGGAGAAACTAATTCGAATACTTGATACAGATACAGGTTCGGAGCGCGATCTCATTCACCGGGAATTACTGGGCCGAGCCCTGCCTGCGTTGGAGCGAGTTCGAATCGATTCCCTCCAGGATTTGGCAACACAGTCACCGCGGGCTGCGACCCGAGCTCAGGTCCTATCTCTGTTGGCCCAGTTGAACCAGCTTCCCCCTACACTCCTGCAGGCAGCGCTTCAGGATGTTGATCCCCAGGTGCGCCGTTATGCATTGACGCTAGTGGCACCGGCCGTGGGCAATGGGGATTGGCGCCCCGTCTTATCCGCGCTGTCAACGGACCCGGATATCGGCGTGCGGTATCAACTGGCGCTGACGGCCGTGCGGTTCGCAGATCCGGAAGTTCAATCGATGGCGCTTCGAGTTCCGGTGGCAGATCTGGCCAATCCGTGGATGCGGTACGCGATAACTCTGTCTTTTGGCAGGGCATCCCCAGATGCGGTGATGAGTGTGTTGTCGGGCGACCGGGTGCAGGAAGGGCGTGGGGAACTCTTCGCAGCCGCAGTGAAAGTGTGTGGACAATCCACCAACCAGGTGTTGTTTCGCAGATTAACCCGGTCTCTCTCCGAGGAAACCGGGCAAGAAACGCTGGGGCAGCGGTTGCAATTAGTCGAGACCGCGCGGAGCAATCCAGAATTGATCCGGACAAATTTAGCGATGTTCCGATCCTTGGAAGAGGCGACACGACCGCAGGCGGTGGCGGCCCTGCAGTCCGATCAACAAGATCTCCCGACGCGGAAGGCGGCTTTGTTGTTGCTAGCCGGCGAGGTGGACGGAAGTGGGGAGGGTCTTGGGAAATTGGCTCAATTTCTTGAGACACCACTCCCGCCTGCGTTGCAGTCAGAGCTCCTTCGTATATTGGGTTCATTCGATGTCGCTGAGGTTGCTGATTACCTACTGCGGCAATGGGAGACGGTGCCACCGCTCCAGCGGTTCCAGCGTACTGCCCTGTTGACAAGTCGGGAATCCTGGGTGGGGAAGCTGCTCGACGCATTACAGCGCGAGGTAATTCATCCGGCGGATCTCTCACCCCGAGATCGTCAGCAGTTGCGAGACCACACGAATGCGGAGCTACGGGCGAAGGCGGTTCAGCTTCTGCCGATCCCTGCGAGTCGGACCGCTGTGCTGGAACGGTTTCGCGGGGTCGCGGACATTTCGGGTCGATCGGAGAAGGGCGGGGGGGAGTATGACCGGCTCTGTGCGAGCTGCCACCGGTTGCGTGGACACGGGATTGAGGTTGGCCCGGATATTTCCATCTATCGAACGAAGCTGGTTTCCGATTTTCTGGTGGCTATTCTCGATCCAAGTGCGGCGATTGAACCGCGGTTCCTGGGCCAGACGGCGGAACATCGGGACGGCCGGATTCTGGCGGGAATCATACGAGACGAGACGGCCACCACGGTAACGCTTGTCCAACCGGGAGGGCAGACTGATGTGCTGATGCGGGCGGACATCCGCCGTTTCACGCCAATGCTGGCCTCGCTGATGCCGGAGGGTCTCGAACAGAGCCTGGAGCCTCAGGATCTGGCGGATCTCTGGGCGTGGATCCAGAGAACTCCAGCCCTTTTTGGGACCACGGGTGTTGCCGAGGGATTGACGAATCAAGGGCGATTTACGACCCAGGGCGCGAGTCGGATTTCACAACTCCAGGCCACGGAGACGCTCTTGCCATACCCCTCATGGTTGAGCTCGTTGCCAATGTATTATTGCCGTCAATCCGACGGTCGTTCGCAAGTTCGCTGGCGAGCGCGGCCGATTTCGGGCAGTGCGCCTGATGGGTTTCGCCGATTTCGATTCGCGGTGGGCATGGGGTTTCTTTCGCAGCCGACGGGCGGCTTCGCATTGGTGCTGAACGGGCGTTCTCCGCTAAAAATCGACGTCGTGCTGGAGGATGTAGAATGGACCGCGAAGGATGGCCGACTTCGGGTGCGATACACGCCCGAGCAACAAAACGAGGAAGACACATGTGGCGTTCTGGAAGTGGAGTGCGAACCGGCAATGCTGGATTCGGCGGACAGCTGGGGGCATTTCGAAATAACCGGAAGCGCGGCTGCGAGCCAACGCTGGTTTGGGCTTTACGCCGTTCCGGGGAGAGTGGAATGAGAGGCGGGATGAACGCATTGCCCGAGAGTAAATCCGCAGTGAACCCGAAGGACGACTCGTTGGGGCGAAAGGTTTCTATGTCGCGCGAGCTTGAGCCGGCCGCGTGGGCTTTGATTTTGTTTGTGGCGCTCCTCAACGCAGGATTTTCGGCCCATGCGGATCGGGAGTGGCATCCCGAAGGGCGCGCACGCTGGGCGGTACTGGACGTCCCTGCAGCCGGCCGGACCGGATTCGAGTTACTTTCGCCCGGAGCAACCGGGGTAACGTTTACGAATTTCGTTTCTGAGCAGGACGCAGCCGCCAATCGTGTCTTGCTCGATGGCTCAGGGGTAGCGGTCGGAGATTTTGATCGAGATGGCCTGCCCGACCTATTTTTTTGCGGCATCAGTGCCCGGTGCATTTTGTACCGAAATTTGGGAGGGTTTCTATTTAAGGACGTCACGGCCGAGTCGGGGCTTCCTTTGGAAGGTCGCAACTACCGCGGCGCCGTTTTCGCTGATTTGAACGGGGACTCATGGCCGGACTTGCTCCTTTCTGCCTTGGGACGTGGGGTCTTGTGTTTCATGAATGACGGACACGGTCATTTCACCAATGCCACGGCGACCGCCGGTACGGGATCCTCCTTTGGAAGCATGACCCTGGCACTCGCTGACGTCGACGGCAACGGGACGCTCGACCTGTACGTGGCCAACGGTCGGGCCGAAGATATTCGCGACCGCGGTCAGGTCGACCTTCCGCTCGTGAAAGGTCGCATGAGCATTCCCCCGCTCTATGCCAATCGACTCCTGATCGAGAATGGGCAGGTTCTGGAATACGGCGAACCGGATCAGCTTTTTCTGAATAGCGGTACAGGCCATTTCACTCCTGTTCCTTGGACGAACGGAACTTTTCTTGACGAGAATGGCAAGCCGCTTTCCCGACCCCCGCTGGATTGGGGGTTGTCGGCTACGTTCCGTGACATCAATTGCGACGGCGCACCAGATCTATACGTCTGCAACGACTTCTGGACGCCGGATCGCATCTGGCTGAACGATGGCCGCGGGCATTTTCGGGCGATGGCCAAGCTCGCCATACGCCATACCAGCTCCAGCTCGATGGGAGTCGATTTCGCGGATCTCGACCGCGACGGATATCCTGATTTCCTCGTCGTCGATATGTTGAGCCGGGACCTCCGCTTGCGAAAACGCCAGATGTGGGCGCAGACTCCGGAAACCTCACCGATCGGAGCGATCGACAATCGTCCGCAGGTGATGCGCAACACCCTCTTCCACAATCGCGGAGACGGCACTTTCGCAGAGATTGCGGACTTCAGCGGGCTGTCGGCGTCGGACTGGTCGTGGCAGCCGCTGTTTATCGATGTGGATCTCGACGGTTTCGAGGATCTGATGATTAGCGCGGGTCATTTCAAGGACGTGCAGGACCGCGACTCCGCGGTGGAGATTCGCGCGCGGCAACGGTCACGTCGCGGCATCACGAACGCGGTCGAGCGTCAGCGAATTTTCACGAGCGAAATGCTTGCGAACAATTGCGTCTATCCGGACCTCGCCCTGCCCCTGGTCGCATTTCGGAATCGCGGCGCTCTTAAATTCGAGGAAACAACCTCGCAATGGGGAACCGCGCAGCCGGGTGTGCATCATGGAATGGCGTTGACCGATCTCGACGGCGACGGCGACCTCGACCTGGTGGTGAACAATCTTGGAACCGTCGCGGGAGTTTACAACAATACGGGCAATTCGCCGCGCGTCGCGGTCCGGCTTCGGGGCAAACCACCGAACACGGACGGAATCGGCGCGAAGGTCATTTTGCGGAACGGCGCGGTGCCATACCAGAGCCAGGAGGTTGTTTCGGGCGGACGCTATCTGTCGGGGTCGGAATCCCTCCTGGCATTCGCGGC
The DNA here is from genome assembly GCA_009695205.1 of Pedosphaera sp. GTDB lineage: Bacteria > Verrucomicrobiota > Verrucomicrobiia > Limisphaerales > UBA9464 > SIBK01. Next base: position 37,090 of record SIBK01000011.1, on the reverse strand, counting down.
GGGCGGTCTCGAAAACGTGATGACAATCGAGGTGCAGTGGCGGGACAACAGACGGTCAACAGTGGGCAATGTTTGCGCAAACCGACTCTACGAGATCGATGAAGACGGTTCGGAGTTTGTGCCTGCAACCAGCGCAGTTTCCGTAAAACCCCTCTTTCAGGACATCACCGAACGCCTCGGCCATACGCATCATCAACCGGTGTCCAATGATTTCGAACGGCAGCCACTCCTGCCCTTCCAGGTCAGTCATTCCGGGCCGGCGGTAGTGTGGTGCGACCTGGATGGTGACCGACGTGACGAGTTAATTCTGGGAGGCGAACCGGGCGAGTTGTTCGTCGTGTATCGTTTCGATGGCCGCAGCGGTTTTAGCCGCTTTTCGACGGCCGCTGACCTCAGTGCCGTAGCGATGCCGAGTGGTATTCTGGGATGGACGAGCGCGAGTGGGCGGGCCTCGGTGCTCACGTCATTCAGCGGATACTCGGGCGGCGTGACCCATGCCGCGCGTTCCTATTCCGCAGGGAGCAATTCGATCACCGCGGGCGTCTTGTTCGCTGACGGCATGACCTCCGGAGGGACGATGGCTCTTGGGGATATCGATGGCACAGGCGACCTTGCTCTCTTTGTCGCGGGTGGAGTTTCCCCGCGACGCTACCCGCTTGGCGAACCTTCGCGCATTTTTCGCGACAAGGGCGGGCGATGGGAGCTAGACACCCGCAACAGCGCTTTTCTCGCCGGAGTAGGCATCGTTAACGGGGCGGTTTGGAGTGACTTGACTGGCGATGGCCTGCCCGAACTGGTTCTCGCTTGCGAATGGGGCCCGATCCGCGTTTTCCAAAAACAGCAGGGAGCGCTCTTCGAAATCACAGAGAACCTCGGGTTGTCCTCGGCAACGGGCCTCTGGAAGGGCGTGACCACCGGGGATTTTGACGGGGACGGTCGGATGGACATCGTGGCGGCCAACTGGGGAATGAACAGCGGATGGCAGCCGACATCCGCGCAGCCGCTTCGGCTCGTCTACGGCGAACTGACGCAGCCAGGCGTCGCCGACTTGATCGAAGCCGCCTACGATCCGGTGTTACGTACGATGGTACCGACTCGCTCGTTGACCACGCTGGCGGCTGCGTTGCCATTTCTTGCGGATCAATTCCCAACCCACCGTTTGTTCAGCGAGGCAGGGCTTACGCAGGTGCTCGGCGATCGGAAGCCACTCTGCAAGACCGCCAGTGCTACGACGCTCGAGTCGTCCGTCTTCCTAAATCGAGGAGATCATTTCGAACGCCGAGCTCTCCCTCTGGAGGCTCAGCTCGCGCCGGCGTTCGGCGTTTCCGTCGCCGATTTCGACGGGGACGGCAACGAGGATCTATTTCTCAGTCAGAATTTTTTCGCAACCGCTCCGGAGACTGCAAGGATGGATGGGGGCCGTGGGCTCGTGTTAGGGGGAGATGGCCGAGGCGATTTTTCGGCAATGTCGGCAGCTCGATCCGGGGTGAATATTGCCGGTGAACAGCGCGGGTCAGCGGTTTGTGATTTTGACGGGGATGGCCGCATGGATCTCGTTGTCGGCCAGAATGGCGCTGCCACCCGCGTGTTCCGGAACGATTCGTCCAAAGCTGGATTGCGGATCCAACTGAAGGGGCCGGTCAACAATTCCAGTGGGATCGGGGCCGTATTGCGCGCGCAGTCGGGCGATCGATTGGGCCCGGCGCACGAAATCCATGCGGGCAGTGGCTATGCCTCGCAGGATAGCTCGACAATGGTTCTCGGGACATCCGCGCAACCCATGACAGTCAATGTTCGTTGGAGCGGTGGGCGTGTGACTATCACGCAGGTACCGCAAGGGCTCCGGGAGGTTATTTTGGGAGCCAATGGTGAGATCGTCTCGAAACGGAAAAATGAATAGAAGATCACACGTTCGCGCTCGATAGCCCCAGGACAAAGGGTCAATGAATTAGCGCCGCCCAAAGGCGTAGAGATTGCTCTCAGCACGGACCCTATAAATCGCACCTTGATAGTAGAGCGGCGATGGGATCCCCGGAATTCCGCGCCGGTGAGAAACACGCCGGAACTATTTCTCCGACCCGTGCCACCCGCTACTTACTCTGTTCGCGCAGGACGCGAATTGCGGCCGATACCCCCCAGCGTTGCTGTTCCAGCGTCTCAAGGATTATGGCGGGGTCGCGCCCTGTAATCTCTTGTACAATCCGGGCGGCCCGGTCCCGCAATTTTATATTCGACGGATTTAGGTCTACCATTAGATTGGAAACCACCTTTCCCAACCGCACCATGGCAAGGGTCGTGACGAGATTCAGCACCAGCTTCGTGGCCGTGCCCGCCTTCAGCCGGGTGGAGCCCGTCAAAACCTCCGGACCGGTCGGGAGGGCGATGACTACGTCGGGCCGGTGTCCCCGTGCAAACTCGAGTTGAGGATGACAACAGACGAGAGCTGTTTTGGCCCCTCGCCGCCGGGCTTCCTCGAGTGCTCCCCAGACAAACGGCGTGCGGCCGCTGGCGGCAATGCCCACCACGACGTCCTTCCCACCAATTCCACGAAACTGCACGGCCGCAGCCCCGGCGTCAGGATCATCCTCGGCCCCCTCTACCGCAGACCACAGCGCGTGCTGTCCGCCGGCGATGATCCCTTGAATCATTTCGGGCGGGGTGCGGAAAGTGGGTGGGCACTCGGATGCATCCAGGACCCCGAGCCGGCCGCTGGTGCCCGCACCGATATAGAACAACCGGCCGCCATTTCGAAACGATCGCACCCCGTGCCGGACGAGCTTTGCGATCCCGGCTCGCTGGGTCTGGACCGCCGCCGCCACACCCGCCTCTTCGGACACCATGAGATCGATGGCGCTCTCGATGGGTAGCTGGTCGAGAGTTATGGACCGTGGATTCCTCTGCTCGGTCGGCGCCAGGCCTGCGCTCGTCGGAATAAAAACGGTCGGTCGCCGTGTGTGGGAAGAAGACAGGCTGGGGGCCGAACCTGTTGGCGAAGTTGCTCCGCCGGAAGATGTGACCGTGAGCGCGCGAATTTTTTCCACGGCACCCCACGTCGTTTCTCGTTTCAAGTATACGAACTGGGTTTTCCCTGGAGAGCGCTTCGTGCGGATCGCGTGTCGAACCGCAGCGGCATACATGGGGGCGTTTTGTAACAAGCCGCCCGCAAGGACAAATTCGATCGGTTTACGGGCCCGACCGAGACGGGCGGCGCAGGCAAGGGCATCTCGTGCAAGCTCCAGAGCGCAGGATTTCAAAACCGCCCGAGCCAATCGGTCACCCGTGCTGGCGGCGGCCAAGACCTCTGGCGCAAGTGCGGCAATCTCCGATTTCCCAGCAGATTGAATCCAGGAGATCAGCGCGTCCGGCTCGTTCAGTTGCAGAGCGCGGAGGATGCGCTGGCCGCAAATCCCCCAAGTTCCGAAGCGATCCAAGGGTTCGAAGCACGCTTCCCTCAAGGCGCGGTGAACGAGATGATACGCGCTGCCGCGATCTCCCAGCCAATGACCCCAACCTCCAACCTTTGCGGTGCAGCCGGAACCCTCTTGGCCGAAACAGCAGGAGCCGGTACCGGCAAGGACGAGGACGCGCGCCCGGTTCTTTTCGGCGGTTCCGTCCGCCGCGAGGGCGCATTCGAGATCATTCCCAATCCACAAGGGTCTCTCGGGCCAGAGGGCTTCGGCGGCCGCGCGAACCCGCCTGGCATCGGAGGCCGTTCTCAGACCGGCGAAGGCAATGCCAACCGCGGACGGATTTGGAAACTGATACCGGACCGTCTCCAATCGTTCCCTTAAATCTGGATCCGAAAGCAGCCTTAAGTTAGCGGGTCCGCTGGCATGCCGTGCCAAAAAACACCCCGCGCCGTCCACGTGCAAAGCCACCAAATGACTCCCGCCGCCCTCGATGCCAAGAAAGGTTTCCGATTCTGGATTGGCCATCGAGTCGCTTGGAGTCTCTTGTTTAAAATCGGGTTGCGTAGGTCTGCCGATGCCCGGTCGAGGGAACCGTCACGGTATAGCTTGTTCCGTCGGAACTCACACTGAGTTTAATATAGGCACCCCCAGTTTCGCCATTGTTCGCGCAGAATTCCGCGGGCGCGTTATTCTCCGGTTGCTTTAAGTTTCGATGCACCTGATAGATGGCTTGAAGCGACGGCAGGCCGCGCAACGACTGGACGACTTCCGTCATGCACCCTTTGGACGGACCATTGTTCATAACGGCGATATTGGGCTGCAGCGCACGGAGCAGGAGTGGATTGCTGCTCACATCCAGTCCGTGGTGATTCACCTGGTAGACATCGACCGAGCCGATCAAAGCCATCGGGCAGACGAGTTGCGCTTCAATATTCCAGCTCAAATCGCCGCCGTTGAAATAGCGAAACCGGCCGAACTGCAGCAACGAGACGATGCTGTTCGCGTTGTCGGAAGTGTCCGTCGGTTTTGGATTTGTATCGCTGCAGCGCGCGGGGGTGCCGGATGCGGGCCGGGGCAGGGCGAATTGTTGTTTCGCAGCCACGAATTGCAACGTTAGGGCGGGGCCGACGAAAGGTTGCTTCAGGGAGATGCCGGAGCCGGGATGAACTACGATCCGCTCCGCCACGTTCATATCCCGGTACGCCTTGATCTTCAGAGGCCACGCGGCGTTGTTGCCACCGTCGGGATCCCGCTCCGGGATGCCATTGTCGTGAACCGTGTGGATGGGGATCTTTTGGGAGAGTTCGGCGGCACCCCCGAAATGATCAATGTGCAGGTGGGTGGTGATGAGGTGGTCGATCTGTTTCAGGCCCGCGACCGTGGTGGCGACAAGATGAATTCGGGAGGGATCCCGGTCGCCTGGGTTTCCGGTATCGATCAGGACAGATTCACCGGTTGGAGAGACGATCAAGGTTGAGCCGCCCCCCTGGGAATCGATCCAGTAGAAGTCTAGCGTGCCGTCGCGCGGGCCGGCGAAGGCAGGAGTGGCGGAAGCGAGGGCTGTGGCGAGGGCAGCCAAGGCGATACGGCGGGCAGGATGCATGCCGGAATGCGTACCGTGCCTGCGGTCGAAGCGGAAGCGGGAAATGAGTCGTATCACAATGGGCGAACGAGCATTTCTTCGACCACGACTCGGGATGGAAGTCGAATGCAGTGAACGACGCACTCGGCGATGTCCTCCGGTTTCATCATGCGGGAGCGTGCGGTCGCATCCGGGACGACGGGCCGCTTGTCCAGCAGCGGCGTATCGATCTCACCCGGAAAAATGGCGCAGGCTCGTATTCCCCGGCCGCGTTCTTCGGCGTTGATGCTTTGTGTCAGGCCTGCCATGCCGAATTTCGACATCACGTAGGCGGGGCCGGCCTTGGGTGAAGCCTGTTTTCCTGCATCCGACACCACATTTACAATGGTTCCCGATCCGCGAGTCCGCATTCCCGGCAGGAACGCCTGGGTGCAATAGTAAGCGCCATTCAAATTGGCGTTCATCATGCCGTGATAATCCTCGAGCGAGAGTACCTCGAGAGACCGCTTCGGCGCATTGGTTCCTGCCGCGTTGACCAGCACTTCGACCTCGCCCACCTGGGTGAGTATCTCGCGGGCAACCCGTGCGACCGCGGTCGCATCACCAATGTCACACGGGTACGCCCGTAGTTGATTCCTCCGGATGCCGGCGAGCACGATGGTCTCCTGCAAAGCATCGCTGCGGCGTCCGATCAAGGCTACAATCCAACCGTCCGACGCGAGTTGGAGGGCGGTGGCGCGTCCGACGCCACTGCCGGCGCCGGTTATTACAGCATTACGATTCATGGTGTGTGAGGGGATAATTGTGGAGAATCAAAGATCAATCCACGCTCGGGTTTCCGCAGATCGAACGGCGGCATCCATAACGGCCTGCGTGCGCACACCATCGTGGAAGCTGGGAACACAGGGACGCCCATTCCGGATGGCATCGATGAACTCAAACGCCTGATCGTAGCGGAAGCTGATCAGCGGATCCCCCACACCTGGATCGCGGGGCGAACCGGGCCATGTCCAAAATTCGCGCGGTACGGGCAGGGGTTTCATTCCGGGACCCCCAAGTTTGCCATACTGAAGCTCATCCCATTTGCCCGTTGTGAATTCGAAGCTGGCTTCACTTCCGTTCAATTCCACGTAGTCGAGGCTTCGCCAACTCTCGTTGCGACCGCTCGCCAGCTTCGAGCTTTCCAACACACCGCTCGCTCCGCCGGTGAACTCAGCGAGAATTGCCACCCAGTCATCCGTGTCATTCGGTTGTCCGTCGCGCAGGGGGGTCAAGTTCTTCACATTGGCTACAAGCCGCTTTATCGGACCGATCAGGTGCTGCGCAAAATCAATCCGATGACTGAGCATATCCCCCAGCTCGCCCGTCCCTGCGAGCTTCTTGATCTGGCGCCATCCCACATTGCGGGTGCCCCAATCCTGAAGCCGGCAGGAACGATAGTGGTACGCCTGACCGAGGTCCCCCTGGCGAATCAGATGTCCGAGGTACCGCATCGCGGGCACAAAACGGTAGGTGTATGCAGTCATGTGCCGAACACCGGCCTGATCCGCGGCTGCAGCCATGGCGAGGGCGTCCGCCAGAGTTAGTGCGAGAGGTTTCTCACAAAGAACGTGCTTCCCGTGGCGAATAGCCGCCAAGGCGATGGGCGGGTGGAGCACGTTGGGTGTTGCGATAATGACGGCATGGATGTCCTCGCGATTCACGATGTCCTCGTAACGTGTCGAGGTAATCGTTACACCGGTTTTTTGGCGGGCGGTTTCGAGTGTGGTCGGATTCGAATCACAGAGGGCAGTGACTCGTGTATCCGCGCACAGGGCGAGGCCGGGAAGATGATTCTGAAGCGAAATGCCGCCGCAGCCGATGATCGCAACGTTCAACGTACTCATATGTCTTAGTGTTGGCCCAGTCTTGCCGGGATCGGCAAAGATGCAAGGTTTCCGAAGGCGGCATCGGATGGACATCGCGCCCTCGTCCAAACCCCGGGACGACCGCCGTTCCCTTCCGCAGCGCCCCCGGATCGTGCAGCCAATTCACCAGGCCGGGCGAAGGCTCGCCCTTGTCCCAGGGAGTCTCTTCGCGTCTGTATTCTTCCTCCCAATCGCTCTGCCTCATTCGCACACCTTCTCGGCGGATATCTGGGTCAAGTCGGGCACGGCCCAGGTCGGCTCGTGGGATTTCAATTCACGAACGGAAAAACCTCCAGTCGCCACCGCCAACGTTCGCGCCTTAATGCTCTCTCCGCAGGCGATATCCAAGGGAGTATCCCCGATGACAACAATCTCATCGGCGTCGGGTCGTTCGCCGAGGACGCGGGTGCCGCGGTCCCAGGCGATTTGGGCCAACTGATTGCGGCTTTCGTGGTCGTCACCAAACGCCCCTGTGATAAATTCGCCCCACAGGTCGTGGGCGCGAAGTTTGATCTCCGCTCCCAGGCGAATATTGCCTGTGAGCAGGGCGATCAGCGGAGGTTTTGGCAAGGCCCGGAGGTCGGCGATAAACTGCCGTACACCCGGGAGCATTTCGCCGGCGTTCCCGGTAAGCCGGTGATCGAGCAGAAATGTGTAGGCATCGAAGTAACGGTTGAGGTTCGATGGCTTGTACGGAATGCCCTCGTTCCTGAAGAATTCCCGCACGATGGACGTGTCGGTGCGACCATGAAAATTAATCCGAGCCATGGCTCCAGGCTTCTGGAAAATGACATCCGCCACCCGGCCAAAGGAGTCTGTACCCGCTCCGCCGGTGCGGATCAAGGTGCCGTCAATGTCGAAGAGGACGAGCCGAACCATATGCGTAGAATAAGGTTGGGTTGCAAGAATCGGAACTGGAATCGCTTCTCCACGGCGGCGCTTGCCGCGCTTTGAGACAGAACCAATGGAGAGTTAGGGGATAATTGAATCATTTCCACCCTTGCATACTCGTTACTTCCTGTTGACTGTTAGGTGTCGCACACACAGCTTGAATTCATGAAAACATTCCCATTTCGAAGTCGCCGAAAAGGCTTCACGTTGATCGAACTTCTGGTCGTGATCTCGATAATCGCGATCTTGGCAGGCATGTTGCTGCCGGCCCTCGGCAAGGCAAAATCCAAAGCGCAAGGCATTGGCTGCCTGAACAACACGAAGCAGTTGCTCATCGGTTGGATCATGTATTCCGGCGACTTTAGCGATGATATCTGCAAGTCAGGCGGGCTGGACGTGTTGGTGGCAACGACGACTCCCACGAAGGAATACGGCAAAAATCAACAATGGTGCATGGGTACCATGGATTCTGCCCCAAGCTGGACCAACACCGTTTTGATTCAGGACTCGTTGCTCTACAAATACGTCAACTCGCTGGCAGTCTACAAATGCCCGGCGGATCGTGCGACGACAAAGGGTCCTTGGGGTGGTGGTGGCGTCCCGAAGGTTCGCAGCCTCGCGATGAGTTCCTTCATGAATCCCATCAATGAATGGGGAACGGGCCGTCCGTATCGCAAGCAGTCGGATTTCATCCTCGGAGCTTCGCGAACCTGGGTGTTGATTGACGAAAACCCGGATTCAATCAACGACGGTTGGTTTGTGCACAGTCCGCCTCCCGAAAAGAGCTCTTACGTGGATTATCCGGCGACCTATCACAACAACGCCGGCGGACTGTCCTTTGCTGACGGTCATTCGGAGATCAGGAAATGGCGGGATCCGGCGATTATTCGACGAGGCAAGCCGGGTTCCACGTCCTCTGCAGCCAAAGGAATTGACGACTTCATGTGGCTCCAGGATCGAACGACGGTGGCAAAGTAGGCAGCTGGAATCCCTTGAATTCGGTTACTTCGCCGAACTCCCCTTCAGCGCACTGATCGCGCGTGTGGCCGCCATGGTCACATCGATCGTCGCGCCCTCCATCGCCTTTTCCAGGGCGGGAATCGCTGATTTTGCGGCCGGGCCCATCTGCTCAAGAGTATACGCAGCGGTTCGGCGGATCAAGGGATCGTCCTCCGCGAGCAGAGCTACGATTTTATCCAAGGCAGGCAGTGCCCCGGGTCCGGCCTTGGAAAGCTCCACCAGCGCGTTTAGTTTGGCGTCCTGATCTCCGGTAAGAGCCTGGACTTGAGCTTTAATATCGACCGCAGCTTCTTTTTTATTCGTGCAACCTGTCCCAGGTAATGTCAGCACGGCTAACAACATGGAAAGGGTGAGCATCAAAAACGAATTCATTCGGAGACCGTACGACGTTTCACGATAACAGGCAATGCTTGAGCGCGGAAGTTGAGGATGGATCCAGTGACAGGTTAACTATTTTCCGATTCCCAGGAATTTCACCAGGAGGGGGCTATTTTTGTTCCAAATTCGAACGGTGGCTGAAAATATATCGACTGAATATCAAACACTTTCAGACAATGTCCAAACTCCAGTGAACGCCAACTGAACGCCAACGCCGTTCTATCATCCAGCCCAGGGTTGCGCGGCACGCGCTACCCTGGGAATCGTCCATCACACCGGACCGCCCCACTTTGCCTCCTTTGATGCTGCGAACGAAGGCGCCCTTCCAGGACGGCAGGGCCGGGTCAAGATTGTTGGGCGATAGAGTTCCCATTCCTTGACCCTTCGTGCTCTTCGTTTCCTTCTGTGAAAAACTCCTCAACCTTTCCGCTTCGGGGGTTGATTTGCCACGCGTAGCCAGGCGATGGTGCTGGAAGGGTCACTGCTTGGCGACGGCTAAATGGTTTCGCAAAGTGGGGTCAATTCTTGGTATTGTTCACTCATGAGTAACCATTCACATCAACGTTCTCCTCCTCCAGCGGTACAGGCGATTGTCTAGATAACTCGCCGTACCCAAAAGCTCTTCACCGTAGTGGTGTGCCCCATTCGCTCAGTAATGTGCGGACTATGTTTCGAACACTGCGGATGCAACTATTCGTAGTCAATACCATGAACCGAGCCCATTATAAGAGAAAGCATGCACCAGCCCAAGAGACACATCTGTACGCTCCTCTGCGGGCTGCTAGTGATTCCCCAGGCCCCGCTGCAGGCCGACGATCCCTTGCGATACAATCGCGACGTTCGTCCCATCCTCGCCGACAACTGCTTCGCCTGCCATGGGCCAGACAAGGCTCATCAAAAAGGGGGGCTGCGACTGGATGTGCGTGACACGGCCATCGGTCCGCTGAAGTCGGGCAATAGGGCGATCGTTCCGGGCAACGTGGATAAGAGCATGCTCGTCGCCCTCATCGCGGCCGAGGATGAAGACGAGATGATGCCGCCGCCGGAGTCCCGTAAGAAATTGACGACGCTGCAAAAGGAGATTCTCAAACGCTGGATCGCAGAAGGGGGTGAGTATCAGCTGCACTGGTCCTTTGTGCGGCCGGTGAAATCGGCGCTGCCGCCAATTCCAAATTCCCAAGTTGATATTCGAAATCCGGTCGATGCCTTCATTCAAGCTCGGCTCGCCCAAGAGGGACTCTTCGCATCGCCCGCAGCAACCCAGGCGACATTGATTCGCCGAGTGACACTCGACCTAACGGGTCTGCCGCCGACACCAGCGGAGGTGGCCGCTTTTTTGGCGGACGCCTCGCCGTCGGCCTATAACCAGCTCGTGGATCGGCTTATGGCGACTCGCGACTACGCGGAGCGTCGCGCACAAGACTGGCTGGATCTGGCTCGCTATGCGGATACTCGGGGCTTTTCCGATGACACGCCTCATGACATTTGGCCATGGAGAGAATGGGTGGTCGAAGCCATAAACCGCAACCAGCCGTTCGATCAGTTCACCATTGACCAGCTGGCAGGCGACCTGTTGCCGCAAGCGACGCAATCGCAGCGCATCGCATCTGCGTTTCACCGAAATGCCCCGCAGGCGAAGGGCCTGACATATCCCGTGGAGGAATACCGGCTCAAAGGCGTCATCGATCGTGTGAACACCACCGGCACCGTATGGTTGGGACTGACAGTGGGTTGTGCGGAGTGCCATGACCACAAGTTCGATCCGGTTTCTCAGGTCGATTACTACCGGATGTTTGCGCTGTTCAATAGCATCGAGCACACGGGTAATGGCTTTGATCAAGGCGGGCCAGGCATGTCTTTGCAAACAGAGAACAGTGGAACGTTGTCGGTGCCGATTATGAAAGAACTGGCTCAACCACGCGACACGTTTGTGCATCTGCGGGGAAACTTTCTGTCGCGTGGCGAAAAGGTTGCACCGGGAGTACCCGCGCTTTTTGGACTTACGGAGAACGAACAGCCGCGTAACCGGCTCGAGTTCGCGAGATGGCTCGTCAATGGTCAGAACCCGCTGGTCGCTCGGGTCGTAGTCAACCGTATCTGGCAGGGATACTTCGGTCACGGGCTCGTGCGGACGCCATTGGATTTCGGCCTGCAGGGTGAATGGCCGACGCATCCGGAACTGCTCGATTGGCTCGCCTGCGAGTTCGTTGAATCGGGATGGAATATGAAAGCGCTGCACCGGCTTATCGTCACCTCCGCCACGTACCGTCAGTCGGCCGGCAGGGCCGAACCCGCTGCCTCCCGCGACATGGAGAACCGATGGCTCGCATGGATGCCACGGGTACGCCTGCCGGCTGAGCAGATCCGCGATCAGGCTCTCACCGCAGGCGGACTGCTTAACCGGTCGGCTGTTGGACGAAGTTTCTTTCCTCCGCAGCCCGACAACTACTGGGAAGACCGCGATCTTCCAGGAAAATGGATAGCCAGTTCCGGCGATTCCATCCATCGAAAGAGCCTCTACATATACTGGCGCCGCATGGCACTGCATCCGACCATGGAATTGCTCGATGCCCCGTCGCGCGCGATCTGCACCGCCCGCCGCAATATCGCAAACCTCCCGACACAGGCACTCGTCACCCTGAACGATCCGCTCTTTGTCGAAGCCGCTCGCGCAGTCGGTTCACGGACCATCCAAGAAGCGGGAAGCGAATCGGCGGCCCGGATGAATTTCGCCTTCCGACTCGTCCTGGGTCGTCCACCCGTTGACGAAGAGCGCCAACATTTTATCACCTTTGTCACGGACCAAGCCGCCCGCCATCCTGGCAATGCGGATGCCGTTTGGGAGAGCGTTGCCACGGTACTGCTAAATCTGGATGAAACCCTCACACGCCCATGAATTATTCCCTGAATCACGCTGTCTCACGGCGGGCTTTTTTTTGCGAATCCATCGCCGGTCTCGGCTCGATTGCATTGGCGTCTCTCTTGAGCTCCGAGCTGTTTTCCAATGCGGCGACCGCGGACGGAATCCTCGGTCGTCCCCATCGCGCACCGAGGGCAAAGCGTGTCATCTTTCTCTTCATGGCAGGGGGGCCTTCGCAGGTCGATCTGTTCGACCCGAAGCCGAAGCTGAATGAACTTGATGGGAAATTGATCCCGCCGGCGCTGCTGAAGAATCACCAGCAGTTTGCGCTCATTCGGGGCATGCCGAGTCTGAAGGGATCGCCGTATAAGTTTAAGCGGCACGGGCAGTCGGGCACGGTGATTTCTGAGTTGATGCCGTATTTGGCCAAAGTGGCGGACGAATTGACTGTGATCCGATCCATGCACACGGATACGAATGTGCACGATCCGGCTGTGAACTTCATGAACTGCGGAACACAGCTCGGTGACCGGCCGACGTTCGGCGCCTGGATTTCCTATGGGTTGGGATCTGAAAACACCGAGCTCCCCGCCTATATCGTCCTGACGAGTGGAACAAGCGACGGACAGCCGCTGCTGCAGAGCTTTTGGGGAAATGGATTCCTTGATTCGCGCCACGCCGGAGTTCCTTTTCGCAACAGCGGTGCGCCCGTGCTGCATCTGGCGAATCCTCGAGGCGTCACCCGCGTGGACCGCCGCCGAGAACTGGACGTGATTCAGTGGATGAATCACCGCCAGCATGAAGCCCTAGGCGATCCGGAAATCGCTTCGCGCATTTCGTCTTATGAAATGGCCTTCCGCATGCAAACCAGCCTGCCGGAGTTAACCGATCTGAGCCGCGAACCCGAATCCAATCTAAAACTCTACGGTGCTGATCCGGTGAAGCCATCGTTCGCCCGCAACTGCCTGATCGCCCGACGGCTTATCGAGCGGGGTGTGCGTTTCGTTCAACTCTATGACCGGGGATGGGATTCGCATGTGGATATCGACCGAGAGCATAAGCGCCAGTGTCTCGCGGCTGACCAGCCAACCGCGGCCCTCATAACCGACCTCAAGCAACGCGGTCTGCTCGATGACACACTCATCATATGGGGCGGTGAATTCGGGCGCACACCGGTCGCTCAAGTTTCCGGAAGCACATGGGGTCGGGATCATCATCCGCACGGTTTCACCATGTGGCTGGCCGGCGGCGGGTCAAAGCCCGGCATCACCTACGGCAACACCGATGAATTTGGTTACCACGCCGTGGAAAATCCGGTCCACGTCCACGACCTGCACGCCACCTCGCTCCGGCTGCTGGGCATTGATCACGAGCGCTTGACGTTCCGCCTGCAAGGGCGCGACTATCGCCTCACTGATGTCCACGGAGCCGTGGTGAAGCAGCTGATCGCTTGAAAGTGTTAATGATTCGGCCAAAACCTGATGAGGTGTCCTGGGTCGACTTGGGGATGAAGGCCTTGGCCTATGCGGTAAACTCAATCGTCCGGCGCACATCGCTGTCCGCGTCCTGCTCGTGGAAAGCGATATCCTGTTCCAGGAAGGCTGGGCAAATGCCAACCCAAAAAAGGGCATCGATTCGATGGATTGGTTTGGTCGTGATAGCATTGCTCCTGGCACAAAGTAGAGCTGCAGGCGGTGAGCATTGGGCGTTTAAGGCCATCTCATCCCCTCCCGTGCCAGACGTCTCCCGCTCTGATTGGGCGCGCACTCCCGTCGATCGCTTCATTCTCCATGGGCTTGAACAGGCTGATCGAAAGCCGGCCCCGGCGGCAGACCGCCGCACGTTGATTCGCCGCGCCACCCTTGATTTGACAGGATTGCCGCCCACTCCGGCGGAACTGGATGCATTTCAATCAGACCCGGCACCCGATGCCGTTGCACGGCTCATCGATCGTCTGCTTTCCTCACCCCGCTACGGTGAACGCTGGGGGCGCCACTGGCTCGATCTCGCACGCTTCGCCGACTCCAACGGCATGGACGAAAACCTCGCGTACGGGACCGCTTTTCGATACCGGGATTATATCGTCGGCGCCTTCAATCGGGACCTTCCCTATCATCGATTTCTTCAAGAGCAGTTGGCCGGTGACCTTCTACCGGCCGCCATGCCTGACGATGACCGTTCGGATCAGCTTATTGCGACAGAGTTCCTCTCCTTGGGCCCCAAGATGCTCGCCGAGGACGATCCAGTGAAGATGGAAATGGACATCGTCGACGAGCAGTTGGATTCATCGTGCCGAGTGTTCATGGGATTAACGGTCGGCTGCGCCCGATGCCATGATCACAAATATGACCCCGTGTTAATGACCGATTATTATGCCATGGCGGGAATTTTTAAGAGCACACGGACCATGGAAAATTTCAAGGTCGTGGCGCGTTGGCAGGAAGTTCCGCTCGGCCCTGCCGCAACGATTGCGTCGTGGCGTTTGCAGAAAAAGGCAATCGAACAACAACAAGCTCGAGTCAGCGAAATTGTCCACGAGGCCACGGATGCTTTACTGGTTGACGCACGCCGATACGCGGCAGACTACCTGCTTGCAGCCACCGAGCGACGAGGCATCGGTTTTGCCAAGACGAACCGTGAACCGGTCCTACACACTCCCGGCTCTGCGACCTCAACCATCGGCGATGCCGCGGCGCTAGCGGTCAGTCCGGCCAGACTGCAGCCTGAATTCCTCGTCCAATGGGAGAAACACCTGGAGAAAACGGAATCCTCGTCCAATTCAATCTTTTCTTTGTGGCACCAACTCAACGCCGAACCGCGCCCGGTGGTCAGCCGACCTGAAGACACGGACCCAGCGATTTCTCAATCCGCGCCCACGTATGTGCGGCTATTCAAGCAGCCGATTCCCATGTCCCGCCAGGATCTCGCGGAGCGGTACCGCCGAATCTGGTTCGATGCGGAGCAGGCGTGGCAACGGGCGACGAATGCCCCCAGTGCCAGGACGAACTCTCGAAGTGTTCTGCGGCTCGACGATGCGGAACTTGAGGCTTTTCGGGATGTCCTCCATTCCAAATCCGGACCCTTCGCCGTGCCAAAGAATGCCGAATCCCTCTTTCCGAGCTCGCAAGCGATGGCCCTATTCACAGCCCGAAAAACTCTCAAAGATCTCGAAGAAAGACTTCCGGTGTTGCCTGAAGCGATGGCCGTGTCGGACGGCACGCCTGCCGATCTTCGGGTCCACAAACGCGGCAGTCATTTGAACCTTGGTGAAGAAGTCCCGCGCGGTTTTACTCGATCAATAGGCGCCCAGGCAGGTCCAATGATCCAGGCGGGTACGAGTGGGCGCCTCCAACTCGCTCAATGGCTGACCAACCCGGAACACCCGCTCACTGCCAGAGTCATCGTCAATCGAATCTGGCACTGGCATTTCGGCGAAGGACTTGTTCGATCGGTCGACAACTTTGGTATCCTTGGCGAAAAACCGACCCATCCAGAACTATTGGACTGGCTGGCCCGTCAATTCATTGAATCAGGATGGTCGATCAAGTCGCTCCATCGTCTGTTGATGAATTCCGCGACGTATCAACAGTCCTCGTCGAATTCCGCCGACACGAATTCGGACGCAGCGCCCGATCCGGAAAACCGTCGGCTCAGCCATTTCTCGAGACGCCGCCTGGAAGCAGAGGCGATCCGGGACAGCATCCTGTTTGTCAGCGACAGCCTTGATGCCCAGATGGGCGGAACAATGCTGTCGATTCAAAATCGGACCTATGTCACCAGCACGGCCAGCAAGATCGATAGGGCGTTGTTCGACACCCCACGGCGATCTCTCTATCTTCCTGTGGTTCGCAGTGCTTTGTACGATGTCTTTCAGGTCTTTGATTTTGCCGATCCCAGCGTTTTGAATGGGCGGCGTGATCAAACGGTCGTCGCGCCACAGGCCTTGTTTATGATGAATAGCGGCCTCGTGGCGAATGCTGCCAGGCAAATGGCCCGATCTCTCCTTGCATCCCCGGATCGCGCGGACGCGGCGCGCGTGGCGGACTTGTTCCGAATTACCTTTGGCCGCATTGCTACCCCCGCCGAATCGAAAGCCGCCGTGGAATACGTGGAGCGATACGAGCAAGCATTGAACGCGATAAACCCGCGACCGATGGACGTCCGGTTGAAGGCATGGCAAAGTTTGTGCCGAACGACACTCGCTGCGAACGAATTCATTCACGTCGATTAAACCATGCAGACAGATTGCGGATGCCGCCAATTCACCACGGTGCACAGCCGGCGCGACTGGTTGCGCTCTAGCAGCACTGGCTTCGGGTACCTGGCCCTGGCGAGCCTTCTTGGTGATCGCGCCCATGAAGGCAACGCGGCGACGGGCTCTCCCCTGGCTCCGAAATTCCCCATGTTTCCCGCCCGCGCCAAGCGCGTGATATTCCTTTTCATGCACGGCGGCCCCTCTCAGGTCGACACGTTTGACTACAAACCGCTTCTCGAACGCGACCACGGCAAACCTCTTCCGTTTGCCAAACCGCGGGTGTTTTCGTCACCAACAAGCCACCTTCTGAAATCGCCCTGGAAATTCAGGCAATTCGGTCAAAGTGGTGCCTGGGTCAGCGACTTGTTTCCTCATCTCGCGACGCGTGTGGACGACATCTGCTTCCTGAAGGGAATGCACGGCTCGAATTCACGTCACGGTGGCGCGCTACTCGAGCTACATACCGGCAGCGACACCTTCATTCGACCCAGCATGGGTTCCTGGATCAGCTATGGCCTCGGCACTGAAAACCAGGATCTGCCGAGCTATATCACCGTTTGTCCCACCCTCACGCATGGCGGCGTCAACGCCTATAGCTCCGCCTTCCTTCCCGCGATTCATCAGGCGACACCGGTTGGCAATGCCGGCACTCCTTCCGACCAGGCCGTGATCCCATTCATCCGGAACATCGATGAAACCCCAGTCGACCTTCAACGCATGGAACTCGATCTGCTCCGGAACATGAACGAGATCAAACTCACCGAGACCGGCCCGGACGCGGCTCTTGAAGGCCGCATCAACGCCTTCGAACTCGCATTCCGCATGCAGACAGCTGCGCCGGAACTCCAGGACATGAGTCGCGAATCCAAGGCCACACAGGAACTCTATGGTCTCAACGATCCGGCCACTGCCAATTTCGGCCGTCAGTGCCTCATGGCGCGACGATTCTCCGAGGCAGGCGTCCGATTCGTTCAGGTGACTCACAGCTACAAATGGGATCAGCACAGCGACCTCAAGCGGGATCACGCAAAGAATGCGCGCGAGGTCGATAAACCCATCGCCGCCCTGTTGGCCGATTTAAAGGGCCGTGGGCTGCTTGATGACACACTTGTTCTCTGGGGCGGTGAGTTCGGCCGGACACCGGTGACGGAGCTAAATGGGGATGGCCGTGATCATAATCCCGAGGGCTACACCATGTGGCTTGCCGGCGGCGGTGTTAAGCGGGGATTGACCTACGGCGAAACGGACGACTACGGGTACTTCTCTGTCCGGGACAAGGTCCATGTCCACGACTTGCACGCCACGCTCCTAGCTTTGCTCGGGATGGACCACGAACGTCTAACCTACCGTTACGCCGGACGAGATTTTCGTCTGACCGATGTCCACGGTCACGTCATCCGCGACATCTTCGGGTAGTCTCGTCCGCCCAGCAACGATCCCAGGATTCTAAAGGGGTCAAGCCCCGAATCGTGAACATACGTTGCAAACATTGCCGTTTGGTGTGTCAGAATTCAGGGGGTGGCGCGACGCGGGCGAATCGAATACGCGGGCGCGGCTTACCCTGTCATGGGCCGTGGTAATCAAGGTCGGACCGTTTACGCCGACGACAGGGATCGCAAGCGATGGCTGGAGACGCTGGGTGAGACGCTGGGTGAGGCGTGCCAACAGACCTGTTGGCTGATTCACGCATACGTAATGATGGGCCGCTGAGACGTGGCCGAATCGCTGATACGGCACGGCGCCAATGTCCACGTAAGGGACGGGATGAACGGCCAACTCCCCCTTCATTGGGCGATGCTCGGCGGGGACGAGCAAGTCCGCCGAACCATGGGTACGGCACTCACACAGAACTACCTGGGGTTGGCCGAACTGTTGCTAGCCAACGGCGCGGATGTGAATGCCACGAACGTCCTGGGTGCCAGCGCACTGCATCTGGCCGCCGCGAAGGGTGACGTGGCCATGGTCGGGCGGCTCTTCGAACACCCCGCGGCGGTCAAAACGAGAAACTTGGGCGGAGAGGGCCCCCTATTCGCGGCGGCGCGTTCGGCCGCCGGGTTGGGCGGGAGAAACAGTGAAATCTTCGGGGCAGTTGCTCAGTGCGAAATCGCGCGGGTGGAGGCGTTCCTCCGCGCGCACCCTGAGGCGGCAAACGCCAGGCTTGAAGGAGGCGCATCGTTGCTGATGCAGGCCGCAACGTCGGGGTGGATCGAGGTCGTGAAACTGCTGTTCAAAAACCAAGCCGATCCCAATCGGTTGGATGACGCAGAACACCGGATGTTCATGACCACCAACGACACAATAATCCGGGTGTTGGTGGCGGCCAAGGCGGACATCAATGCGGGCAATGACGATGGCGAATCCTGGTAGTCGAAAACGACAAGACGACCGGCGCCTTCATTTCGAAGGCTTTGAAGGCCGATGCCTATGCCGTCGATCTGCTCCGCGATGGCGATGTGGCACCGACGTGAAATCATTCGTCCTTCGCATCGTTTTGCCAACCGGCCAATGCTCCCAAACCGTGGAGCATTAAAGCAAATGCTTATAAATACACGGACCCTTTTTTTGACGGATGTCGTCGACAGCACAAAGCTGTCGGAGTTGCTGGGCGACGTGCGCATGGCGCAGGTCTGGGCTGCACACGACCGTGTTGCGCGCGACCTTCTTATTCCGCATCACGGGAGGGAGATCGACAAGACCGACGGGTTCCTTTTGCTGTTCGAAAACCCTTCCGACGCTGCCGCCTACGCGCTCGCGTACCATCGGGTGATCGCCGCGCTCGATCCGCCGCCTCAGGCCCACGTCGGGCTCCACGTCGGCGCGGTAATCCTTACCCAGAACGCTCCCGCTGACGTCGCGCTCGGCGCCAAGCCGCTCGAGGTGGACGGATTCGCCAAGCCCACGGCGGCGCGCATCATGGGTCTTGCCATCGGCGGGCAGACGCTGCTGAGCGAGGCGGCGCGAGCGGCGCTCGGGGACGTTCGCGAGAGCTGGGAGGTCCAGAGCCATGGGCACTACCGGCTGAAGGGTGTGGCGGAGCCTACGGAGCTTTTCGAGATGGGCGGGACGGGCAAGACCCGCCTGGTGCGCCGCTAGGGTTGGACCTGGCTGGGCGACTGGCCGGGCGGCGTGTTCTTCTGCGATCTCTCCGAAGCGCGGAATACGGGCGGGATTGTCTCGGCCGTTGCGGCCGCGCTCGACGTTCCGCTCGGCAAAGACGACCCCATCGTGCAGTTCGGCTACGCCATCGCCGGGCGCGGGAAATGCCTGATCATCCTCGACAATTTTGAGCAGGTGATCGCCCACGGAGCGGGGACGCTGTGTCCCTGGATGGAGCGCGCCGTGGAGGCGACCTTTGTGGTAACGAGCCGCGAGATCCTCGGAGTGCCTGGCGAGCACATCCTGCCGCTGGAGCCGCTGGCGGCCGATGGTGCGGGCGTGGAGTTGTTCGTCGTGCGGGCGCAGGCTCGGAAGGTCGACTTCGCGCTGACGGCGTCGAACAAGAAGATCGTGCATGAGATCGTCGCGCTCCTGGACGGGCTGCCGCTGGCGATCGAACTGGCGGCGGCGAGAGCGGTGGTTCTGTCGCCCGAGCAGCTACTTGCCCGGTTGAAGGACCGCTTCCAAATCCTGGTTGGCGCGCGCGGCGTGTAGGCGCGACAGGCGACGTTGCAGGCGGCTATCGACTGGTCGTGGACGCTGCTTGCGCCGTGGGAGCAGGCGGCGCTGGCGCAGAGGTCAGTCTTTGTCGGAGGCTTCACGCTGGAGGGGGCGGAGGGCGTGCTGGATCTCTCAGCCTGGCCCGAAGCACCGATGACGATGGACGTGGTGCAGTCGCTGGTGGACGCCTGTTCCGCACGTGGTTGGCGGGCGCTGGGAAACGTCTGGCGATCGACGAGCCGTACTTCGGGATGTACGTGAGCATCCAGAAATACGCGGCGGAGAAATTGCGCACCGGCGGAGCAGTCCCGGCCGGGGCGAGCGGTTCGGAGGCGGAGGACACCGGTTTTCAGCGGCACGGCCGCTACTTTGCGCAGTTTGGGACCGAGGAGGCACTGGATGCCCTGGACGCGCACGGCGGCCTTGCGCGGCACCAGGCGCTTTCCATCGAGCTGGAGAACCTTATAACAGCCTGTCGGCGTGCGGTGTGCCGCGGGGACGCGCCGACGGCGGTGGCGACGTGCGCGGCGGCGTGGGGAGTGCTCGAATTGAAGGGCCTGTTTCTTCTGGCGGCCAAGCTAGCGAAGCCCGTCCTGGAACTCGCCGCTCTCTGAGCGACCGACTGGGGTCGCGCGTTGTACCTCCTCGCGGTTAGGATGTCGTTCGCAGGCCGTACGGACGACGCTTTGGGGCACTTCGAGGCGGCCCTCGAGATCGCTCGCGGGCTCGGCAACCGGCGCTTCGAGAGCAACCTCTTAGGGTACTTAAGCAACCTGCACCGCGACCAGGGCAAGATAGAAGAGGCGGTGCGGCACTACCAGGACGCCCTCGCGATCCACCGCGAGGTCGGCAACCGCCCCTTCGAGGGCACCGTCCTCGGAAACCTGGGGCGCCTGCACAGCCAGCAAGGCCGGCTCGAGCAGGCACGCGAGGTTCTGGCCGCCGGCGAGGCGATCGAGGGCGCCGTGTTGTGATGTCGCGCGTTCACCCGGCCTTTCTAGAAGAAGCGGGAACAAGCGCCAGAACCAATACTTCGTTCTATACGCGCGGTCGAGGTCGTTTGGCTCCACCGGGATGACGTCGACCCGGCTCTGCATACGGGTGCTTCCGCGGCCGTCGGATAGTCTTTATGGTCTTCGGACGCGGCTTCGGCACCAGCACCACCGGACATCCTTCGTAACCAAACGCCTTGCGCATCGCACCGGACAAATACTTGGTATACGGTTCGGACAAATCATCGTCCCGATTGACGAACAACAGAAAGGTCGGTGGAGCCAACCTCACTTGGGTCGCATAATAAAACGTCAATCGCCGCCCGGAACTGCTGACCGGTTGACGCCGTTCAATAGCGTCGTTCAACGTCCGGTTTAGAATCGCCGTGGGCACTTTCTGCTTCAGCTGGGCAGCGACATAACGCACCGCTTCCAGCAAACGATCCAATTGGAATCCATCCTTCGCCGAGGTAAAAATCACCGGGGCATAATCCAGGAAAAAGAGCTTCGATTGCACCCATTCCCCAAATTCGGCCAAGGTAGTCAGCCGCTCCTCGCGGTCGTCACGATCTCGTGTTTTCTCACTGCGGGCGGTCAATTCAGCCTCCCGCTTCTTGCGGACCTCTTCCGCCACAAGATCCCACTTGTTCACTACCACGATGCATGCCCGGCGATTCTCTGTGATTATGTCGGCAATCTTCTTGTCTTGCTCGGTGATTCCAGCTTCGGCATCCAGCACCAGGATGGCGAGGTCACACCGGGCAATTGCCTCCCGCGTTCGTTCGACAGTGAAGTACTCGAGGGTGGTGTCGACCCGACGCGCCTTGCGGACACCTGCGGTGTCAATCAAGACGTAGTTCTCCGTCTGCCCCTCGGTGGTGACTTCAAAGGGGACATCAATTGCATCGCGTGTGGTTCCGGGAATCGGGCTCACCACGACCCGCTCGGATCCAGTCAGCGCGTTGATGATCGATGATTTCCCCACATTGGGGCGGCCCACGATCGCCAGCTTTAATCCCGCAAGGGATGAGGCGGCGACGGATGTGTTGGCACCGCCCTTGTTGCGTCGGGATCGTCTCTTGGACGCTGGCTCTTCATCCGCGGCGACGTCCAAATCTGTTGCGGTTTCCGCACTCGGCTGTGGCAGCAAGGCGATCACGGCATCCAGCAACGCCTGAATCCCGTCGCCGTGAATCGCGGTGACCGGAAAAAGTCGATCAAAGCCCAGGGCGGTAAACTCCGGAATGCCCGGGGCGGCCTTCGCACTGTCGACCTTGTTCACCACCACCAGAACGGGTTTGCGCAACAAGCGCAGTTTACGGGCGACCTCCTGATCCAGCGGAACAATGCCCTCCTGGACGTTGACCACAAGCAAGAGGATATCGGCGGCATCGATCGCAATCTCAACTTGCTTAAGTGCGGCGGCGGTGATGACGTCCTCGGTCTTTTCACCCCGCATCAAGCCGATGCCCCCGGTGTCGATCAGACTGAACGGATGCCCCAAGTACTCTGCGGTGGCGATGACGCGGTCGCGGGTGACGCCCGGCTGATCGTGGACAATGGCCACGCGGCGGCCGACGATGCGGTTAAAAAGTGCGGATTTGCCGACGTTGGGACGGCCGACGATGGCCACGGTGCCTGACATGGTCGAGACGGTGGCAGGAAACAGCGGCGACCGCCACCGGATCAACTGGCAAAAAGAATGACGAAAAAAAGCGGGTGGAGTGTGATTTGCCTTCCATCAAATGGCATTCTTGGAGACGTGAGCTGAGCGCCCGAAACCACCCGAAAATCGCTGGTCCGACATCCTCGCTAAGTACTCCCTCTGACCCAGTCTCATTTTGTTCCCACATCAAGTCTCATTTTGAACTCCCACCTGTTCTGAAACCTGTTCTGAAACGCCTTGACAAAATGGAGCGGACTAATAACCCCGCATGGAGCTATTCGCGTACAAGAGTCTCCCTTCAACCGAAGCTCATCTCCCAAAAGTTGACAGAATTTAGCTCAAAGCCCGCCTCCATGCACCGCGTTCCGCCATTCTCGTCTTCGCTCCCCTAAGTGTCGTATTCCGGCGATCAACGGAACCTCATGTTTGACGCCACTCGCAGCCGCCGGAATGACGAATTGCTTCACGCATCCTCATCCGGAGAATTTCCCGCAGGGTGGCTGACTTCGTGAGCGAAAAGCTTGCCGTGCTTGGTGGACGCCCCGCTTTTGCCAAGCCGAGGCATGTGGGGATGCCGAACATTCCCAACCGGGAGATACTCCACGCGCGACTCGATGAGATTCTCGCTTCTAGGCGGCTCGCCAATGACGGCCCCTACGTCCGACGCTTCGAGGCACAGTTGGCCGATATGACCGGGGCGCCTCATGCCGTCGCGATGTGCAGCGCGATGGTCGCCATGCAGGTGCTCTTTCGCGCCCTCGAACTGGCTGGCGAGGTGATCACGCCGTCGTTCACGTTCATCGCCACGGCGCACGCCGCAGCATGGGAGCGATTGCAGCCTGTCTTTATCGATGTCGATCCCGACACGCACATGATCTCTCCCGACAGAATTGGCGCCACTCTTACGGCCAGAACCCAGGCCATCGTGGGCGTACATCTCTGGGGCAGCACGTGCGATGTCGACGCCCTGCAAGCGATCGCCGACAAGGCTCGCATCCCCTTGATTCTTGACGCCGCCCACGCCTTCGGCTGCACCTCTAGGGGCAGGCTGATCGGCGCGCTTAAGGCCGTCTCGGTGCTGAGTTTTCACGCGACCAAGGTGGTCCAGAGCCTCGAAGGCGGGGCCGTCCTTACCGGCGACGGCGACCTTGCGGCCAAGCTGCGGCTGATGCGGAATTTTGGATTTCAAGGCTATGAACGCGTGGGTTGCCTTGGAACCAATGCCAAGCTCAATGAAGTCTCGGCCACATTCGGCATCGGCTGCATTGAGGAGTTTGAGTCGTTCGTCGCCGTCAATCGCCGAAATCTGGAGCAGTATCAGTCAAGCCTCATGAACATCCCCGGGCTCCGTTTCTACCGGCGCGATCCGACGGAGAAGTCCAACTGTCAGTACGTGATACTCGACATCGATCCGGTTTCCTGCCCGCTCATGCGCGACGAACTGGTGGATCCTCTTCACGCCGAAAACATTTTCGCCCGGAAATATTTCTCTCCGGGCTGCCATCGCCAGTCGCCGTACCAGGACGTGGTCCTCAGCGAATGCCCTACCCATCGCGAACCGACTGGCGGAGCGATTGATGGCGCTGCCCACGGGAACGGGGGTTTCGGCTGAAGACATCGACGTTATCGCGGAGCGCATCCACTCGGCACTGGCCAAGGCCCGACGCATACGCTGGGCGTTGGCGGCACGACACGGTCCCGCCACTGCCGTGGAGGCGTGAACACGTCACCCTGTTGCTATGTCCTTTTTCCTGACAGCGAACGAAATTGCCCAGCTCGGTTTCGCGTCCCTCGGCACGGATGTGCTGATCGACCGCGACGTTTGAATCATCAATCCGGAGAAAATCCGGATCGGCAGCCATGTGCGCATCGATGCCTTTTCGATCCTCAGCGCCGGTACTGAGGGCATTTGGTTGGGCAATTACGTCCATATCGGCGCTGGAACCCAGATCTTTGGAGGCAGGGGGGCGGTTCTCTTCGAGGATTTCTCCGGAGCAGCCGGACGCGTTTCGATCTAACGCTGTCGGATAATTTCACCGGCGGCCACCTTACCAACCCCACCGTGCCTGAGGCCTTCCGCAAGGTGCACAAGGGGCCGGTCACTCTTCGCCGCCACAGCCTCATCGGCGCCGGCTTCGTCGTTCTTCCCGGCGTGCAACTGTGCTTCGGGAGCGCCACAGGCGCCATGACGCTCGTGCGGAAAAATGTAGAGGAGTGTGCGGTTGTCTGCGGTAATCACCCCCGGCAGCTCCCGCTGAAACGCAGGCGGGCGTTACTTGAACAACTGGAGGCCGCATTGCGGCGAGGGTGAACACAGATGCCTGGCAGCAACGACTTTGATGATTTCTTCGCCCGATTCATCGCGGGCGTCGTGCGAACCCCATCGCTAAAACCGTACACGGCAGCTCCTTCGTCCATCAACTGGACCGCATTCGATCCGGCTACAGAGAAACTCTGGTGTGACCAGACGCTCTCTTGCATCGAGCGTGCTGGCCCCGAATACCACCAGCATCGGGATGCCAGCCAGAAGTTGCTCGCCGATTCCATCAAGCGCATCGCCGGAAAAATCACCAGCGCATCTCTCGATCTCTTTTTCGCCGACTGCGCGGAGATCACCTCGCATGGCATGTTGAATCTGCTCCCGGGCCGCGACTTCTACTACATCAAGATTAACCACGGCTACTGGGAGCAGTTGTACGCATTGTTTGGCAGTCCTGATCAGGCAAAGATGCGCATCACCGATCCAACCGGTTACCGCAAAGCATATGTGACCTCCGGATTCGTGGATGCGATGGAGCACGTCATTCGAGGCGCCGCAACGGACGATGGGCAGGGGATTCGCTTTGAAAGCATCCACTTCGGCGTCAGTCTGCTCAACGGTACCGCCGACCACAGCAAGGTCATGGCGCGCTTTCCGGACAGGACAGCGGAGGCGCAGAGAATCGTGTTGGGCGCGGCCATCGGCCTAATTGCCTACTTCAATTCGCTGTTCGGAGAGCGTCGCCTGTCGTTCTCCGACGGCAGTTTTCCGAAGCGGGGGCTCGAGACCGGGGCGCTGCGAAAGGTGCTCCGTTCGTTCGAGGGGGCATCCGACCGGATCGTGTTCGTTGTCCCGCCGCATCTGAAAGGGATCAGACTGGCCGACGCTCATATTCCCCAAGAGCAGATTTACGTTTCCGGTTCGCTTGTCCACGAATCCTGGGCGGCTTCGCTGTACTTCACTGTTCGGCATATTCTCGAACGGCTTGAAGTGGATGATCGGGTGATTGTGATCACGCAATCGGGGGTTTTCTCGGCTCGCCTCGGCCTGTTCTTGAAGTCGGTAAAGGATGCGCTGGTTCCTCACGGCAAGAGGATATATTTCTTTGATTTGGGACAGGTGACAGATATCGCCAACCCGCAGCATGGAGGCCGGTGGATCCAGAGCCACAAAGTTTCAGATAAGACCTTGTTTCACTTGTCGGGCAATCCACCCGCTTTCCCATTTGATAAATAGCATTGGTGGATTCAAATTCAAATGGCTTACTCCTCGAACCATCAACGGAAAACCGGTCCCATGGGCCCGGGACAGGCCATTATTTTAAGCATGAATCTTCATTTTCCTTTGCGCATCATTCGCCTGCAGTTCGTCCTGCTCGCACTGGGGGTTTTTCCCATGGCCCGCTTCGGAGCGAACGGGGCAGACTTGCTCGTTTCCCGGACAGCTTCGTCAAAGGCGAACGTCGATTGGCCATCGTATTTAGGCGATAAAGGGCGAAGCCTTTACTCGCCGCTGCGGCAAATCAACCGAACGAACGTAAGACAACTCAAGGTCGCGTGGACGTTCGACACCGGGGACAAGGGGGAGTACCAGGCGAATAACCTAATCATCAATGGGGTGCTATACACGCCCTCGCCGACCCGCAAAGTCATTGCGTTGGATGCCGCCACCGGGTTGGAGCTTTGGAAATGGAATCCGGCTACGGAGCGTTCTGGAATTGGCGGTGGACGACAACGCGGGCTTGTTTATTGGCAGAGCAAATCGGGCGGCGAGCAGCGCCTCTTTACCAGCGTGGGAACCTATCTCTTCGCACTCGACCCGAAAACCGGGACTCCCATTCGCAGCTTTGGAGAAAACGGTTCGATCCATCTCGGCACTGGACTGGATGTCGAGGCCCGTCTCAATATCGGCCTCAATACGCCGGGAATAATCTACCAGGACCTATTGATCCTCGGCGGGCTCGGAGGACCGGGAGCGGTTCGCGCCTTCGATGTACGGACGGGTCAACGTCGCTGGATCTTCCATTTAATTCCACGGCCGGGCGAAGTGGGTTACGAAACCTGGCCAAAGGATTCCTACAAAACCGCCACCGGTCTGATGCCTTGGTGCGGTCAATCTCTCGATGAAAAACGCGGGATTGTCTATATCGCAACCAAGACGGCGGAACCTGATTTCTATGGTGGGGAGCGTCACGGGATAAACTTGTTCGCCAACAGCCTCTTAGCTCTGGATGCGGCAACCGGAAAGCGCCTGTGGCATTTCCAGATCGTACACCACGACTTGCTGGATAAGGATTTGCCGTGTCCGCCCGTGCTGTTGACGGTCAACCACGGTGGGAAAACGATCGATGCGGTGGCTCAAGGGACAAAACACGGCCTCCTTTTTGTGTTCAATCGTATAACAGGAACCCCTCTCTGGCCGATAGAAGAGAAGCCTGTTCCTCAGTCGGATCTCCACGGCGAACAGGCCTGGCCTACCCAGCCTTTTCCCACGAAACCCGCGCCGCTGATGCGGCAACACTATGGCGAAGTGGACGCTTCAACTCTCTCACCCGAAACCCAAGCGATGACCTTGGACCGCCTCAGGGTCTCACCCAACTTCGGACCCTTTCCCGCCCCCAGCCTTCGAGAAACCATTATGTTTCCAGGTTTTGACGGTGGAATGGAATGGGGCGGCGGCGCGGTCGATCCCGGCGGTGTATATTATGTCAATATCAACGAAATCCCCTGGATTGTGCAGATGGTGGAGACGCGGCACCCAGACGGCTCTCCCTTGGTGCGCGGCGAGCGCGAATACATGCTCTACTGCGCGGCCTGCCACGGACTTGATAAGGCCGGCAATCTCCTCGGCGGTTTTCCTTCGCTCATCGATGTGATCGCGCGGCGTCCGCGCGACCAGATTGCGCTCATCACCAAGCAAGGGAACGGGCGTATGCCTGCATTTGATCAAATACCGGACGCACAACGCGAAGCCATCCTCGACTACGTGCTAAATGCGGCGCCCCTCACCGCCTCTCGGCGCGAAGGCGGCGCAAGTGCTCCCGCGACCCCCGGCAACGGTTCACCCTATGCATTCGGCGGTTTTCGCCGCTGGCTCGACAATGAGGGCTTTCCTGCGATAAAGCCCCCGTGGGGCACGCTGAATGCGGTCGATTTGAATACCGGTAAAATTAAGTGGAAAGTGCCGCTCGGTGAATACGCCTTACTAAAGGCTCGTGGCATTCCACCCACGGGCACTGAGAACTACGGCGGCCCGGTAGTGACAGCAGGAGGACTCCTCTTTATCGCAGCGACTGCCGACGAAACCATTCGGGCCTTCGACAAGTATACGGGCGCCCTACTCTGGAAGGCACCCCTGCCGTTTAGCGGTAACGCCACCCCGAGTACTTACATGGTGAAGGGTCGGCAATATGTTGTCATTTCTGCGGGTGGAGGAAAGTCCGGCCGTCCAGCCGGAGGCAGTCTGGTGGCCTTTGCACTGCCCGTGCCTCCCGCCAAACCCTAAAATCACCACGACAAGTCCGCTTCAGGGGATGTCCGAGGACCGCATTACCTTGCCGGTAGGGTCCGTTGATAGGATATTGAACCTGTCCCTTTTCTTTTCTTCGCATGACAACCCTCACTCCCAACGCCAACAGCGCGACGATGATCAGGACCCGAAGGTAACCAGAGCGCGAGATGTTTACGCTGCATCGATCGCATTCGCGACACGACGGGCGGAGCGAGTGGCGGCGTCCTGTCCCCAGGGGAGGTTGTCATACGCAGCTCCCGCAAAGTGCACACGCCCGACCGGCTGCAGGATGTGCGGCCAGACTTGGGCGAGCTTCCCCAGCGGAAACGGATGGCGTTCGCAGCCGACGGCGTACGGTTCTTCCTTCCACCACTGATAAACGATCGCTTGCTCAATGGTGTCCTGGTTTCTGCCAGGGTAAAACTTGCGAAATGCCGCCAGCGCCTCGGGGGCGGTTTGGGCGGGTGGACCGCTCCCCATGAGTACGCAACTGTCCCCGGGCACTTCATGCGCGCATTCATAGACGTGCCCCATGGCGGAGTTGCCAGTTTCAAGGTTGATGCTGGGCAAGTTGTCACCCTCCCAGAAGCGTGTCTTGGCCTGAAGCACCACTCTCGATTGCATGCCCATCGGCGTGTGCTGCAGCGAGAAATTCTTCGCCGCCGACCAGGCGGGCGAGATCTTGATGCGGGACAGAACCAGGGGCGATACACACAGTACGGCGTAGTCGGCCTTCAAAGTCTGCTCCGTGTCATCCAGGCCTTCTTTGAAGGTAAGCCTGACCCCCTGTGCGCCGTGCTCCAGCGATGTGACTGGGCAATTTTTGCGTACGCGGTCACCGAGCAGCCTCGCAAAGGTGTCGGGCAGCTGCTGGTTGCCGCCTTTGAGCCGAAAAACTTCACGTTTGAACGACGGCAGTCCGCGGAGGATCACAATAGACTCCTGCCAGATGCGATACAATGCGGAGGTATCGCTCTCGGAAGCGGGCTGATCCTTCGTGGCGAGACGTGAGCCGCCGCAGAAACTGCGGGCCGTCTCCGACGCACCCTGTTCCACCAGCCAGTTGCCGAGGACCACGTGGTCGAGTTCATCCAAACCCACCCCGAACGGCTGGTATTCGTCGGTAAGCAGCTTCGTCATTGGACCAAAGAAGAGTCGGGACATCTCCCGCCAGCCATGCGCCTGCATGAAGGCGACCTCGCGTTCGTTGAAACCGAACTCGCGCTGGGTCTTTGCCTCCGCCAGTTCCTCTTCAGTGCGCCACTTGCCCCGGATGTTGGCATACATTTTCCGACGACGCGCATAATCGAGCACCGGCAGGTCAAATTTCCGCACCCATTCGCGGTAGGTATCGTAGCCGGGATCGGTGAATTGCTCGGCGCCCACATCGGCATAAAGTCCGTCCGGCAAGGGATCGTAGATGGTCTTCACGTGCCCGCCGGTGCGTCTCGAGGCCTCCAAAACCGTCACGTCATGTCCGCGCTCCCGCAGATCAAACGCACAACTTAATCCGCCGATCCCGCCGCCGATGATCACAACCCGTTTCTTCGGGACGGAGGCTCCATGGGGTTGCGTCGCTCCGGTGGCCAGCGCGACGGCGGAAAGTTGAAACATTTCCCGTCGAGAGAAAGAGGTGGGCTTCATGGGCGGGGAGTGTTGTGGCAGGCTCCAACTGCCGCACCGCGGACGCAAGTCGAATCCGCTATGCAAAGCGATGCTGGCAAACGCGGGGCGTTTGGCCTTAGATTCTAGGCAACACCTTTTTAGTTGTGCCGTCGATGAAGCCACCACCGACGAAGGCCCCACCCGCGCACGACCCTCTGGCGGGCAACCCGAATGGCGTCACCCTGCTGCGTTCAAGGCATTGCCAGCGGTTCTTCGGCGCCGGATTCCTCCTAGCCGCATTGCTAGTTCAAGCATGAATGCTCAACGCCCAGCCGGCGGGTTTGACGACCCACCGTGCACTTCAACTCGACGGCGACGGCAGCTACGTCGAGTTGCCCGCGAACCTGCTCGCGAACGTCAATGAGGTCACCGTCGAAGGCTGGCTGAACTGGGCGAGTTTCCAGAACGCCTCGCGCTTCTTCGATTTCGGCGCGGGCCCCTTCCTGATCAACGTGCAGAATCGGAGCACGACGTCCACCCTCTGGTTCGAGTCGCCCAAGGGCAACATCTACGAGGCTGTCTCCTTGCCCGGCATCTTGCTCCCAAATCAGTGGTTTCATATCGCCGCCGTGCGTTCTGCCGCCGGGCTCCAGCTCATGGTCAACGGAACCCTGCTGATGACGGTTCCCGAGGCCAACCAGGTCGACAGCACGCAGGGAAAAGAGAATTTCCTCGGCCACTCCAATTTTCGGACGCAGTTAGCGGACGCAGATTTTCGCGGCCGGATGGCGGAAGTGCGCATCTGGAGCGCGGCGCGAACCGAAGCGCAGGTTCGAATGAACCTTGCCGCCAAGTTGACCGGCAAGGAACCCGGGTTGCTGGCCCTCTATAATTTCATCGATGCGGCCCAACCCGGGCGCGACGCGACGGGACACGGTCACGACGGAAAAATGATGGGCAACGCCCGGGTCGTAAACGAACAGATTTCCATCCGCGCGGTTGAGGAACTGCAGGAAAAGGTGCTTCAACTCGACGGCACGACGGGTTTTGTGGAATTGCCGCCCGCAATTTTCAACGGGCTGGAGGAGGCCACGGTGGAGGCGTGGGTGAAATGGGATCGCCTCGGCGGGACCGGATGGAACCGGCTCTTCACCTATGGGGCCGCCACGCACGACCTGAGCATCGCCACCCAGGGCGATACGAGCCTTTGGTTCATCATCTCGGACGCGGCGCAAGGGTTCCATCAAATCGTCACTCCCGGTGTCCTCCGAGCCCGCGAATGGGTGCACGTGGCCGCCGTCTCCGGCAAGGGCGGAATGCGGCTCCTTCTGAACGGTGTCACGGTCGGCACAAACGACTACACCGGCAGTTTTGCCGCCCTCAAGAACGGCGATCTCAATCGCGTGGGCAAGACCGTTACGCCGAACGAGTTAGACCCGCCAATGTAGGGCCAGATCGACGAATTCCGAATTTGGCGCGCGCAGCGAAGCGAGCGGAAAGTTCAGGAAAACATGTTCAAGACCCTGCAGGGAAACGAGCCGGGATTGGTGGGCCATTGGAACTTCAATGACAACACAGCCAATGATGCATCGCCGGGGCGGCATCACGGGGCCTTGAAGGAGAACGCGAAAATCGTGACGGCACGCCGGCCGAGCGCGCTCGGATTCAGCTTCCCGGTCGTAGTCACGGGACGGGTGCTCGATGCCGAGGGCCAACCGCTGCGCAACGCCGACATAGTGACGCTCCAGGATGGAATGGAGGTCGGGAAGGCACGGTCAAACATCGCGGGCGAATACCGGATGCAATGGTCCAAGCTAGCCGGGCAGTCCTATGACATCCGCGTCACCAAGGAGAACCTCGCCTACGAGACCAACGGGCTCAACCTTTCGGGCGGTGGCAGCAGGACGCTGGATTTCACGCTCTACGAGATGCCCAGCGTGTTCGGCAGCGTCCTTTCCGCAGACTATAAGCCCCGCGCCGGGGTCAAGGTGCAACTCGAGAGGCTCCCACAAACCAACGTCGTCGCCACGACCCTGAGCAACGCCCGGGGCGAGTATCGCTTCAAGAATGTCGCACCGGGTCAATACCGGGTTCGGGCCGCTGGCCCCGGTGGCCCGGTTTA
The DNA here is from genome assembly GCA_009695205.1 of Pedosphaera sp. Classification (GTDB taxonomy): domain Bacteria; phylum Verrucomicrobiota; class Verrucomicrobiia; order Limisphaerales; family UBA9464; genus SIBK01. Next base: position 4,975 of record SIBK01000011.1, on the reverse strand, counting down.
TTTCGGGGCGGGCCGGACGATCACCCTCGCCGAGCGGACGCCGCCGAATCGGGCGGACATTGCCTTGCCCGAGCCAACCTCCGCCAGCACTCAAGCTTCCGTCAACCAAGCGCTTCAACTTGACGGCGGCGAGAGTTATGTGGAACTCCCCGGCAACCTTTTCAACGATCTCGAGGAGGCCACCATCGAGGGGTGGGCACGTTGCGACAGGATCGGCAGTTGGATGCGTTTTTTTTGATTTTGGCAAACAGTCGCAGGCGCTGCTGATTGGGAACCGCGAGACCACCTCGGACCTTGCATTTGAGCTCTGGACCCCCGGAGGCAGGAATCAAGACGTCGTCGCCCCCGGTGTCATCCAAACCAATCGCTGGTGTCACATCGCGGTTGTGACGGGCAAGGGCGGGGTGAAGATCTATTTCAACGGCTGACCGGCCAGGAGGACGGCCTGGCGGGGTTGTGGAATTTCGATGACCCCGCCCGGCCAGGACGCGACGCCACCCCAAACCATTTTGACGCCCAACTCAGGTTTAACGCTCGCCTCGCCCCGGCGGCGATTCCGTCCGCCGAGGAATTGGGCAACCCGACGCTCATCGTCGGCCGGGTCACAGACTCCAAGGGGGAATTGCTCACGGAAGCGATGGTTCGATTCGAACCGGAAGGCCAACCGGCGAAGGAGGCATCGGTGAACGATCGGAGTGAGTTTCGGATGTTGCTGCAACCGACCGACCGGCCGGTGTCCGTGTCGGCCAAATCCTTCACTCCCGAGCGACGCAGCCTGGGTCTGTTTCTCACTAATCGCGTCTTCAAACCGGGCGAATCCCGGCTCGATTTGAAACTGCGCGAGTTTGCGAGCCTCTCCGGCAGTGTGGTGGCTTTTGACCAAACGCCGCTGCGCGCGGTGGTCGTCCAGGCGCTTTCCCAAAGGCCGCCGCTCGAGCTCATGACCAATGGCTTGCTGGGCGAATACTTCCGGCTGAAATCGCGCCCCGAGCGATTTCCTGATTTGGCCGACGGTGCCGTGCCCGATGCGACGAATCGCGTCTCAAAGATTCAATTCCCCAAGGGCCGAGGCTGGTTGCCCTTCAAGGGCGTGGGCGAGAACGAGTTCTTTTACGGGCGTTGGACCGGTACGTTTACCCTGGACCAGTCCCTGCGAATTGATTTCGAGCTCATCGCGGGCCCCGGGGTGCGACTGTTGATCGATGGCAAGACCGCTATCGACCTCGGCGTGATCGGCTCTGGCTCCCAGAAGGGGGAAACGGTGACCCTGGAGGCAGGAGAGCATCGCGTGAAGATCGATGCCCTCCGGCGCACGCCAATTTACTACGTGATGTTGAATTGGCAGCTCGAGGGTTTTGCACCCTCACCCTTTCCACTGGCCAAGCCTTTCAAGGCCGCGGTCCTCACTGATGACAAGCGTGAGTTCCGTTTTGGCGAATTGCCACCGCGGCTTACCGCGTCCGTGCTCAAATCCCGGGCGAATTTGTTTACGCGATCGAGCGTACCTCCGAGCGCGGAATCCAGGCTGCCCCGATGCCAATGGACCCGGGTGGGCCCGCCCACTTCACGGTGCTCCGGGGGCAGGAAACACGGGATCTTGAATTCCATTTTCGCCCCTTTTCTATGGGTTTCAAAGCGTTGCGTATAAAGTCGATTAGACCCCTGTGTTTATTGAGTGAAGTGCACTTCTAGTCCGCCAATCCGTCTCGGAGGTCAAAATGGAAACAGTGGCGCAATTAGTGGCGCAATTTTGAAACGCTCTCTTCCGTGTGGATTCCATCGCCGCATTGCGGGGCGTCATGGCCGTTGCTTTCCCAGCTTCCCCCGAGTATCCGGTGGGGATGCTCCAAGGACTTGTCCCCTTCGCCCGGATCCCGGCACCGGGGTACTCGACGGGGGAATGGTGGCTCCTGCTGATACCTCTTCACCTGACCGGCGCTTCACCTGCGAGCCGGGGCGAACTCTAGGCAGCCGGTCGGTTTCACGGTGCCGCAGGTTTCGAATCGTCCACGAGCTCCATGAAGCCGGTCGTGAGGGCCTCCACCACCCAGGCGGGAAGCCCGAAAAACGTAGCCTGCTCCTTAGCATGGACGAAGGGCTTCACGTAGCCCGCGCGCCAGGTGGCATCATAGATCACGCGCCCAGCCTCGGCGGTGCGCTTGAATTCGTGCAACGCGAACGAGCGGTGAATCCAGCCGTTGAGATCGCCCGGCAACAGTTCCACCAACTTTTCCGCAACGGCCAAGGTCAGTTCCCAATGTTTCGCCGCCATATAAACGGCCACCCGCATCTTCAAAACATCGGGGTGGGCGCGGAGTGTCGGCGTGATGTTCTCCAACTCCTCATTGGCTGATTGCCAGTCGCCAAGCTCAATCCAGCCCTCAGCCGCTCGCAAAAGGTGCAAGTCTGTTGTGGACAGATTCACCGCCGATACGCCTCGGCGTGCTTCTCATGCTGCCGCCAGTTGGCCGTATATTGCTTCGCCAATTCCGCGTCCCGAATCACCAACAGATTTTCCGCGTTCTTTTCCTCTGCGGCCTTGGAGAAATTGAAGGAGCCGGTCAAAATCGTTTCACCGTCGATCACCATGATTTTATTGTGAGCAATGGCGTGCTTGGCATTGATAGGACATCGGTTGTTGACGCTCCGCGATTAAACCCTCGAAGACCTGGTTAGCGTATTCAAATCTGGCGCAAAATCATCAGGGGCTATCTTCCGCGTACTCGAAGGCAAAGCCGGTTATCGAACGGTGGAGAATGCTCTAGCCGATGCGCTAGAACGAAAGGTGATTATTCGGACTGGACGCGGAACATATGACGTGCCGCGAGATCCAAGCCTTCCGATAATTGTCGAGCCTACTAGTCAACACGACCCGCTAGTGACCGAAGAAAAGGCAATCCGTAAAGGCAAGGGGAAACACCCCCGAAAAAAGGGAAAGAAGTGAGCGTGGTTTCTTTTTACTCAACAAGGGAAACGTCAATGACTTCATTCACCAAATGTTATCCCACACATCCCCTTGTCATATAAGTGGAAATGTGGAATGTGGGATCAACATATCTTTACTACCGCCACAACCACAAATGCCACATTCCAAGGGGCAAATGTGGAATGTGGTAAGCCACAATAAAACACAAACCACGCTCTGTTTAGGGAGTCTCCTTGGCCAGTGGCCTTTTGCTGGTTAAACGCTGGCGCCTTCTTTCTTTGAGCGTGAACTCTGACCGATATAGTTAACGATCAACAGGGATTTGCTTTTTTGACGCGGAAGGTAAGTGGGCCCACTGACTGACAGCCTGCTCAATCGTGTTGCGCTCAAGGGGCTGAGATCCGATCCACCCACGAGTCTCCGCAGAACATCCGCATCGGGTGGCCGGGTTCCTCGACGAATCGCACGACCTCGCCCACCTCGCCTCCGCCGGTGGCCGCCGTAAAACGGAAGCGCCCGCCGCCGAGCGGTTCGAGCGTGGTGGATGGATCCAAGTTAGGCTTGTTGGGCTCGATGATGACCAGTTTCTTGTTGAGGAGCACGACCTGCTGGTCCTTGTATCGCCCTCGGTAGAGGCCCGCAAAACGCTCCCAAGCCGGGTCCCAGGCCACGGTCGCAGGCTTGGCCGCGGCGGCTTTCGCGATCGCCTGGCCCACGGTGTTCATCAACTTATTGGCGATGTCGTCCGGGTTCGAGTCGTCGGTGTTCGTGAGGACGATGACGCCCACCTTATCGTCGAGCTGGATGAGGGTCTGGGTCGTATTGCCGGGGTAGCCGCCTCCGTGCCCGATATAGGTGCGATCTTTGACGCGCTCCACGTCGAATCCCAGGCCGCTCCCCCACTTCCAGTTCTCCTCCACCGAGCGCACCCGCAGCATCTCGCGCCAAGAGCCACTGCTGACGATTTGCCCAGGTCCCCGCGGGCCACGGCGGAACTGCGCCGAGATGAACTTCGCCAAGTCCTCGACAGTGGAGGTGACTCCCGCGGCCGCCGCCAAGCCGCGTGCGTCCACGAAGGGCAGCTTCTCGCGCGTCCCGTCCGGCATGCGACGGCCGTAGGGAACGGCCAGCCCGGGGACGTTTTGGTCCACGCTGGAGTTCTGCATGTGCAGAGGCTTGAAGATGTGCTGCTCCACATAGTCGGCCCACCGCTGCCCGCTCGCCTGCTCGACGACGAGACCGGCGATAGCATAGGCGAGGTTGGAATACTTCCACCGGACGGAAGGAGCGAACGCCGCCTGGCGGTCGGAGTACAGCCGCTGGATCTCCTCGCGGGTCGGGAACTGGAACGAGGACCAGTGATCTCCTGCCTCGCGCTGCAGCCCCGAGCTGTGTGACAGCAGCTGTTCAATAGTGATCGGACCATCGTCATCCCCGGCGGGCTTGGCCTTGAACCACGGCAGGTGCTTCACCACCGGATCGTCCAGGCCGACCTTGCCGTCCTCGCGCAGTTGCATGATCGCGATGGCCGCGAACAGCTTGCTGTTGGATGCCACGCGGAACTTGGTGGTGGCCGTCATCGGCAACTTGGCCTGCACGTCCGCAAAGCCGAAGCCTTTGGACCAGATCAGTTCCTGATCCTTGACTACCCCCACGGCGGTGCCGGGCAGCCCCCGATACGCAATCTGCCCTTCCATCCAAGCCGAAAACAGGCGTTCCGCGCCAAGCACGTCCGCGTCGCTGGCGACACTCGCCGCGCTGGCCTTGGCGGGTGTCGACTGGGCGGGCAGTGAGAGTGCGGACAGGGCGAGGAGCGCAGCCAAGCCTGCGCGACGGGGAAATCTTCTGAAAGGAAGCTGAATATATTGATAGGACATCGGTTTTTGACGCTCCGCGATTAGAAGCGACCCGTTTACGACCCGTTTATGGTGGCCAAATGGAAATGTTATTGAGAGCGGTCAATTGCCTTTAACGCTCGGCGCTTGGCCATCATGAACCGGACGATGTTGATGTTCGGTATTGGGAGGAAAATCCGGCAGGCTCAACGCA
>SIBK01000092.1 GCA_009695205.1 Pedosphaera sp. | reverse complement strand
CTATCCCGTGGATGACGACGCGGCGCTGGCCGAAGTGCTCCTCAAGAAAGTGGGGACTCATCCCAGGATCCGGGCGAAGGCGCGGTCCATGCGCGGTCAAGTGGCGGATGACAGCTTTCAGCAGCGCGAACCGGTGCCGAATCTTTCGGTCGTCAATCGCTCGCTGGCGGATGAGCTTCTCAAACTCTCCGCATGGATTGCCCGGGCCGAAGACAGAATGTCGGCAGCCGACCGAAATCAGAACGAAGTTGAGTTTGAGAAGTGGGACAAGGTTCGCAGGAATTATAGCGACCAAAAAGTGAAGAACCTCCTGGCGCAGTCTCGGCTCGGAATCGACTCCGGCGCATTCATCGGCAAGTCCGAAATCGAGCGCATCTTCACTGCATTCGCCAGGCGGGCGGCAATCTCCATCGCTCGGATGCGGGACGCGATAGCCCCGAAGTTGGTTGGAATGAAGGACGCCGCCGAGGCTGGGCGCGTGATCTACGACGCCACATGGCGAAATGGCTACGTCAAGCCCTTCGTCCATGCCAAGGAGCAGGCGACGCTCTTCGGGCTGCCCGGGTGGGTGGTGGACGCGCTCACGAAGGGCTTCACGGATCTGATGAGCGAAGAGGAAATCTCATGCCCATCGGCTGCCTGGAGTTCGCCCGCCGCCATCTCAACCTCGGGTGCGGGCCTGCGAAGTTCGCCCCAGCTCGCCCGCCCCCATCTGCGGATCCCCCGGAGCCGGACCCCCAATTCCCGATCGACTCCGACCCGATGCCAGACGACGAGAACGTGATAACCGACGGATCTTGAACACGATCAGTACTCACCATCGCGTCTCAATATTGCCAAAAACACCTCCATCAGCCTCCATTTTCCCCTCTTTCAGCCTCAACCCACTCTCCAGCCCACCGTTTGTCGGTCGCCAGCCTCTAAATTCACTTGCTTACCGCCCACTGACGGAGGATAACCATCGAAATTCGCCAGATTCAATAAACCAAATTTCCCTTAATCGCGGAGCGTCAAAAAAAGAAAATTCCTATCAATGCAATCGTCCCCTCATCGAGGATTTACGCTCATCGAACTGCTCGTGGTGATCGCCATCATCGCGATCTTGGCCGGCATGCTGCTGCCGGCGCTCGCCCGCTCGAAGGCCAAGGCCACCCAAGTGAAGTGCGCAGGCAATCAGAGGCAGATCGGCCTCGCCGTTCTGATGTATGCCGATGACAACAGCCAAACGTTTCCGCTCACCCGCGACTGGCATGGATCCGGCGGCACCAATGGGACCTACAGCGTCTTCGTCGCCGCCACCAACCGTCCCCTCAATGTCTATGCGCCAGCCTTCGAGACCTTCCGTTGCCCGAACGACAAGGGAGATCTGCTCAATGGGGCGAACATCAAGAACTGCTATCTGAACTACGGCACCAGCTACCTCCCGCAATGGCAGCACGACTCGTTTCGCACCCGCCATGTGATGGGCGATGCGGGGTCCACCGATGCCTACGCGAAGTCGCCGATCAAGACCTCTGAGGTGGCGACTGGGGCCTCCCACAAGATCGTCCAGGGTGACTGGGCTTGGCACTCGAACCGAGGCAACACCGATCCGAAGAGCATGTGGCACAACTACAAGGGCCAGAGCCGCTTCAACATGCTTTTCGGCGACGGGCACGTGGAAATCTACCGTTTCCCCGATCCCAAGCAGATGGAGGTCTGGATCTTCGATCCCAAGCCGAGCGTGGATTGGAAATGGTGGTAGGGCTCTCAGAGACCTTGATCTTCTCCGATGGACCACTGGCCGACAGTGCCCTGAGGTGTGGTAGACCTGCAATCTGACCACAGAGCGTAGAAATTCGATCACCGGCGAACACTTTAATCGCGGAGCGTCAATAAACCGATGTACTATCAATCAATAATAACACCGGGCGTGGCCAAGACTCGTTGCTGGACAAGCCTGAACCCCCGGATTTAGAATCGAAACCCGTGTAAGCAATAAACAACAATTCTGTCGCTCAATAATAATGTTAAGCGGAGTTCATTTTTTGCAGTGTGACAAAACAACCAACAACAGAAAGGACATCAGCATGAAGTTCATGATCACTTGGCAGTTCCACCCTGGAAAACTCCGCGATGGGTTGGCAGCGTTTTCGCAGATGACCCCGGAGCAGGATGCCGCGGACCGGGGGGATCGCATCAAACAAATTGGGCGCTAGCATGATTTGGGTCGTGGCCGCGGCGTCCTCATCTGCGAATCTGACAGTGCGGAGGCCGTTTCTGCCTGGGCCTTGAACTGGAACAGTATCATGGATTGCGACATCGCCATAGTGCTCGACGATGCGGAGACCCGAGCGCTTGGCAAACAGCGTGCGAGCAAAAAGTAGCCGTCGCCTAACCATGGGCATCTAACCCCGCCAGCCATCGTTGTGGAGCTAGGCCCGACTGCCGCGTAACCTCGTTACGAACCACGCCGCACCAACAACCACCACGCCAAGCCCGAAGGAAATTCCTCGTTCAATCCACCTGCTCGATCCCGCCTCCTCCACTTGTTCATCGATCACCGGATACAGCAAATCCGGTTGCGAGTTCGCCCACGCTCCGATTTTCTTTGTTCTCGCCGTCGTTTCCAGTTCTCGGAGTTTATCAATGTAATCGCCCGCTTTCATGCCGCTCGGATGCGTGACACTCGTGCCCACGAGCCGCGCAAGCCCGCTCTCAACGAGAATTAATAATCGCGGAGCGTCAATAAACCGATGTCCTATCAATGTCTCCCAGAAGCTGTCACCGCACCGGCCGTATTGGAGGCACTCCTCGCGCTTGGTCATGCGACGTGTGATGTGTTCGCGATGCGGCCAAAATCCACTTAAGGTAGTCATGCCATGTTGAAAGACTTCCTCCGTCGTATCGCACCTGGCCCGATACGACGGACACTGCAACGCTGGAAATTGGAACGGTGGTCCGAAACTATCCACGCCGGGTCGTATCCCACACCTACGCAGGCATTCCCTTAAAAGTTGAGTTGGCGGATGGCATGGGCGAGGGGTGGTACGATCACGACTGGGAGACTTTACCCGAACTCGATGTTCTTGGCCGTGGCAGGTTGAAACCGGGAGCAAGGGTGTTCGACTTCGGCGCTCATCAGGGGGTCGTCGGCATGATTCTCGGACACCGCGTGGGGCCACGCGGGCAGGTATCATGATCGAAGGAAATCCTCACAACATTCAATTGTGCCATCGCAACGCGATGCTCAACGAGATACCTTGGCTTCTCCCGATTCACGCGGCCGTCGGTGATCGGGTAGGTGAGATGCAGTTCTCGGGTGGCTGGAATGGCCAAGCGGGGGAGTTGGGTGATTACGGTGGATTGATTACCGTGCCGGCCACAACTATTGACGCCATGTCCGAGCAATATGGCCGACCCGATGTTGTGCTGGTCGATATTGAAGGTTTCGAGGGCCGAGCACTAGCATCCGCGACAGCAACACTTGCCGGGCCGACGGACTGGTCCGTGGAAGTCCATCTGGGCCACGGCTTGGAGCAAGCGGGCGGATCTGCCGAGCAAATCTTGGCGTTCTTTCCTTCCGATCACTTCGAGCGATTTGTTCACAGTGATGGCGACCAAATCGCAATCCCACTCGCCGAAGCCTCGCCTGAAAAACTGCGGACGCGTTTTTTTTACCGCACTGGCCAGCTGATTCCAATCTGCCACTTCATAACCGGCGAATACCCTCCCGACTGCGGCGGTGTTTCGGACTACTTGGCTGCGTTGGCTACGCGATTGGCCGAAATAGGCGTTAATGTTCACGTTTGGTGTCCAGGTATCGAGGACTCAATAGCATGCCAATACAGGCTCGCTGTGCATCGCCTGCCCGGTCGTTTCGGCATCGTGGCATTACAGCGACTTTCACGCGAACTCAATTGCTTCCCAGCACCGCGAACATTGCTCGTGCAGTATGTGCCACATGGGTTTGGGTGGAAGGCCATGAACGTGCCGCTCTGTCTATGGTTATTGCACCGGCGATGGTGGCACGGCGACGATGTCCGAACACTCTTTCACGAAGTCGCGTTTCCATTTGTGCGAAGGCCCTTACACCAAAATCTGATCGCCATCGTGAACCGGATCATGGCCATGATCGTGTTGCTGGCCAGCAGAAGAACCTATGTCTCTACGCTAGCTTGGAATCCGTACCTGGATTCACTGGAGGGCCGACGAGTCCCTCGAGAATGGACGCCGATTCCCTCGAATGTCCCCAGCACGCTTCAATCGGAAGCGGTTGCGATTCGCGGACAGATTACCCAGAATGATCCGAAGGCACGCGTGATCGGAAATTTCGGTGCCATGGCGGGAACGCCACGTTCAATGCTATTCAACGTCGCCCAACAACTCCTCAATCACCGTTGGCCCCGCGGAACGGCGCGAGCGGAGAGAGGGACGTGGTCGACATGGCAAACCAATGGCGCAGCCGGGAGGCGTGGTGTCAACGCGGCGCAAAGGGCTGTCTTCCGACCCGTGAGGTTCAGGTACCCCAGGCGGACGGCGCCGGTCGTCGCAACCGGCCGTCACTTGAACGCTGATTTTCGTCGCATCATCGCTTTGCGGTGACTCCGCACCAGCCCGGCGAGTTCTCGGACTGAAATCACTTCATTCATCCATCGCCATGAACTCAATCTCCCACCCTGTCTTGTTTGCTCATCCCGCCAGCCCGATCTCGGTTGTCGCGTTGTTGTTCGCTCTCTCAGGCTGTTCCAACAGCGTTACCCCGCCTGCTTCACCTGAATCCCAGTTGATCGCCGCCGCCGACCTGCCCGCAAGCTGGACCGCACCCCGGGTTGTCCGGGCCGTCGCGCCAGCTTTCCCCGAAAACCTGAAACGCGCCGGCATCGAAGGCGAAGTGAGTTTGATGTGCCTGATCGACGAAAAGGGCGCCGTCCGGCATATCGCCCTCGCTAACGCCTCCGATGCCCAGTTCGTCGATCCGGCCAGGCAGGCACTGCAAGAGTGAAAATTCACCCCCGGTTCGCGCGACGGCCAGTCTGTCGCCATGAGCATCGTGGTTCCGATCAGGTTCATCTTCGATGATCCCGCTGCCGCACCCAATGCCAGGCGCCTACCTCGCGGCGGCGCTCTTGCCCTAGCCCGGAAATTTCACCCTCTGCTCTCCAGCGAAGCCACACTCTGTTCGGTCGCTTTTTCTGCCAGCCAATCCTTTGCCGCTTTCCGGGCTACAGGCAAAATTGCTAGGCGGTTTTGCTTTTAGCCCGCATGAACTCGACGCCAGCACCGAAGAACCGCCGCGGTGAAATTTGGACATGATTGACAGGCAGTTTGAGGGTGAAAAATGCGGGCTAGCGGGCCGCCCCCTCCACCACCGGCAATTCGATCGCACTCGGCTGGTCCGGGCTGTGATGGATGGTGTGGGTCACGGCGACATAATCCGCGGGCTGGGCGAAGAAGATGTTGCCCACGTAGGTCTGCGGGTTGCGGTCGTAGAGCGGAAACCAAGTGGATTGGATCTGCACCATGATCCGGTGACCGGGCAGGAACATGTGATTGGCGTGGGGCAGGCGGACTTTGTACTCCAGCACCTTGCCCGGCTCGATGGGCTTCGGGCGCGCGAAATCCTCGCGATAGCGGCCGCGCAATATGCTCGCCGCGATCATTTGCTGATAGCCGCCCATCACGGGCCGATTCACGTCCTGATCTGGCCAGACATCGATCAGCTTCACCACCCAATCGGCATCCGATCCGGTGGTGGCGGCAAATAAACGCGCCACCGGCTCGCCCGAGATCGTCACGGGCTGCGTCAATCGCTCGGTCGTGTAGGTGAGCACGTCGGGTCGGCCATCGACAAAGCGTTGATCGATCAGCAACCATTCACCCCAGCGCGACTCTGGTCCCATCGACACCACCGGACGCGGCATGTAGGGCACAGGCTTGGCGGGGTCGGAGACAAACGAGTCCGACGTCGCGGCCGCTCTGCCCGGAGGCTCAAATTCCAAGCCTCCCTTGGCGTGAAGATAGATGGGCTTGGTCTTGGCCGCACAACCGGCCACGCAGCCTGCCGGCCAGGTTTGAAACTTCTCCCAGCGGTCGGTGCCGGTTTGGTAGACCAGGGCCGGCGCCAGATCCGGTTTGGACGCATCTTTGAGATAATGCTCCAGGAACGGCTGCACCACCGTGCGGCGAATCCAGACTGCATTCTGCCCGTCGAAATGGATCGGCCCGATTTCGCCGCCTTCCCTTCGCCCTCCTCCGTGATTCCAAGGACCTAGCACCAAGTGCAACCGTCCCGCGGCATCCGCGCGCTTGGACAGGGCGCGAAAAAGGGCCGAGCCGCCATAAATATCCTCCTGGTCGAAAAGCCCTGAAACGATAATCAGAGGCACGGTGATCGGCTGCCGGGCGAAAAACCGATCGAGAGCCTGCTCCTGCCAAAACGCGTCATAAGTCGGATGCGCGATCAAAGTCTTCCAAAACCCCAAACCGTCGATGCCTTTCGCCTTGGCCATATCGCCGGGGGACCCTTGCTCCAGCCATTCGGCATATTCATCGCGGTGGCCCGACCACCATTCTTCGCTGCCGTCGCGCGTGGCCTCTTGCCCATAGATGTAATCGAGCGAGCCCTTTTGGCGAAACGCGCCGTTTTGGAACCAATCGTCTCCCATCCAGCCATCCACCATCGGCGCATAGGCGATCGCTACTTTGAGCGCCGGGTGTGGACGCAGCGTTCCCATCAGGGCCGTGAATCCTTCATAGCTGCCGCCCACGATGGCCACCCGCCCGTTGCTTTCGGGCAGGTGCTTCACCAGCCAGTCGATGGAATCGAACGTATCCGTCGCATGATCGGTGTCGGAAGCATTCAGCGGCCCGATGGGCGGGCGGTTCATGACATAGTTGCCTTCGGATTTATACTTTCCGCGCACGTCCTGCGCGACGATGATACAGCGCGCCTCAGCAACGGTATCCATGAAGAACGGGACGACCGCGGCGAGGTTCGGGCTCTCCAACCGCGAAAATTTCTTGCCGGCATCATAGGGAGTGCGGTTGAGAATAATGGGCGCGCCCTTGGCCCCCTTGGGCACCGCGATGATGGTATGGAGCCTCACCCCATCGCGCATCGGGATCTTCTCGATCCGGCGCACGTGATCGTAACTGTCGCGCTTGGGCAGGAACTTTTCCGGTATGTCGCTCGGCAGATCGGGTTTGGCTGCAAGAGCGCCGCCGGTGGCAAACAGCTACAGCGCGATGATGAGGGTGAACGCGAAGGTACGAAACGACATGATTTTGTCCTCCAACTTTGGGGCGTGGAATGAAGCCTGCCCGTTCGCCGCCGAAACCTCAAAGCTATTTGCGCGCCGCCCGCAGCACCCGGAGGGTATTCCCGCCCCAAAGTCTCGCGAGCGGCGCCTCGCTCCAGCCGCGCGCCAGCAGTGCCTGTGTGATGTTCGGAAAATCACTCACGTCGCGGAGGCCTTCAAAACCGCCGCCCCCACCGTCAAAATCGCATCCGATGCCCACGTGGTCGATGCCGGCCACCGCCACGGCATGTTCAATGTGCCGCACGAAATCCTCGAGCGTCACGCGCGGGTTGGGATGCCGGGCGCAGACGACATCGTAATCACAGTTCTCCGCCGCCCGCATCTCCGGCGTTGGCAGTGCGTCCTGGTACCTCATCAACACCTCGGCAATCGCCGCGGTCCGCCCGTTGCCCGGATCATCCACCAGGGAAATTGGGAGCGCGTTGATCTGAATCACTCCACCCTAATAATCGCGGAGCCTCAATAAACCGATGTCCTATCAATAACCGCCAATACCATTTGCAGGCTTCGACGCAATTCCAGAACTGGCAGGAGCTCCTCGTGACAAATTCGGCCACCGGCGATGTCACGTTCGTCGATCTGGAGTCCTCAGCCGTGCGGTCGAGGTTTTATCGCGCTCAGGTCGGCCCGTAGTTTTCCTTGGTCATGGTTTGTGAAGCAGGTGAACTATTGAAGTGACCACGAGAGCGCCCGCGGCGAGCAAGCACACAATGCCGGCGGCGCGGGCCAGCGTGGGATTCCGAGTGCCGATGTTCTCGGCATTGCTTCTCAGAGATTCTTTCGAGCCAAACGCGATGCCTGCGGAACCATAGAAAAGCGCGAGACCGCAAACCAAGCTGCCAACCCCCGACGGCAGATAGCGAAGGGCCCAGACGCAGAAGCCGAGAGCAACCACCGTGATCAGTATGTCTATCCGGGTGCGGCGCTTGGCCAAGGCATAGGCGGCCCGCACGCGTTCCTGTTCAAGCTTCGGTCATTCGGCGTCCGCCTCCTCGAAGACCTTGACCTGCCCGTGGTAAATCTGGCATCGGAAGAAGGGAGCATGACGGGCCAGTCGCGTTCAGAATTCCTTCGCCTTCTCCAGGTCGTTGAATTCTTGCAAGCGAACCGGTTCCCCATCCGCCACGTCAACAGTCCCGTCGCGATGGATTACTTGTCCGGCCTGGTTTAGGATAACGACGCTATAGGATTCGCTAATGTTTATCATGCCGTCGAACGACCGAACTCAGCGAAAGCCGAAGCCTGAGCTTGAGCTTGAGCGCAAAATAAAACGATCAATAAATCTCCACCGCCGAATCGGAGAGCAGGTCGGCTGTTCGAAGCAGCGATCTGATTGAACCTAGCCGCTGCGCGGCGGGGAAAAGGATGAGTGGAGCGGCTGCGCATCGGTGGTGACTCTTATCCGTCCGCATCGTCACTGCGACGCAATGCAAAACAGCGTCTTCTCGCCCCGCAGCAGCAGTCGATTTCCCACCGGCACCGGCGCGGCGATGATCCGCTCGCCCATATTGTTCTCCGAGAGCAGCTCGAATTTCCCCTCCACCCGTGCCACGAAAACCACGCCGTCCTCTCGTGCCGCATAAACTTTTCCGTCCGCAATGGCCGGTGAGGAATAATAGCTCGCCCCGCTTTTCGGCAACTGCCCGCTCCATTCCGTCTTCCCCGTGACCGGGTCAATGCACTCCACTTCGCCCCGGTCGCGGACCAGATACACCTTGCCCTTGTACTCCGCCGGGGTCGGCACAAACGTCCCGGTGTCTTCGCGTTTCCACGCCCGATGGGTCGCCGTCACGTCTCCGCTGCCGCCGAGCTTTATGCCATGCAGCCTCGATCCGCGCCCGTATGGCACCACCACCGTCTCCCCGGCCAGTACGGGAGACGACACGGCCACCCAGTTTTGCTGCCTGCCCGGATTGAAATCGCCCGCCGACCACAGCACCGTGCCTGTTGTCGCCGCGTGCGCCGTGAGATGCTCAGCGCCCCAGACCAGCAACAGCTCCGTTCCGTTGTGCCGCGTGACGATCGGCGTCGCGTAGCTGTGATCATTCTCCACGGGTGTCTCGTAATTGCGCGCCACTTTCCAGCGCAACCCGCCGGTGCGCTTGTCCCAGCCCGCCAGCCACGATTCCCCCTGATGCATCACGGTCACCACCACGAGTTGCTCGGTCAGCACCGGTGAAATGCCGTAATCCCAGTAGAGCGTGTCCTTCCCGAATTTCTCCACCAGGTTCGTGTGCCACAAAATCTTCCCGGTAAAATCAAACGCCACCAGGTTCCCGCTTTTGTAGTACGCGAACAGGCTCGTCCCATCGGTTGTCGGCGACGGATTGGAACCCGAGCCGTTGCGATGTTTCCCCGGCTTCTCCGCGCCCACCGTCGTCTGCCACAAATTTTTCCCCGCCCAATCAAACGCCAGCAGCGCATCCTCACCCCGCACCGGTGCCGTCACGTAAATGTTCTGCTGCCACACAATCGGCGTCGAACACCCCTTGCCCGGCAGTTCGGTCTTCCAGAGCAAGTTCTCGGTCCCGCTCCACTTCACCGGATAACGCCCTACCTCCGTGCTGCCATTGTCCCGCGGCCCCCGCCATCGCGGCCAGTTCTCGGCCTTTCCTTCTTCGGCCGCCGCCGTGAGCCATACCCCGGTCGCCAGCATGGCCACCGCCGCTCCGACAAATCTGTTCAGTTCCATTTTCATAAAATTACACGTCGTTTCCTCACGGAATTTGCGCGCTCCGCAGTTCAAAGTAGAATTACCTTTCTGCGGAGTTCAAGCAAGTGAGCAAGTGCCATTCAGCCTGAAAACGGCACTTTAATTAACCACAAAGAACGGAAAGAACGCAAAGATGGTGATTTCCGGTTCAGCACAGGTCGATGGATGCATCACGCTTGAGGTGAACACCCGCCTGTCGCTTTTATTTTTGCAATTCGCTGTCTAATCGCGGAGCGTCAATAAACCGATGTCCTCTCAACAATCCAAACTTATGAATGGCAAAATCGCAGAATTGCTCACGGTGTCGGCGCTCCTCAGCTCTCCGGATGCCTCGGCGGCCTTGGCACTGACAAACGGCGACTTCCAAACAAGTCCCGGATTCAGCGCCAATGTGACCGGTTGGTTTGACAGCACCCCGCGGCCCCGAGCAATGGGATGACGTGTTCCAAGACACCAATCCAGTTTCGCCGCAGACCGGCACCACGGTGGTCTGGTCGGGAAACGCCAGTGCGAAGAATTTCCTCTACCAGGTCATCGGCACGAAGGAAGCGGCCTATGGCACGATTGATATTTCGATTGTCGTTGGTGACAATGCGTCGGGCTCGTTCACGATCGGTATCTATCAATCCGCCACCTTCACCGGTGCCGATGAAACCGATGTGGCGGGTGCGTCAGGCGTCACCCTGATCGATTCGGAGTTCCAAAACATCAGCTATGCCCTTGGCGTTGTCGGCACCGAAACAGCCACGCTCAGTCTTGCCACGGCGAACCTCACCGATCCGATATTCCTCCGCTTTCACTATGGCGAGGATAGCGTTGGAGAAGGTTGGCTCAAAGGTGACAACATCACCATGAATGTGGCTGTCATTCCCGAGCCCTCGACCTACGCGGCGATCTTCGGCGTCGTGGCCCTCTGTGCCGCCGCCTACCGCCGTCGCTAGTCCCGCGCCTAACCCGATACTAACCTGCGACTAACCTGCGGCCGCCCATCGGCCTGACCGGATCGACCCGGCCTCACCGCCCCGATCCGCCTACCGGCCTCCGCAGCCTCCCCCACCCCGTCGCCCTCACCGGCGCCGGGGCTTTTTTGTGGCCATCCGCCGTCTGAAAAACACACGGCTGACACCATAAACACCACTAACAAATTCTTAGTGGATAGTCTTAGTTTTGATGTTAAAAGTTGTAACCCGTTGCAAATAAGGTTACGAAGTGCAAATGGAATGGAACATCGAGTTGTATGCATTGGATCCGGCCCAGTTTACCGAGGGCCGCATCAGCGTCGCAAGACTCAGCCCTCAGGACAATCCACGCCGACTGCCGGGCGGGCCCCTGGAGATCGGTGTGGCTCAGGCGAAACTTGGAAGCAAGAACCTAAATCTCCCTGGCCTGATCGCCGACAAGGTGGCCTCCGTCCTTTTCAGTCCGCTCGATGAATTTCTTGGGCAGGGCCAGTTCCGAATCCAGTCCACCACCCCAGGCGTCTATGTGTAGCAGGCGAGGAGCGGGAACGTCTGGTACGGGACTCGCATCATCTCGGGCCTAAACCAGACGGAAGTCCTTTCCAAGATTGGCGCCAACCTCAGCTGGGATGAGTCGTTTGTCGGCAATCTTGTCGTGGCGGTCGTGGACCTGATTTCCATCTTTGTCCCTGCGGACGCCATTATCGACAACCGGAAGGCATGGCACAAGCTGGTACGGACGATTTGGCTTGATGTTTCCAAGGCGTGGCAGGTGTATCAAGAGCACGGACAGGTCGATATAGAAACCGTTTATGATCTCGTTCGAACGACAGCTCAGTCGGCACTAAAAGGTGTCCTGTCGCTCGGAACGAGTGCTCTGGAGAAGACCGCGACCGATGAGAATGTGGTGGCCGGTTTGCTCGGCAAAGTGTCGCGTTTTGGAAAGGTAGCTGCAAGGTTTGTTGGCAAAGGAATCAACGTATTTGCAAAAGTTTCTTCGGGCCTCCAAGTGGCCGAGTATTTGTCAGGGTTACTCCTTCCCAGCTCGCTCGCACTCGAACGATCCATCATTATCGTCGGTGAACCTTTTCGACCCATCCTCCGGGATTTCTCGCCACGAAGCGGTCGCAGCGAAGACATCGTCGTCCTCCACGGCCAGAATTTCCCTCTGAACGGGTCCCCCGGCACCATCTCTTTCTGCCAGTTGGCCGGAACAGACCCCGGATCCGTCACAGAGTCCGTGACGGCAACGATCCTGGAGGCGTCCGCTGATACGTTGACAATTTTGGTTACGGATGGCTTGCGGGCCGTTTTCCCAAACGGCCGGGCGTACCTCTGTGTCGAGAGTCCGTCAGGCCGTGGAACATCCCAGGAGTCCCAGGATCCCTACCGGGAATTCATCTTGGATCCTTTGCCCCGTCCAACCGCCCTCGTTAGCGGCCCCGGCACCGTGCTGAACCGGTTCGGCCGGCCGACCCGAGATTGGCTCGCACGATTGAATGTCCATGGGAATGCGGGGCCGGGCATCTTCTTTGACAATGTGGGGCAGAATACGCTCGCCTATCTGAGCGTCGGCGGTAATGCGGGCGATGGCGTTCTGCTCCAAGGGCCGACTTGCATGGGCAATCATCTCGACGGCATTGCGAGCGCATTCAAACAGGATCGATCATCAACACCCCCGTCGTCGATCTTCCGAATCTGGGGAATGGCATTCACCTAATGAACGGGGCACACGACAACCTCCTCGGCTCCCTGGATTCCGGGTTTAATTTTCCCTATAATCTGTACGGTTCCGACGCCGGCTACAGCATTCTTATAGAAGGGCCCGACACGGCATTTAATACTATCAACAGCCGCCGCTTTGGAGTGGGTGCGCCCTTCGGTCCCGGCTCAACAACTCTGATCCCCGCGGGCTTGGGGGCGATTGCCATCCGGAATCGAAGCAACAACAACACGGTTGGGCATGTGCGGGAAGATCTTTGGAATTCCTTCTTCGCCTGGAAGAATGCCGCCCTACTAATCGATGATTCCGAAAGTAATCTCGTCGTTGGAAACTTGATGACCGGTGTTAATACCGTACCCGGCGTCGTCGGCGTCCATCTAAGGAACGGTGCTCGGGCCAATACGATCGGCCAACCGGGCGCCGCCATTCAGATCTTCTCCTTGTTCCAGTTCTCCCTGCGCTTTGGCAACGTCATCTCAATCTGCTCCGATACCGGCATTTTGGTTGAAGATTCCGGCGGAACCCTGCGCCCGGATGGATTACCGGAGAAATCGAACCGGATCGTGAACAATCAACTCAAGAGCAACATGGAGGGTCTCCGAATCGGGCCTCGTTCCTGGGGCAACGTCATTGGGGACTGCTTCCGGGCGATGGCAATCAATTCCTCGGAAACCTGCGCGCCCAGATCCACATCCAGGGAAACCAGGTCGCGTTGCCGGAATTTAGAAACCGGATCGAAAACAACACGATTGGCGGGAGTTCCGTGAGCGTCGGAGGTCCCCCGCCCCTTCCCTCGCTGCCCTTGCCCGGTCCCACCGATCATCTCGCCGGGCCCATCCCCAGCATCGGAATCCTTGTCGACGGCGGTTCGACGGGACAAGTGATCGGAGAGGACATAACCACCGCCAACCAGATCCAACTCAATCAAGTCGGCATCTACCTTGAGGGCGGACGCGACCATGTGGTCCGTGGCCAAAACATCATCCAAAACTTCACGGCTGGCATCATCGCCCACGGGGGCCAAAAATACCAACTCGGCGGATTCACCCCGAAGAACGGGAATCATCTTTGACTGAACGGACGTAAGCGGGATGCGGACGCCGGAATCGTTCTCGCCGCTGGAGGCGGACATCAGGTCCTGGTGAATACGATTGGTTGGACAACTGTGAACCAGGGTAACCAGGGCGCCGGGATCCTCATTTTCAACTCATCGGCCAACTCGATCGGCGGCAGCCTGCGGGCCTTCGGGAACAAGATTACCTTCAACAGCTCGCACGGTATCCTCCTCCGCGGCCCGGCCAACACGAGGAATCAACTCGCGTTCAATTCGATCGGTACGAGCAATGGCCGGATCCCGGAACCCAATGCCGGTGACGGCATCCGTCTGGATGACGCCGCAGCTCAAAATAGGATCGGAGGGGACCTGCCGGTGACACTTGGCACGCTCTCTTATTCCGTTCCGCTGGAGAACACGATCGCCTTCAACACCGGCGACGGCATCCGCATGATCGGGTCCGCCACGACTGGAAACTCCATCCTCAACAATATTATCACCGCCAATTTCGGCCTCGGCATCCGGCTGGTCGGCGGTGGGAACTCCGACATGGCTCCACCTCTGTACCTCGGCTATGACGACTTTACATTGAGCGGCACGGTTCCGGATCTTGATGCAACGCCGCCCGGAAGCATCGTGCAAGTGTTCTCCGACCCGGATCCGAGTGTGCCGGAGGGAGCTGTGCTTCTGGGCGAAAGCTTTGTCCGCAAGGGTGGCGCATTCACCGTCAGACTCCTCAAGGTGCCCATCTTTCCCAATATCACGCTGACCGCAACCCATGCGGCTAATCGCTCGACATCGCCCTTCGGCTCCGGGCACATCATACCTCTTGGATTTCATCTTGAACGGAATGGACCCGCCGTGGCTTCCAATGTCTCGGCTGGCGCCACCCAAACCACCATCCTCCCACTCCTTCTCACAGCCTTTAACGACGATGTCCGAGTTGAATCGCTTGTAATCGAAGCGACAGGATCGCTGCCCGCGCCCGGGAACATCACCGGTGTCCAGCTGTTTCGCGATCGAGATCAGAGCGGCGGAGTTACCATCGCCGATACCCCGATTTCCGGAGTTGCGCTCTTCGATCCGGCGAGCAACCGCGTCTCTCTGACTTTGAGCAACGCCTTCGTAGGGGCCGGTTCGCCAGAGCGTTGGATTGTCGTTGGATCGCTCGCGGCCGGAGCGACGAGTGGAATGAATTTTCAGTTCCGAGTCGTCGACGCCACGTCTGTTCGCGCCCGATTTGTCTCGTCGAGTGGGACTGCAGTTCCCACACCTCCATTTCCAGTGGAATCCGCCGTGTTCTCGGTCGGACCGGGCCGCGCCCGCTCAACCTTGGCCAACTGGAAGCAAATCCATTTCTCGCCCGCACAACGGCTCGATCCGTTCATCTCCGGCGACCTCGCCAACCCGGACGGTGACCTCGCCAGCAACTTCGCCGAATACTCCTTCGGGCTGGATCCGCTGCGATCCGGCACAGACACCGACGGCGCGCGACTGAAGTCGACGATTGCCGCCGTCATTGAAATACCGGGCAGCCGGTCGTCGAGTTACTTCACCTTTTCGTTCACGCGACGGACCGAGCCGGTCGATCTCCTATATGTCCTGGAGACTTCCTCCGACCTTAAAACTTGGAAGCCGGTTCCGGAAAGTAGTGTGGCTTTGGATACCGCCGAGCCCCTCGGTACAAGGGGTGATTTGCAGCACGTCACCTATCGCACTCAGTCCTCGCTCGAAACCGCTGGCCAGCCTGGATTTGATTTCTACCGCGTACGGGTCCGGTACGTGCCGTAAGCCCCACTCACTCTGAGCTTTGGTTTGGGATCATAGTTTGCGCGGACTGCCGTCCACGACTACGCCCATCGAGTAGTCGCGTTCGGGAGAACGCGCTCTTCCCTCCAGCAACGGTCGTGGGAGTATCCGGACCTTGGGTTCGTAATCATCGTTTGCGCGGACTGCCGTCCGCGGCTACGCCCATCGAGTATTCTTTGTCGAGACCAGACGGAATCATTCACTAAGTCCTTCCACGGATGACCACTCAACGAAACCGCTCCAGTACCTTCCCGATTCCTCTTGCCGTCGGATGCGCTAAAAAATAGCCTCTTCATTGGGTCAGGAAGGGTATCCGCAACGTTTCACCACCATGCAGTCCTGTTTCAAACTCTCCAGGGTTCGCAGCGAGCGCGCATTCACCCTGATTGAACTCCTCGTGGTCATCGCGATCATTACCATCCTCGCTGGCATGCTCCTCCCGGCTCTCGCAAAAGCAAAGGCCAACGCGCAAACGACGAAGTGCCTCTCGAACATGCGAAATTGGGCATTCGCGACGCAGATGTACGCCGATGATTCGGGCGATCGCATTCCGTTGTTTGGCGAACTTTCATCGGATTATACCGCTCCGTTCTGGCATGCAAAGCTGGCTCCGTACGTGGCCAAGCAACTCAGCACCAGCCGCGTGACATTTGACAAGACGGCCATCTTCAATGATGAACTCCGCAAATGTCCTGGGGGAAGCACACGAACCGTTCCCTTCGGGCGCTCGGCTGCCGGCCCACAGACGACTTGGAACTGTTGGATCGGAGCAAATTTCGGAGCCTTTGGGACTCCGCTGAGCGGCCCGTTCTACTACGGCGACAGCGTGCCTGCGTTGAAGATTGCGCGCATTCGTCAACCAGCAGACGCAATGATGTTCATGGATACAGTCACGCATTACGTCTATTCGCCGGTGGATCCCAACTACCACTTCACTGTCGATGCCAACAAGGATGGTGCCGTTGATTCGATGCCGCAATATCCGGACACCCCGTTTAATTACGGCCGGCCGACCGTGCACAATAATGGCGCCAATGTGACGTTACTCGACGGACACATCGAGCGAGTCGCGTTCAAAAAGCTCTGGGCCGTGGATTTGAAAGGAAACGTCACGCATTCGTACTGGTATCTGGAGGACTAGCACTACTGTTGACGATACAATCGATGGGGCACTTTTGGGGGGCATTGATGAATGACGTGAGAACTCGTGGACGGGCAAACTGCTGTGGCTACTCTGACCGCGGCGGCGCACCAATTTGTGGGCGGTGGGGTCAGTTTCCCGCGTATGCAGTCGACCGTCGTCACCTGAATCGTCGCAACTATTGTCCCTAAGAGCCATGCCATCCATGTCCAACATCCGCTGTTTCCTGACCTCACGGGACGGCGGAGAGCGGCTTACCGAAGAAGTATCGGTGCAGCCAGACGACGAAGATCCCTACCTTCCGGGGGTCATGGTCAACCCGCAACGAACGTTCCAGACCATCGAGGGCTTTGGTGGCGCCTTCACCGAATCTGCGGCGGTGACCTGGCTCAAACTTAGCACCCAGCGCCGCGCGGAGGTGCTGGAAAGCTATTTCGATCGCCAGCAGGGGCACGGCTACTCGCTGTGCCGCGTGCACATGAACAGCTGCGACTTCGCGCTCGGCAATTACGCGCACGTCGAGGCGCCCGGCGACATCGAACTGAAAAGCTTCTCGATAGAGCGTGATCGGCGGGCGTTGCTACCCTTTATCCAGGCTGCCCAACGGGTGGCGGGGCAGCCGTTCAAGCTGCTCGTATCGCCCTGGAGCCCGCCGGCCTGGATGAAGAGCAACGGCCAGATGAACCATGGCGGCAAGTTGCTGCCGAAGTACCGTCAGGCTTGGGCACGCTGCTTTGTGCGCTTCATCAACGAGTACGAGAAGGAAGGAGTGCCCGTGTGGGGGGTGTCGGTACAGAACGAACCCGAAGCCACGCAGCGCTGGGACTCATGCCTCTACAGCGCCGAGGAAGAGCGCGACTTCGTGCGCGACTTCCTCGGGCCCCAGCTGGCCGCCGCCGGACTTGGCCAGGTTCGCATCGTGGTCTGGGACCACAACCGCGACCACATGGTCGAGCGCGCGAGCGTCGTCTATTCCAACCCTGAAGCTGCGAAGTACGTCTGGTGCGCCGGCTTTCACTGGTACTGCGGAGATCATTTCGATCACGTGCAACTCGTCCATGACGCCTGGTCCGACAAGCAGCTTCTGTTTACCGAAGGCTGCCAGGAGGGCGGCCCGCACCACGGCTCATGGGACCTCGGTGAACGCTACGCATATTCAATCATCAACGACCTCAACCGCTGGACCGTTGGCTGGATCGACTGGAATCTTGTGCTGGACGAGACGGGCGGCCCGAACCATGTCGGCAACCTGTGCAGTGCGCCGATCTTAATCGATACGCCAAACGACGCGTTGCAGCGCCAGAGCTCGTACTTCTACATCGGGCATTTCGCCCGCTTCGTGAAACCCGGGGCGCGTCGCATCCTGTGCGCCGCGTCGCGCGAGGACCTGGAAGTGACAGCCTTCGTGAATCCGGACGGCACCATCGCCACCGTCGTCATGAACCGCACCGAGGAATGCATCCGCTTCGCACTTCGGCACGCGGGCGAACGCACCGTGACCGAACTGCCGCCGCGATCCATCGCAACTTACGTGAAAAGCAGTGTGCAGGCATAAGTTCAAAGTGAGCGCTGCCGATGATCGCGCATCCGATTTTCGTCCCCGGGATTCAAAGGAATCGCGTCACCTCATTCCCAGCTAGAAACTCTCCAGCTGTCAGTCGGCGCCCACCCTCTGGCTGCAACTCCGTGATCCGAAGGGCTCCCGCCCCACAACCCACTACAATTCCACCTTTGTCCGCCTGCAAAACTTCCCCGGGTAATCCCGTCCGGTTGATTGGTTCTGCGCTAAGAACCTTGATCATCCTGGGTTTGGGCTCCGCCGGCACAAATGAAAACGCGCCCGGCCAGGGGGTGAACGCCCGCAATCGCCGCCATAGAACCTCCCCAGGCTGAGTCCAGTCCATTCGCCCGTCCTCCTTCGTGATTTTTCGGGCCACCGTCGCAAGGGCGTCCTCCTGCGCCTTCGGCACAATAGATCCGGCAAGATAGCACGGTATCGTCTCGACTAATAACTCACCCCCGATCCGTGCCAGGCGGTCGTGAAGTGATTGGCCGGTGTCGTCGTCCCTGATTTCCGTGGCCCTCGCTGAGAGTATGGGTCCCGTATCCAGCCCTATATCCATCTGCATAATGGTGACGCCTGTCTCCGTATCGCCATTCGCGATAGCCCATTGGATTGGCGCGGCACCACGAAGCCGGGGTAACAGCGAGGTGTGGACGTTGAGGCATCCCCAGCGCGGTAAATCGAGGAGAATCTTCGAAAGAATCTGCCCGTAGGCTGCGACCAAAATAAGGTCTGGCTGGAGCTGACGCATCTGTTCAATGAAGGCTGGGTCCCGGGCTTTTTCTGGCTGCAAAATGGGTAGGCCCAGATGCACCGCCTCGACCTTGACCGGAGTGGGCTGCATCACCAAGTCGCGACCCCTGGGACGGTCCGGCTGGCTTACCACCGCCACGAGCGATCCGGTCGACCGCGCCACAACGGCGGACAAAACCACTGCCGCCAGTTCGGCTGTTCCCATGAAAACGATCCGGGGTGGCGTCATGTCCCCGTCATTGCCGCAAAGTTGCCCTCGTGGGACAAGAAGAACCTGCCACTCTCTTCCAGACGGCCACAAGACATCGACAATGGATCGCAATCTGCCGACACAGGCACCCCTTGCGGAACTGTCAGGGGAACACCTAGCTTCAAGACTGTGGCGGACAAATGCCCAATTTCCCATTGTCAACCGGTCCGGTGCCCGGTGCCGGAGCTTTGTCCATTGAACCGGGTGCAGGCAGGTGCCACCGTGATTGTCCGACGCCTGACCGCCGCTCCGGACGTCAATCAGCGCCTGCGGGAAATGGGTTTTGGGGAAGAGCAGCGGATCAAGGTGATCACTCTCCAGTCCAATTTGTTGTGCCAAGTCTGCAATTCCCGCCTGGGTCTCAGTGCGAAGCTTGCCGAATGCATCTTGGTTGAACCCGTCCGCGCCCTGCTGCGGGGTAACCCGCTCGCAGGCTCCGTCGCTGCGTAATTGCGCGAAATTACAATTGATTACCCAGGGGGCCTGCATCTCCGGCATCCCCAAAAAATCCATCGTCTCCAAATCCCGTGAACACTCCACAACTGCTCTCCTCCCTGCCCCCGGGAACTCGAGGCGTGGTGGTCGAAATCCGAATTCCAGCCGAACACCGCTCCCGCCTCCTCGAAATGGGTGTTCTCATCGGCACCACGATTGAACTCGTCCGCTTCGCACCCCTCGGGGATCCCGTGGAGATCAAAGTACGCGGTTACCATCTTTCGCTTCGAAAGCACGAAGCGGATCTCGTACTGGTGCGCGCTAATTCCTAATCATGGCGATTGCAAGCAACGCGGCACCCCCGCTCCGAGTCGTGCTGACCGGCAATCCGAATTGCGGCAAAACGACCCTTTTTAACGCTCTGACAGGACTCCGAGCTCGGGTCGGCAATTATGCCGGTGTTACCGTCGAACGAAGGGAAGGCACCCTTGTGGGAATTGCCAGTCAACGCTCGGTGAATGTACTGGATCTGCCTGGAACCTATAGCCTCAGCCCGCAGTCGCCCGATGAAGAGATAGCCAGTAACGTGCTTTTTGTGCGCCTGCCCGAAGTGCCCGAGCCGGATCTGGTGCTCGTGGTGATCGATGCCTCCAACCTGCAACGAAATCTCTACTATGCCACGCAAGTGATCGAGCTGGGTCACCGGACCTGGGTGATCCTGAACATGGTGGATGTGGCTCGGGAAAACGGGATCGAGCTCAATGTGCCCGCTTTGAGCGCTGCTCTTGGCGTGCCCGTTTTCCCACTGGTGGCCAGCACCGGTGAAGGTCTACCGGCTCTCCGAAATGCTCTCGCTCTCAATACGACCCGTGCCGAACCAGCCCCGGAACCCCGTTCCTTCACGGAACTCACCGAAACCTTCAGGCGCGAGGTAAACATACTCAAAGCCCTGCTGGAGACGGTACTCCTGGAACGGAAGCGACAGGCAATGGCTGAGTCCGTTCTCCTCCTCAGTGACGACCGCGTCCTCAATACGCATGCCGGGCATTACCCCGAAGCCGTCACGACCGCAGTAACCGCCGCCCGGAATCGTTTGGAGGCCGCCGGAGTCGACTGGAGAAGCTCGGCTATTGAAGCCCGCTATGCACGAGCCGCCGCAATCGAGATGGAGGTCACCACCGCAACGGCTCCGCCCGGTGAAATGCTCTCGGACCGACTCGACCGTGTCCTAACCCACCGGGTCTGGGGTCTGCTGATCTTCGTCCTCATCATGGCGGTGATGTTTCAAAGCCTGTTTACCTTTGCCGAATTGCCCAAGAGCTGGATCGAGGCGGGCGTCAATGGCCTGTCCCGCTGGGTCGAAAGTATTCTCCCGCCCGGCGATTTTAGATCGCTTCTCAGCTCCGGCATCATCCAGGGCGTCGGCTCCGTCATTACGTTCCTGCCACAAATATGTTTCCTCTTCCTCTTCCTGAGTGCGCTCGAGGATACGGGTTATATGGCCCGGGCCGCCTTTCTGATGGACCGCCTCATGTCCCGAGTGGGGCTGCACGGAAAAAGTTTCATCCCACTGTTGTCCTCGTTTGGCTGCGCCATCCCCGGACTCATGGCCACCCGAACCATCGACTCTCCCAAGGATCG
>SIBK01000091.1 GCA_009695205.1 Pedosphaera sp. | reverse complement strand
TCCTGATCAACCGAACCGGAGATGTACGCCAGCATTCGTTTCCAATTCATCGAAGAGACTTAACTGCGGCAACGGCCTACGAGCAATCTTCTGATCGCCCTGTAAATCATTGAATATTGGCAGGTTTGAGTTTTTTGACCCTCCGGGATTGGCGGCCGGAATATATTTCGCGATGACCCAAGTCCGACAGGCTGCTAGACAATAATATTACCGGGCGTTTGTTAAAGACCTCGATTCTACACCGGAAGAATAGCCTGCACTATCGAACCACCCGCGGAGCCGAGGTCGGGGACGTCTTCATGAGCGTAATCCAGACCTGCGTGGCCAATTTATCTAATCCCTTTGATTATATGGTGGCGGTGGTCAAGAACCGGCACGCCGTCAAAGATGATCCGGGGCGTTGGATGCCCTGGAACTACAAAGACACCCTCACCGCTGAAGAGTCGCGGCCCGGCTGACCGTGCTGCCGCGCGCCCCCCGTCCCAGCTTCCGGGCGCGACATGCACGCGCCTTCGCATGGTTGCTGAAGGGACACGGAGCACTTTGATGTCCTTTGCCAGGGCCAGGCTTTCGAGCGCCCGAGGGCCGGGCGTGGATTTCCGGTTGCGCCAAGCGTAGTAGCCGCTGGGCGAAACGAGCACGCTCTCGCAAAGAGCCAGAAGGGCGTGATCGTGTCTCATCGCGTGAATGCGTTCGAAGCGTTCGTCGGGGGTTCGGACAGAATACCTAGCGTTTTTTTAGAATGTAGCACTGCTCGCGGACATGACGGTTCTCCCGGAGGGCGGCCTCGAGCTGGGCCTGCAAATCCGCGTACGAAGGGGGCTTCGCCCCCGCTACCGCTCCCCCCCCAGCGTCCGCGGGGGCGAAGCGCCTCTTCCACGCAAAGAGTCGGCCGGGGCTGAGCCCCAGTTCTTCGGAGATGACTTCGGCGGATTTTGCCACTGGCGAGCCAGTTATTGACCGCTTCGCGCTTGAAGGTATCGTCGAATTTGCGGCGGGATTTGGGAGAAGAATTTTTAATGGCTTTCATGATGCATGATTTGCTCAATTCTCTCTCCACCAATTTGAAGCAACTTCACACCGACGAGGACGGGTTCCCGGTGCCTGACTACACTTCAACCACGTATGTCGGCGGGCTCCAAACGGCGGAAGATTTTGGCGGACGCATCCGTCAGGAAGCCCGACGACGCGGCGTTGGCCGAGCCCGGAAGCTCGTCTTTATCGGCGACGGGGCCGCGTGGGTGTGGGAGTTGGCACGGGTAAACTTTCCGGCGGCCATCTGCATCTTGGACTTCTTTCACATGATGGAATACCTCAACGAGCTTTGCCAATTGCTCTACGGAAAAGACAGTCCCTCGGCTCAACGCATGAAAATGATTTGGGAGGAGAAAATGCAAACCGATCAGGTCGCACCAGTGATTCAAGCGATGCATCAGCGGGTGAAGGACCTGGAGGAATTGTCGGCGGCATCTCTGGAGAGCATCCACAAAAAGATCGGCTATCTGGAGAACAACCAGTAGCGGATGCAATACGGGACCTATCGCCAGGCCGGACTCTTCTGCGGATCCGGTGTTGTCGAGGCCGGCTGCCGCGCGGTTATTGGGAAGCGACTCAAACAATCGGGGATGTTTTGGACTCAACAAGGAGCGGAAAACATTCTGGCCTTACGGTGTGCCCTGATGGGCAATCGCTTGGATGAATGCTGGGATCAAATCAACGATTCAACCCAATTTCGAATCAGTCTCGCTGCTTAATCACCCGCCGGTGGTTACAAACTTGTCTCACACCCATCCGTGACAGTTGTCGAGCGCGTGGATAGAATGGGGGCGCCAGCGACTCTGTTTTTTGAGTTCGGGCTGGGAAGACCGTGTTGAACAATCAGAAAACTAGTTTTGAGCCGCGTGATTTGAGGAAACTCAACACAGTCCCGAATCTCGCCTGGCTCTCGGAGGTCGAGGAGGCGGGGCCACCCGAACGTCCCGACAGCCGCATCTGGGTGAAGAGCGGCTGTGTGCGGGCGGGACGGTCAACCATTCCGCATCCGCACCGGCATTCGTTTTGCGAAATTTCATTGCAACTCCACGGCTCGGGCATTCTCTACGCGGGCCGAGAATCAGTGGAACGGAGGGCGGGCGATTTGTTGCTTATGGGCGCGCAAGTGCCGCATTGGTATGAGATCAAATCGCACCCGGTCGAGTATGTGACCCTCTACTTCTTTCCGACGGCCCTGGTGAGTTGGATTGCGCCCGGGGTGAGCACGCTCTTATTGCAGCGTTTGACGGCCACCCAACCATTGAAACAACGCAATGTCCGACTGAGCGGCCCAATGCTGAAGGAATTCACGGAGGCGTTTCGTTTAGGGGCGACCGAGTTCGAGGCGCAGCGATTCGGCTGGGAACTGCGCTTGCAGGCTTCGTTGGTTCAAGTCCTGGTGACGCTAGCGCGCTGGGAACGGGGTTTGGGACGCATCCCGAAGTCCACGTCGCGCCCAATGGATTGGGAACGCCTCGACCGGGTGCTGCAACACTTGCGGCAGCATCACGCCGAGCCCGTTTACGGAGAGGCCTTGGCGCGGTTGGCCGGAATGAGCGAGTCCAGCTTCAACACTATGTTTCGCGACGCGCTCGGGCTGTCCTGGGTCAAGTACCTCCAGGGACTACGCATCCAGAGCGCGCTGGCGTTGCTGGCGCAACCCGGGCAGTCCATTGCTTCGGTTGCCTTCTCGGCCGGCTTCGAGAGTCTCAGCCATTTCAACTCCACGTTCCGCTCGTTGCTGGGTATGTCGCCCAAGGCATTGCTCGGAAAACAGGAAGAGATTTCCTGATTTCCGGGAGAAGCTATTTTCAGTCCAACCTAGAGTGTGGGTTGTGAACCCTCAGGAATGTTGTCCCCGCGACGGCCATGCACCCGTGTCCCGTCGGGATTTTCTCACCCGCACGACGGCCGGCGTCACGGCGCTCGCCGCGTTGCCCGCCCTGTCCTCCCGCCTCGTCGCTGCGCCCGCCCCCCTCGGCGAACCGAACCGCATCGGGAATCCCCGCTGGTTCGAACACGCCTGGCGCCGCGCTGTCATCGACATGCACATTCCGGATTGGGATGAAAAGTTTCTCTCCCAGTTCAATGCCGACGAATACGTGCAACGGCTCGTCACATCGCGCGCGCAGTCCATCGTCTGCTACGCGCAATCGCACGTCGGCCTATTCAACTATCCCACGAAAATCGGCCGGCAGCATCGTGGATTAAAGGGGCGCGACATCGTCGCCGAGATGATCGACCGGTGTCACCGTCAGAACATCGCAGTGGTGCTCTACGTGAGCCTCATCTTCGATCGCTGGGCGTCGGACCAGCATGCCGACTGGCGCATAACCAACGCAACGGGGCAACCGATCAACCCGGCCAGCCGGCACGGCTTGGTCTGTCCAAATTCGCCCTACCGGGAATACGTCCGCGCCTGGGTTCGTGAGATGTGTGAGCGGTTTGACTTCGAGGGGTTGCGCTTCGACATGACATTCTGGCCGGGCGTATGTTACTGCGGATACTGCCGCAAACGCTGGGCGGACGAAATCGGCGGCGAGATGCCAACGACGGTCAATTGGCTTGATGAACGTTGGGTAAAACTGGCCCGCAAGCGCGAGGAATGGCTCGGCGATTTTGCCGCGATCTGCACACGCACGGTCAAGCAACTGAAACCCAAAATCACCGTCGAACATCAGTCCTCGACCTACCCGCACAGTTGGGGTCACGGAGCCTCCTGGCCGCTCCTTGCACAAAATGATTTTCTTCAGGGCGATTTTTATGGCGACGCACTCCAGGGATCCTTCGTCCGCAAAATGCTCGAAGACCTCACCCCGGGTCGGCCCTTCGGCTATGAGACCAGTTTTTCCGTTGAACTGCGCGACCACACGGGCAAGAAATCCGAGCCACTCCTCGAGGCCAAGGCCAGTGCCGGCATCGCCGATGCCGCGGCGTTCATCTTCATCGACGCCATTGACCCGATCGGCTCGGTGAACCCGCACGCCCACGGGCGAATGGGGCAAATATTCGACCGGCTCAAACCCTACTACGCTCATATCGGGGGCGAACGCGTGGCGGATGTCGCGGTGTATTACAGCCTCGACTCCAAGTTCGACATGAAACAGAACGGCAAGTCCGTCCTGCAAGCCGACACCGCGGCGGACACCCACACCGCGAGTTCCATGTTGGCCGCTCGATGGCTCATTGCCGAGCATCTTCCGTTTGGTGTAATCACCAAGAAATCTCTCGCTGCGAAATTGGCCCGCACGCGCGTGTTGGTCCTGTCCAACGTTCATTTCATGGACCCGGACGAAGCCGCCACCATCCGTGACTGGGTGCGGGCCGGCGGCGCGCTGTACGCCAGCGGCGGCTCGTCCCTCGTGAACCAACGCGGCCAGTTGCAGTCGGACTTCCTGCTCGCCGACGTCTTCGGTGCGTCCATCGGCAAACCCGACTGGACGGAGAACGAACACTATATTGGTCCGACCGCCGCTGGCCGTGACGCATTCCCCGGCTGGGACACGAAATATCCCGCCTATGTGCGGGGCCCAGGCATGGAAGTCCGCGCCCAATCCGGCGCGACGGTGCTTGCTACAAAAACCTTCCCGAGGCCCATGTCCGACCCGCGCGAATTCTCAAGCATCCACAGCAATCCGCCGTGGCTACCGACGGAACAGCCTGAAGTGATCCTCAATCAATTCGGCAAGGGTCGCGTAATTTACTGCGCAAGCCTACTGGAGACGGTCGAGGGGCTCGCCCCGACCTTCATTAACCTTATCCGCATGCTGCACGCGGATTATACGTTCCAAGTCACGGCGCATTCGGCTGTCGAAGCCACGCTCTTTCATCAGCCCGATCGAGGCCGCTACGTGCTGAGTTTGGTGAATTTCCAGAAAGACATGCCCAACATTCCCGTCGACGGCATCGCCGTTACCCTGCGCCTCCCCACCCGGGTAAAGTCGGTGAAGCTCCTGCCCGGCGGCAAGGCTTTGAAGATCCGCGAACACCGCGGCACCGTCACCTTCACTGCCCCGCAATTGGAAACGCTGTTGATGTGCGCGGTGAACGTCGGTTGAAGGGACCAAGCTCCAACCCACCCCCCCCTGAAAGGCATGTCGCAACCCGTCCGCCGCCATTCTGGACTCCCCGTCCTATTCCTATTCCTGGCCGTAGCTGCAACCCACGCTTGGCACAGCCCACCCCCGGTGTTCACAGCGGCAATGCGTCATTGTGCGTGAACAAGGGCAGCCCGCGAGCCAACTATACGGGTCTCAGCCTGAACGCGAACACCACTTACACGCTGACGTACTGGGTGAAGACCGAAAAGGCGGCTCCCATCGGGGTGACGTTTGGCACAGATGTTCCGGGAGTGTACCCTCCGCAATTGACAGATTTAGGATCATCCGTGTTGGCGGAAGGTTACGGATCGAGCAAGGCCAAGGACACGAATTGGCATCAATATTCTGCAACCCTCCGTCCTTTGCAGACCTCGGACATTTTCGCCTTCGCCATCGATTCAAGACCGGCAGCCTCTGATTTCTACATTGATGACGTTGTACTCGTGGTCCGCGGATCGACGACCAACCTGGTCGAGGATAGTGGATTCGAAACGGCGTATCAGTCCCATTTTGATGGCGCCGGGGGCGGCATTGGCTGGGCGACCGCGAATTGGGTGGATCGGCACTGGTATAGCGAGTATGCGTGGCACGTTCACTCGTTTGGCCAACCCGACGGTCCCAAGGCGCTCACGATCGAAGGCACCCCCGCCGTGGTGCATAGCGGCGGCCGGGCGTTGCGAGTCAACCGGGCATCGCCCCGGGCAAACTACACACCTCTGACCTTAACCGCAGGCACGCCCTATACATTGACGTATTGGCTGAAAACCGAAGCCAACGCGCCCGTCGGAGTGACTTTTTCGACCGACGTCCCAGGCGCGGATCCTTCGCAGCGGGTGGACCTAAGTTCCGCCATAATGTCCGGCGGTGAAGGGGCCAACACAACGCTCGATACCGAGTGGCACGAATACACCGCCACAATCATCCCCGCGTTAACCTCCAGTCGTTTCTCGTTTGGCATCGATTCAAGGCCCATCGCAACGGATTTCTTTATTGATGACATGCTCTTGATTGCCGACGGATCATCCACAAATCAGGTCGAGGATGGCAACTTCGAAACAGCCTTTCAGTCTCATCTCAATGGGGATGGCAACGGGTGGGCGACTGCCAACTGGGTCGATCTCCACTGGCAAAGTGAATTCGCGTCGCTTGTCCACGTCACCGGGAACCCGGCGGGTCCCAAGTCCTTGTATATCGAGGCGGTGCCGGCAGCACAGCCCACGGTCCGGATCGCCCGGTTGAACGGGCAAGTGACCCTTACCTTCACCGGCATCCTGCAATCGGCGGAAGCTCTGACGGGGGGGGGTGGACAAGTGTTACGAATGCGATCAGTCCGTACGCGATCGATGCAGTGGGAATCGCAAAATTCTATCGGACGAAGCAATAGCCGACCGGTTCGCCGGCGCGTGGATTCAAATAGAATTCAAGACGATGAATCTGCCGAAACGAGATCGGCCTCGACCTCCCGGGGTGTTACGTGGCATGCAATCGGGCGCGTTTACCCTGATTGAACTGCTGGTGGTCATCGCCATCATCGCCATCCTGGCGGGGATGTTGCTGCCGGCACTCGGCCGGGCCAAAGCCAAGGCGAAGGGCATCCAGTGTATGAACAATAACCGCCAATTGATGCTCGCGTGGCGGATGTATTTGGAAGACAACAGCGATGAACTGATCGGTCCGGCGGACTGGGTTTTTTGGGGCCGGCACATTCCAAATTGGACCGGTCCGGCATGGAATGGGGGGTGGATGGTTCTCGAATTTCCAACGGCTGACAGCAACTGGGACTCGGACAAATACACGAAGCAAAGCCCGCTTTGGCCGTATTGCGGGAACTCCCTTTCCATCTGGAGATGTCCTTCCGACGTATCAACCGGCATAAATAAGCAAGGCAAGCGTGTGCCCCGGATACGGAGCTATGAAATCGATGGATGGATGGGTGGGCCCGGGCAGACCGAACCCTGGTTTCCGGCGGATACCCCTCCGTATGTGTCGAAAGGCACAGGGGGCGGCTGGCAGGTGTTCCGAAAAATGAGCTCCATCAATGGTCTTAGTCCGAGTATGGGCATGGTATTTATTGAAGAACGGCCGGAAACCATCAACGCCGGATTTTTTGGAGTTGATATGACGGGATACCCAGATAATCCCAGCCTATGGAAATTGGTGGATCCGCCCGCTAACTATCACAACAGCGCCTCCGGGATGTCCTTCGCCGATGGCCATGTCGAGATTCATCACTGGAAAGATCCGCGCACCGTCCCGCTGACTACGGCGGGCTTTAGAGTTTCCATGGCAAATAACCCGGATATATTCTGGCTCCAGGACCACAGCACCCGCAATTCCTCCCCATGACCTCTCCTTCCCCATCATGAAACTCCCAAAAGCCGCCCCGTCGCCCTTCCAGCCACGGGCCAAGCGACCGGGATTTACGCTCATCGAGTTACTCGTTGTCATTGCCATCATCGCGATCCTCGCGGGGATGCTCCTGCCCGCACTCGGGCGCGCCAAACAGAAGGCCAAAGAGATTCAATGCCTTTCGAACGTTAAGCAACTCGGTCTAGCATTCTTCTTTTATGCGAACGACACCGGCAAGATGCTACCGTACAATATCGAGTCCGGGATCTGGCTGCGCCCGCTCATGCAGAGTTACGGGAGCGTCGAAAAAGTCCGCCTCTGTCCGTCCGCCCCACCGCCGGTTGGCAAACGCCTCGGGCAAATGCTGGGGGCGGACGTCTATCTCGGAACGCTCGACCAGGCGTGGATCTGGGAGAAGCTTCAGGGTAGTTACGCTTTGAACGCCTGGCTTTACTCCGGCGACTGGCCGCCGCCCAACGGAGGGTATCCTCCCGTCAAGAATGCGTTCCGATCCGAGGGTGACATCACCAGTCCATCCCGAACCCCGGTCCATCTCGATTCTGTTTGGGTCGACGGGTGGCCCCAAGCGACCGACAAGCCACCGAAGAGCCTTTACCTGGGGGGTCTTGACAACACCGGCATGTCGCGGTTCGCTGTCCCGCGTCACGCGGCCGGATCGGCCAAACCAGCGGTCAACGACAAATTTGATCCAAAGGATCCGTTGCCGAGTGCCGTGAACATTGTCTTCTACGATGGCCACAGCGAGTCGGTAAAGCTTGAGAAGCTTTGGAGCCAGCAGTGGCACAAAGATTACGAGGCGCCGGCGCAACGGCCGCGGTAAACAATTTGACGAGTCCGAAACCTGCATGATCCAGAATCCGCTCCGACGAAAACTTCAAAACAAGCAGACCACCTACGGGCTTTGGGTTACCCTCGAAAGCCCGAACGTCACGGAGCTGGCTGTGGCGCTTGGCTTTGATTGGGTTGTCGTGGATACGGAGCACGGCCACCTGGATTTTCGCGAAATCATGGAGCATGTCCGCGTGGTGCGGGGCACGGAAACCAGCGCGATTGTGCGGATTCCTGAAGTGCAACAGGGAACCATCAAGCGTGTTCTCGATATCGGAGCCCATGGGGTGATCCTGCCAATGGTCGGCACGGGGGCGGACGTGGAGCGGGCCTTTCGTTTTGGGCGCTACCCCCCACGCGGAGTTCGGGGTGTCGGGGGCGAACGAGCCGTGAAATGGGGACTCGAATTTGACGAGTATCTGCACTACGCCAACGAGGAGACGCTGCTCATACCGCTGATCGAAACCCAGGAAGCGGTTGAGAATATTGATCAAATTCTTGATGTCCCCGGCATCGAGGCCATCTTTTTCGGGCCGGCTGATATGTCGTCGAGTCGCGGTTTTCTCGGACAATGGGAATCTCCTGGCGTTGCGGAGAAAATCCTGGAAATTCAAGCCAATGCCGCAACGAAAGGCATCGCGTCGGGCATTCTCTCTCGCAGCGTCGACGAATCGATCAAACGCCGGGATCAGGGTTTCGAAATGATTGCTCTAGGAGCGGATGTCAACCTCCTGATTCGGGCGGTTCGTGAGAACTTCGCAAAGCTCGGCCGAGGCCCGAAACAGTGCTCCTGACCCATGAATGAGGCCTGTAAGACCAGTCGGTTGCGGATGCACGCGAACTACGAACGGCTGGCCGATCTCACCTGCGCCAGCCACGAGCGGGGCCGTGTATTCTCGGGTATCAACGACCGTGACATCACCCTCGCCCGACTCTACAGCCACGCGTTGCGCGCCCATGTCATTGGTGCCTTTCACTCCACACGGACGGCACTCAGGAATGTTGCCGTGTCGAACCCGCTCGCCCAAGTGCAGCTCCTGCGGGCGGACGAACTCCTCGCGGCTCTCTCCAATCGAGCGATGGATTCCGTCGGTCACGATGTCCGCGCCCTGATCTCCACGTTTCATCACTACTGCACCCATATCGCCCGCACGGTGGATGCCCTCGATGGAGCGTGCGCCGCTGCGCCGGCGTCCGAGTTGACCCGCGTCCGGGACCGCTTTGTTTCCCACATGGAGGCGATCACGTCGGAGAACGGAATTCACCTCACCCAAGACACCGGGGCGCCGGAACAAGGGAGCTTTGTTGTTCCGAGTCTGGGCATCACCATCGTGCCCCTTGTCTATGGGGATCATCACTCGTGGAACCTTGCGTGGCTCGATGGGGAGCGGTCGGACGTTCCCTATCACCTGCACCACGAAGGCGTGGAGATCCATCTCGGATATAATCCCATGCACGGTTATACCGTGCTGGGCGACGCCAAAGCCGAGCTAACGGAAGCGTACGCCATGCCGATTCCGTCGAACATACGCCACGGCTACACCAATATCGGCTCCCAGACTCACAATGTCCCGTTTATCTTCGGCTCCCTCACCTGCGGCGGCTGGGGCGTATTTCTCGATGTCGAGCCACAGCCGAAGCCACTTGACCAACTAAACACCGTGCCCGTGCAGAGCCACCTCCTGAATGGCACGGTGTTACTCGAACGTGAAATCGAAAAGGCGGCGCAAAAATTCAATTGTGTTCGCTACGCCCTCATTCCCGCCGAGGCGACCGATCGCAACGGCATCGGTGGACTCGAGCTTTTTATCGCGCGAGTGACACCTCGTGGACTGGAGCTGCGGCCCGACCGTTTCTGCGCCGTCTCGGTTGTTCGCGGTCACGGTGTCGTGCGGATGGCGGGTGAGGAACGCGCACTTTCTCCCCATGATCATTTCGGCATTCCGTCCGGGGTGGTTGCGGCGATTCATCAGACTGGCGCGGAGTCGTTGGTGCTGCTGGATGCCGCCCTGCGCTCGACCCGGACGGATTGGCAAAAAAAATGAACCCCTCGAATCAATCCCCTTCCCTTTCCCACCCCGTCTTCCGCTCCCTCGACCACCTCGCGATCGTCGTGCCCGACACCGAGGAGGCGTTGAAAACGTGGCGGGATCTCGTCGGACTGAAACTGCTCTACAGTGAAGTCGTGAACCAAGGCACGATCCGACTGACCCATCTGGACCTCGGCAACACCCACTTGCAGCTGGTCCAACCTCTGACTGCGGATCACCCGTTGCAAAAGTGGCTCGATCAGCATGGCCCAGGCCTCCACCACCTCTGCTTCAAGGTGGACCGCGTCGAGCAGGCTTTCGCCGAACTCCCGCCGATGGGTCTGCCCACCGCCCCGGCCATTCATCAGGGCACTCAGGGGAAGCGAGCGCTGTTCCTCGATAAATCCGCGACCCAAGGCGTCCAAGTGGAGGTCACGGGCTCTTGAAGGAAGCCTTTTGCATCCATGGATGCGAAAATAGGACGTTTTTTCCTGAATTTCGGGAGCTCCCTTCGAGCCCTCACGCCAATCTCATGATCGAATCGCAGTAACTCAACCCGACACTCCCATGAACGACTACGGCATGTTCATTAACGGCCAGTGGACAACCACAAAACAGACCACCCCCGTTCTGTCTCCCGCCACCGAAGAAACCATCGCGACGGTTCCGATTGCCGACGAGCGCAGCATCCAGGCGGCGCTGGCGGCCGCGAAGAAAGCCCAACGCGATTGGGGTCGTCGCACCGGTGTTGAACGCGGCAACGTTCTCCGCAAATGGGCCGATCTGATCGACCAGAATCGCGAGCGCCTCGCCCGACTTCTTTCTCAGGAAGAAGGAAAGCCGCTGGGCGAAGCGTTGGGTGAAATCGATTTCGGCAATAGCTGGTTCCGTTATTACGCCGAGTTCGACCGCCGCATCGAAGGGGAAATTCTCGCCGCAGACAAACCGAACGAGCAGCTCTGGATTTTCCGCCAGCCGGTCGGGGTCGTGTTGGGCATCATCCCATGGAATTACCCGATGGCCGTCGCCGTCCGCAAAATTGCGCCCGCGCTCATCGCCGGCAATACCATCGTCCTCAAGCCACACGAAGACACCCCGCTGTCCGCGCTCGAACTCGCCAAACTGGCCAATGAAGCCGGCGTGCCACCGGGCGTCGTGAACATCATCACCGGGCCGGGCGAAACCGTCGGTGCGGCGCTCGTCCGTAGTCCAATTCCCCGCCTCATCACCTTCACGGGCAGTGTCGAAACAGGCAAAGCCATCGCCCGCAGCGCGGCGGACAACGTCACGCTGGTTTCGCTGGAACTCGGCGGCAAAGCACCCTTCATTGTGATGGACGACTGTGATCTCGACCAAGCCGTATCGACCGCCGTTTTTTCCCGCTTCCTCAACTGCGGTCAGACCTGCATCTGTAACGAGCGCACCTATGTCCACAAACGGATCGCCAAGGAATTCCTGGAGCGTTTTGTCGCCGCCGTTCAAAAACTCAAGATCGGCAACCCGCTGCAAGCGGGCACGCAAATCGGCCCGAAGGTCAACCGGCAGGAGTTGGAGAAGGTCGAGGGCTATGTCCAACGGGCCGTGAAGGCCGGTGCGCGCGTCGTGACCGGCGGCCAGCGCAAGACCGGACGCGGCTTCAGCAAAGGCTACTGGTATGAGCCGACGGTTCTGACGGGTGTCCGGCAGGACATGGAAATAATGCAACAGGAGATTTTCGGCCCGGTCGTGCCGGTGATGGAATTCTCCGACTTCGAGGAAGGACTGAGCTTCGCAAACGACTGTCGCTATGGCCTCGCCGCGTACTTGTTCACGAACGACGTGCATCGCATCATGCGCGCGGTTCGCGATCTGGAATTCGGCGAACTCTACATCAACCGCGGGCCAGGTGAATCGATTCATGCATTCCATGGCGGTTGGAAACAGAGCGGGGCAGGCGGCGACGATGGCCGGCACGGCCTGGAGCATTATCTCCAGAAGAAGACGGTCTATCTCCGGTACCAGGGCTAACTGAGGCTCGACGATGCATGGTCGCCCCTCCAAGCCGAAGTCCGGACGGCAAAATGCCGCACGCTACGGAATCATTGCTGACGACCTGACGGGCGCAACGGATTCTGCTGCCGCCTTCGCCAACAGCGGATTTACGGTCGCGGTCTCGCTTGAGCCTCGCAGCCTGCGCTCGCTCGAAACGCAAGTTGTCGCTCTCAGCACGCATAGTCGACACGACCGGTCCGCGGATGCGCGACGGAAGGTCCGACAGGCCTGCGCTCGATTGCGCAAGGGCGGATGGCCCGTCCTCTACAAGAAGATCGATTCGACGGTCCATGGCAACGTCGTGGCGGAAGTGGAAGCCGCTCGCAGCGCGGGCGGATTCGCCATGGCACTCGTCTGTCCGGCGAATCCAGCCCATGGCCGAATGGTTCGGGGCGGTGTCCTGCATGTGCGCGGCGGTGACACCGTGAATCTCCATGAGCAATTTCGCGCTCAAGGGTTGTTGGAATTCAGCTCCATTACGTCCCCTGTTTCGGCGGCCAAGGTCACCCGTGCCATCCTTCAACGCCATCGCTTCATCCTTTCCGATGCGACGAGTGACCGCGAGCTGGCCTGTCTGGTTGGCGTTGTCTTGCGGTTGAAGCATCGAGTGCTGCTCGCGGGTTCGGGGGGCTTGGCCAGAGAACTTGCGATGGCCTTGAAACGGCGGGCGTCCACTCGCTCGAATCCAATCCGCAATTACCCGCACTCAGGCGCCTCGAATGAAGCCCGTCGCAACACACTCATAATCACTGGCTCGAAGAATCCCGTCACCGAGCGTCAGTTGGAGCAACTCATTCACAAGACACCCACCCCGTCGCTGGCATTGAATCGTCTCACGAAGCGAGACGCTGCTGTGGCGCTCGCGGGCGGATTCAACGTCATCATCCGCGTCCCGGTGCACGCCCAACCCGACCGGGTTGTACTCCGTCAACTCAACGCGCTCGCGCCCCTGTTTCACGCGCGTCTCGTCGGCAGTCTGTTGCTGACGGGCGGCGACACCGCGTTGTTGGTCTGTCGCTGCCTGCGCCCGCTGGCCATTGCACTCTGCGGTGAAATTGTACCCGGCCTTGCCTGGGGAAAAATCATCGGAGGTCTGGCCGATGGCTTGACCGTTTGCACCAAACCCGGCGGCTTCGGCCGAGACCAAGACCTGGTGCGCGCGGTGGAGTTTCTGTCGAGCCAGACCCCAGATATCCCGCCTGCTCCCAGACGCCAGGCCACCCCATGAATTCTTCTCTCAGAATCGCCATCAGCATTGGCGACCCTGCCGGAATCGGCCCGGAGGTGGTCGTCAAGGCGCTGGCCGATGACGCCCTGCGCACACTGGCTCACTGGATTGTGATCGGCGACTTCGCCGCGTGGGCACTCATCGAGGCCCAGACGGGCCGCCAACTTGGGCAGTTCACGAACGTCACCGTGCAAAGCCCCGGCTCACTGACATCCGCTCCGCCGATCGGCCAATTGAACGTCGACTGCGGGCGCGCCGCGCTCGCGTATGTCCGCCGCGCCGCCGAACTTTGCCTTCGCGGCGACGCGGATGCCATGGTCACCGCACCGTTGAACAAAGAGGCCGTCACGCTTTCCGGCGTGGCGTTCACCGGCCACACCGAATTCATCGCGGAACTCTGCGGGGTGAACGAGTCGTGGATGTTGCTCATCAACGAGCGGCTCCGTGTGCTTCACGTGACGACCCACTGCTCGCTGCGACAGGCCTGTGACCTGAGCACGATGCGCGTGCTCGAAACGCTTCGAATCGGACACAAGACACTCCACGAGCTCGCGCTGTCCCGTCAGCGCATTGCCGTCTGCGGCCTGAACCCGCACGCGGGAGAACATGGGCTCTTTGGCTCCGAAGACTCCCGGGTCATTGCCCCCGCCGTTGCCACGGCCCGCGCCGAAGGCATTGATGCCCACGGGCCGTTCCCGGCGGACACAATTTTTCTACAGGCACTGCGGGGCGAATTCGAACTCGTTCTGGCGATGTATCACGACCAGGGCCACATCCCGATGAAGCTGCTCGACTTCGACAACACGGTGAACGTGTCTCTCGGCCTGCCCATCGTCCGCACTTCGGTGGACCACGGCACCGCCTTCGACATCGCCGGAAAAAATATAGCGAATGCCGGAAATATGAAGGCCGCGATGCGCCTGGCCGTGACGCTCGCACAGAACCGGAGGCGTCATGCGTAGGGAAGGCCACCCGAAGGAAGATGCGCGTTGTGACCGTGAACCGGGGCACCCCCTCACCCGGCCTTCGGCCACCCTCTCCCTCGCTCGGAGCGGGGGAGAGAACCCACTGAACTTAACAGTGCACGCCGTGATGCCATGAACCCAAGCACCACCTCACCCGCCCTTCGGGCACCCTCTCCCCCACTCGGAGTGGCGGAGAGGGCAGAGCAACGGTCGGTTCGTGGGCAGGAATGTTTTCCAAAAAAGGACATGAATTGGGACCATGAACCCAAGCGCCACCTCACCCGGCCTTCGGCCACCCTCTCCCCCACTCGGAGTGGCGGAGAGGGAGAAGAAGCGGTCCGGTTCATGGAGAGGGCAGCCGGGGGCGGTTCATGAAAAGGACGACTCCCCTTCGCATGGGCGTCATTGGATGCGGCGCGATTGGAACCCTGCACGCGAACGCGATTCGACAATCGAATCTCGCCACACTTCTGGCGGTATGCGACACCGACTTCGCAAAGGCAGAGACTCTCGGAATGGCCGGCTCAAAGGCACAGGCTTTTTCGAGCTTCGAGAAAATGCTGGCGGACACACCACTGGACGCCGTCACGGTCGCCACGCCCGACCGCTTGCATTTGCAGCCCGTTCTGGCCGCGATCCGCCAGGGCCTGCACGTGTTCTGCGAGAAGCCATTGGCTGGCACTGCCGCCGAAGCCGCCCGGCTTGTTCGCGCAGCCCGGACAGGCGGCGTGCAACTCGGCGTGGACTACAACCGTCGCTTCGCGTTTGGCTACCAGAAGGCGAAGCAACTCCTCGACGCCGGCTGCGCC
This sequence comes from Pedosphaera sp., assembly GCA_009695205.1. Taxonomy (GTDB): domain Bacteria; phylum Verrucomicrobiota; class Verrucomicrobiia; order Limisphaerales; family UBA9464; genus SIBK01. The sequence goes on along the minus strand of SIBK01000091.1, from coordinate 5,974 downwards.
GGCAGCGTGTGCCAGGTGGCGTTTCATGTCTGTGATGGGGTGCCCGCAAAAGTTGCCTCCCAACCCCACGCGTTGTTGACGTCTCTCCTCTCGCACCACATCGACCTGTTGCGGTTCCTGTGTGGAGAGATCATTTCCGTGCAAGCGCTTTTTCACGGCCCGTCGCGCAACCGGCCACACGACGTCTCGCTGATTGCTCAATTTGCCAGTGGCGCCGTCGGCAGCATCACCGCCGGCTGGCGCAACGGTCAGGCCCGCACCGTGGAACATCTGCGGCTCGCCGGCACCCAAGGGGTCGTGATCGTGGACGACGTGCAGCATGCCGTCACGCTCTGGCATGCCACGCCGGATGATGCCCAGCGCTTTCAGCCAGATTACTTCGCGGGCGGCAATCGCTTTTATGACAGCGTCACCGCACACGTTGCGGCGTTCATCGCCGCGCTGTCGGCAGGTAAGACCGTCCCCGTGACGGCAGAAGATGGATGGGCTGGCCTCCGCCTTATCGAAGCCGCAATTGAGTCAAACCGAACCGGCCGTCGAACCAAACTCTCACCATGAAGCATCGCATAATCGACCTCTCACATCCCATTAACACCGCGACGCCCCCGTGGCCAGGCTGGCCATCCGTCGAGACGAAGTTCCTCGACCGGGCGAGTCGGACCACTCCCGAGGAGCGCCACGTGAACTCGAGCCGTTTCGCCATGAACATCCATTGCGGCACGCACATGGATGCGCCGTATCATTTCCTCGATACGGGCAAGACCATCGACCAGGTTCCGCTGGAACGAACCTACGGGCCGGCCACACTCGTGGACCTGCGAGGCAAAGGCAGTCGATCCCACATCACACGCGCCGACTTGGTACCGTGCGGGCCAGACCTGCGGCGCACCCGTAAAGCCATCTTGCACACCGGTTGGGCCGCACGTTGGATGAAGCATGGTTTTTTTACTGAATTCCCTGACATCACCACCGACGCCGCGCAATTTCTCGTCGAGTGCGGAGTCGAACTTGTCGGCGTTGAAACTGGCTCCGTGGATTTTCACCCAAACGACACCCACATCGTTCTGCTGGGGAACGACGTGCTCATCATCGAATGCCTCGTTAATTTGGACCAAATCCCGACCCTCGAGTTCTTGTTCTCCGCAACCCCGTTAAATATCGAGGGATGCGACGGTTCCCCGGTGCGCGCCATGGCAATTGTAAATTCCTGACCTATGCCCACCATTGCCGCTCAGGTGCTCACCGACTTCGCCGCCGCGATTTTCGAGCGCAGCGCGATTCCTCCAGCCGTGGCGCGGCAGGTTGCCGACTCGCTCGTACTGGCCAATCTCAAGGGCCACGACTCTCACGGCGTTATTCGTATCCTGGAATACGTTGACTGGGTGGAGCGCAGCTGGGTGAATCCGCACGCCCGCCTGACCGTGATTCGCGAACAGCCCTGCATTCTGGTGTTGGATGGCAACTTCGGTTTCGGCCAGGTTATTGGACGCGACGCCATGACTTTGGGCATTGCCAAAGCGAAGAAGGAGGGCGCGTGCATCCTTTCAATGAAACGCTCCGGGCATCTGGGACGCATCGGGGAATTCATGGAGATGGTGGCGGAGGCAGGACTGGTCTGCTTTTCCTTTACGAACACCCATGGCAGCGGCGTGCTCGTCGCGCCGCACGGAGGATGCGAGCGCCGCCTTTCCGCGAATCCGGTCGGCGGCGGCGCGCCGATGCCGGGCGGTCCAGCCCTCGTGATGGACATGTCCACTTCGACCATCGCCGAGGGCAAAATCAAAGTCGCCCGCAACAAGGGCGAATCGTTGCCGCCGGGTCTTGTCGTGAACGGAAGCGGTGAACCCTCAACGAGCCCGGAGGAATACTACGCCCAACCGCCGGGCGCATTGTTACCAATGGCCGGCCACAAGGGTTTTGCGCTATCGCTCTACTGTGAGGTCATGGCCGGTGCCCTTACGGGAGCGGGTTGCAGCAAATCCGGGGTCGACCGTGTAGCCAATGGGTTCATGGCCTTCTTGCTTGACCCCGCTGCGTTCTGCGGTCAGGAGTTTTTCGCGACCGAATTGGGTCAGCTCGCAAAATGGGTCAAGTCGAGCCGTCCAACTCAGGGCTTCGAAGAGATTCTGCTGCCGGGCGAACCCGAAGCCCGCGCGCAAGCGGTCCGAGAATCCGCCGGCGTCGCAATCGACGAGACGACGTGGGAAAAAATCTGCGCCGTCGCCCGTGCGAAGCAAGTGCCAATCCTTGAACCCTGACGGAATCAATCTATGAACACGCTCCAATACCTCCTCTCGATCGGGATTCTCGCGGCCAGTGCCGCCCGAATCATTGCCGCCAACGCTCCGCTGACCATCGCCGTTATCCCCAAGGCGACGAGTCACGAGTATTGGAAGTCCATCCAGGCGGGCACGGTGAAAGCACAGCGCGAGCTCGCCGCACAGGGCACCCAGGTCAATGTGATTTGGAAAGGCCCCCTGCGCGAGGACGACCGTGAGCAACAGATTCAAGTCGTCGAAAATTTCGTCGCCCGTCGCGTGAACGGCATCGTCCTCGCGCCGCTCGATTCGCAGGCCCTCGTCTCGCCCGTCAACGCCGCCACCCGGGCGAAAATCCCGGTCATTGTCATCGACTCCGGATTAAAATCCGACGTCCTGATCAGCTTCGTGGCGACCGACAATTATAAGGGCGGCCAGATTGCCGCTGACCATCTGGCCAAACTGCTCGGCGACAAAGGCAATGTCATCCTGCTGCGTTATGCCGTGGGCTCGGCAGCCACCGAGGAGCGCGAAGCCGGGTTCCTTGACCGACTCAGGGCCGCCCATCCCGATCTAAAGATTCTCTCCTCCAATCAATACGCCGGGGCGACGCGCGAAACCGCCTACCAGGCATCGCAGAATTTGTTAAACCGCATGGGCCGCCAGGTGAACGGAATCTTCTGTCCGTGCGAACACATCACAATCGCCATGGCGAAGGCGCTGCGGGACATCGGGCGCGCCGGCGGCAAAGTGAAACTCGTTGGCTTCGACGCCGGCACCCAACTCGCCCTCGACCTCAAGAAAGGTGATCTCCAGGGACTCGTCGTGCAAAACCCAATGGCGATGGGTTATCTCGGCGTCATGACCATGGTAAAACATCTGCGCGGCGAGAAGGTAGAAAAGAGGATCGATACCGATGTCGTGCTGGTGACCGCGACCAACCAGGACCAGCCGGATATCCAGGAATTGCTGCACCCGCCCTTGGGGAAATACTTGAAATGAAACGTGACCCGCCTTTCCTCTTCCCATTATTTTCCCACCGGTCGTGAGCCCGCTCGTGAAACGCATGGTCTGGATCGAGAAGCGCATTGATCCCATTCGTCCTATAATCCGGCCGCCGGCAAGGGTTGCATCAGGACGGAGTGATATTCCACGATCCCCCCGCTCGACTCCGCAGCGTTGCCATTCCATTTCGAGTAGGCGGCCGACGGCATGGTCCATGAAACCCGCTTCGCGGCATCCAACGCGAAAAATTGGACGCGATTCCCGTTCTTGGCCTTAAGATGCCAGTCCGAGTTCGCCACCAGGAGACGGTGGCCCGGCAACTCCGTCACGCCCCACGGCAATTGCAGCGCGAAACTTGGGGCAGCGTCCTCCGCCCGATACGTCCACGTTTCTTTCCATTGGGCGTCCAGTTGGACCATACCGAAATAGCCGCTGCCTAGGGTGGAGCCATCCGCGAGACGCTGCGCCATGACCGGCATCCGGGGGACGGGAAACGACCGCAGTAACTTACCATCGCGATCGACCTCGACAAACCTCTGCTCCTCGCGCAATGCCACGATATAAGTTCCCTCGGGCGTACGCCGAAGCAACATGTAACGCGAGTGATCGTTACCCTTGGCTGGTACCGGTGTCCGATAGAGCACGCGCCCGGTTCCGCCCTCAAGCTCGAGGACGGCCTGTTCGCGGCTGTCGAGCGCGGCAACGTTGCCGTTAGGCAGAGGCACGCCGCTTTTCACCTCGGCCGGTGCCGCCAACCGATACTCCCAAACCGTCCCCTTCGCGGCATCGATCTCGCGGACATAACGGTGGGTGGAAAAGAGGTAATGGTGGTTCGGCAACGCCCAGCCGTCGTATATGAGATCGTCTTCGGATCCGTGGAATTGCTTAGCGGATCCGGCCGGATGGTACGACCAGGAAGCGGTGCCGTCCGGCTCGATCACATAGAGTCCCTCCGCGGAAACGAGGAAAAATCGGCCTAGGGGCGATGGCCATGGATTACCCACGCCGGGTACCGGCTTTGTTGGGATACCGGAATCCGCGGCGACGAGGGCAATGCCGGTCAGCGCGACGATGCAGGCGGCGGCCAACCAACGACGAAACATGGGGTTCATCCGCTGGACACTGGTCCAAGCGGGACCGGAGTTCAAGGGGTCTCGCCTTCGCGAATCACGCCCCTGCGGACTAAAGTCCGCGCTCCGACCGCAGTTCAAGGTCCCAATTCATGTCATTCTTTGGAAAGCTTTGCTCTTAGGAACTGCAAATAAATTAACTTTACAATTATTTAAGTTTCGAGGACTGGATTTCGTAGTTCCACTCTCCGTGAAACGCATTGCGCTTGATGCGCACGGTTGCCATTTCTTTGTTCGTGACTTGCCGGCCCACTTTATACCGACGTCTGTCTAATCTACAGCTCACCGTCAACCCCTTCGCAGTTGTTGTGTGACTGATCAGTTTCACAACCGTCTGGTAATCCTCAAGGGGTTGTCCGCGCCAGTTTGAAGAAATGAATGAAAAGAGTCGATGCTCCACCTTGTTCCATTTACTCGTTCCCGGCGGAAAATGACACACACCTATTTTTAGACCGGTCTCATCCGCGAGCATTTGTAGTTCAAGCTTCCATAGCCGCAATCGGTATCCGTTACTCCCTCCACCGTCAGCGGTTATGAGCAATCGTCCCTTCTTCTGGTATATGGCATTGCCTTCCGCTCGCCACCACCCTCGGATCGACGCCACCGCAAATGCCGCAGTGTCATGATCGGTTCCCACGTTCACAAAGCCACTGTTGTTCTGAAGATCATAAACACCGTACGGGTATGCACGCGGAATCTCGGGGCCTGGAAAGTCGTGTCCCTGTACTTTCTGGGGCTCGCCTTTGCGTCGCCATTCCTGCCCAGAATTGTTGAAGTTTCTGATGAGTTCCTTCTTCTTGGTATCCACGGAAATCACCGGTTCACCTCGGATCATTGCACTTTTTACTGCTCGGTAAATATGCTGAAACTGGGCATCCCGGTCGGGGTGATTGTCCCCTTCTTCGGTCTTTTGATTGGCCTGTAGACTGTACTCCAGGGCGTGCAAGCACTGCGCTACTTTAGCATGGCTGATCGGGTGATCGCACCGCTTCATCTCCGTCGCCAACTGTCTCGTGCTCTTACAGGTCCATCGCAACGGGGATTCCGGATCGGCCCGGGAAAGGGGCTCAACAAGACTATCCAACACTTGAAAGATTTCTGGATCACCCACCTCGATGGAAGGGCGACCCGCTCCGCCACGACGAACCCGCTCCTCTGGAATTGGAGGCAGCGACAGCTCTTTGATGCCGTGGGTAATAGTCACCCGAGAGAGGCCGCACAGTCGGGAGATCTTGGAAATGCCACCCCGACCAAGTCGCAGCGCCTCTGTGGCCGCCCACATTCTTCGTCCACGCTCATTGAGGTGCGGCCAAAGCCCCTGTATTTGTTTATCAATGTCTTCCACTTACCCTCGACTCAATCGCCGAGTGATCCAAGTGTCATCCAATACCCTTATATGTAAAGTGAATTTATTTACAGTGCCATATTGACCCCGTACTCTCAGACCATGGCCGCACGCATGGTGAATATCGACCGTTCCACCCCGATGCTGCTCCCGCCCGACCTGCGCGACTGGGTGCGCGAGGACGATCTGGTTCACTTCGTTCTCGATGCCGTGGAGGCGTTCCCGCTCACGCAGTT
>SIBK01000090.1 GCA_009695205.1 Pedosphaera sp. | reverse complement strand
CGAAATCACCAAGGCAAGGGCAACGTAATCCTGTTTCCAGAGCCCGAGGATCGGATCGGTGAAATGTCAGGGGATATACAGACTCGCGAGCGCCTCGGCGGCCTCCTGAAATTCTATCACTGAGAGGCCGCATGAGTTTTTTGACCCTACGAGTTCTATTTTGTGCTGGAAGGCACGGGCCGCCTGCGCGTGGGCGACGAGACATTGACCGTGCCGCGCCACGGCGGCGTGCTGGTCAGCCCGGATCCGTTGCGGCAGGTGTTCAACGACACGGACGAAGAAGTGCTCTGGCTCATCATCGGCGCGCCGGAGGAACTGGAATTTCTGCAGGGCTCAAAATCCCAGATGGACCTCTCGCTCATCTACTCGACCGACCCGACGCAATTGCCCCAGGAACTCGCCGGTGTAAAGTGGCCACCGACGGATATGCCTTTCAACCCTCTCGTTTCATGAATTCGCCACCCACACCAGGGTTCGATTCTTAATTTCGTCTGCTGGCCTTTGAAAAGAGTTTGCGTACGCTCTCCCGAAGAAAATCATGGACGAATTGCAGATGAACCCTGCGGCGGGTCAACGCATGGTGCGCTATGTGGGCGACCTCGTGACCTTTTACCTGCGCGGAGTCCCCGCAGGACATGCTGCCCGACTGCGAACTCAGATCGGTCGCGCCGATTCTTTGCACGCGGAGATTGTCGCGGCGGTTCGCGGACGCCGACGGGAAGGACTCACGGCGTGGCACGACCGACCGATGCGGCAGGAGGGTGATGTCTGGACGCTGACGGTTCCGTTGGTGGAGGTGGGTTATTTTGAATCGAAGGCTTACGCGGTTGATGAACGCGGTCAAAATCATTGGCCCTCCGGCGGCAATGTCGCGATTTCCGTTCATCCGGCGTGGACGCGTTCCGGCAACACAATTTATTGCGCCTGGCCGCGGCAGTTTGGTCCAAACAAGACCCGGATAGAGACGGTGGACGATGAACAGGAGAGCGTGTATCAGGTTTGTGAGAGAGAGGGCGGTGCGGTTATCCCTGCGAGTGGAACCCTGCGGGATTTGCAGAAGGAACTTCCGCATATCATCCAGGATCTGGGCTGCCGGATTCTCCATCTGCTTCCAGTCAATCCAACGCCGACGACGTTTGCCCGGTTTGGTCGGTGCGGAAGTCCGTATGCCGGACTGGACTTGACGGCGATCGATCCGGCTTTGATTGAGTTTGATCAGCGAACGACGGGGGTGCAGCAATTTGAAGAACTAGCCCGTGCGACCCATGGTTTGGGCGGTCGCCTGTTCATCGATTTGGTGATCAACCACACGGGATGGGGCAGCACGCTTTGGGAAAAGCATCCGGAATGGTTCCATCGCCATCCCGACGGGCGATTTGCGAGTCCCGGGGCTTGGGGAACGGTTTGGGAGGATCTCGTCGAGCTGGATCCCACGGATCCCGCACTCTGGGAGGAATTCGCGGAGGCATTTCTGACGTGGTGTCGGCGGGGTGTGGATGGATTCCGGTGCGATGCCGGTTACAAGGTGCCGCTGCCCGTTTGGCGGTTCATCACGGCGCGGGTTCGTGGAGAGTTTCCAGACGCAGTTTTCCTGCTCGAAGGTTTGGGAGGCGCGTGGGAAACAACGGAAGTGCTCCTGGGTCCGGGCGGATTCCAATGGGCGTACAGCGAGCTGTTTCAGAATTATGGTGGAGCCGGCGTGCAGTGGTACCTCGACTATTCGCTTCCCACCAGCCACCGCTGCGGAACACTCGTGAATTACAGCGAAACTCACGACAACCCTCGCCTGGCGGCTCACAAACTCGGGCGGGAATGGTCCTGGCACCGGAACCAAGTTTGCGCCCTCACAAGCGTGAACGGCGCGTGGGGATTCACCCAGGGTGTCGAGTGGTTGGCGGTGGAGCGGATCAATGTCCATAGTGCGCGCGGACTGAGCTGGGGACATCATCCCAACCTTGTGCGCGAACTGGGTGAACTCAATCGGCTGTTAACATCCCATTCGTGCTTTTTCTCCGGAGCGATGCTCACTCGCCTAAGTCCGGATGGCTCACCCGTCCTGGCGCTTCGACGGGATTCCGCTGACGGACATCAAAGAGTTCTGATCCTCATCAATCATGATTTGACGATGCCCCGCTCAATCGCCTTGTCTGCGAACCAGTGGCAGGAGTGTGATCAACCAGACACCGAACTCCTTCCCGATTCTACACTCCCTGACCGGGTCGTTCCGGATTCGGCAGAGGTCGTGTTCCGGTTGGAACCCGGGGCATGCCATTGTCTTGGCGCCGAACTGTTCTCGGGGGATATCTTGGGCACATCGGCCCGGGATGTTCAGGCGCGATCCGACTGGGCGGTGTGGGCTCTCGTCAAAGCGGGGGTGGAAGGAGTTCAGATGACAGATCTCCCTGCGCTGGCTCGACGAGTCGCTGCGGATCCGGGCGCCCTACTAGGCATTGCGTCTCGTGCGGCACAATCAGAACACCCTTTTCGTCTGGAAGCAGGAGGCGGAGGGGATCCGGGGTACCGTCCCGTCGTTGAATGGTCCGTTGCCGATCAGTCCCGTGTCCTGAGTGTTCCAGCTGGACATTGGCTCTTGGTAAAGGACCCCGTGAGGTTCCGAGTGACGATGCGACAGGGGGATTCCGGACGGATGTCTCGGGCCGAATCCATCCCGGTGGACGGTGGCCATGTCGCCTCTTTTGCACCGGGTGGGGAAGCTGGAATCGCCCGTTTGGTGATTGAACGATACGGAGAATCGCGGGATCAGGTTGAGGGCACCGTCCTTTTTCTGGCGAGCACACCCACGGGCCGGCTGTCCGGCAATCCTTTGGAAACCTTGGTCCTGCTGACAAACGGTCGCGGTGCCATGGTCCGCTGTGCGGTGGATCTCGGACGTATTTTTTCCAAGTACGACTGTTTGCTAGGTGCGAATCTGCATACAGACGTGCCCGTGGACCGCCATGTATTCGTCAAGCGGATGCGGGTCTGGGTGGATGCCGACGGTTTCATCTCGCCGTTGGATGCCGGTAGTCTGCTGGATTTCGCACCCGGTCCGCCGGCGCACTGGCGTTTCCTGGCACCCGCGGGCGATGGCCGTACGGTCGAAGTCCATCTCGTTCTAAATCTGCTGGAAGGGTGCAACACGGTGGTCGCTCACTTTAGCCGCCCGGATCGCCACCGTGTGGACTCGCGCTTCGGAAGGCCTCTTCTGGACGAGCATCGGGTTCGATTGACCGTACGGTTGGATCTTGAAGATCGTACGTTTCACTTCGAAACCCAACGGACACCCGAGCTCGAGGAGCATTTTTCATCCGCAACCCGCCTCCTGCCTGCGGCGGTTGGGTTTCAGTTTTCACCCGGGCCGGACCGCAAGCTCCGTGCCTACACCAATGCAGGGCAGTTTCATTCTGCGATCGAGTGGACCCATTGCGAACACCCGGTGGAATCGACTCGGGGCCTCACTGCGGCGGGCGATGCCTTTAGTCCGGGATGGTTCGAATTGTCGGTGCCGGCCGGTTCGCAATCCCTCTTGGTGATGACGGCCGAGCAAGAGAACCCGGCCCTGAACGATTTGCTGAATGGGGTCGCAAGTCGTCTGGGAGCTAATGAGGCCTTGCGCGCTGGCGTCACTCTTTCACAGGGGGCAGGGCCGACCCTGAGCGACGAACCACTGATTCGCCATCTGGTGCGTGCACTCGACGCATTCGTGGTGCGTCGCGGCTCTGGCCGAACCGCGATCGCCGGATACCCGTGGTTCCTCGATTGGGGCCGGGACACTCTTATCGTGGCCCGAGGAATGCTCGCCGCGGGACGTCGTGAGGAAGTGCGACAAATCCTCACGACCTTTGCTCGATTTGAACAGGGTGGCACCCTGCCGAATGCGATTAACGGCGAGGATGCTTCAAATCGTGACACAAGTGACGCGCCGCTATGGTTTGGTATTGCCTGCGAGGAATTCGCCGCAAGCGTTGAACCTTCGGAGGCGAACGCGTTTTTTGCTTCGATTGTGGGTCCAGGTGACCGGACGATGGAAAAAGCGCTTCGGGGGATTGCCTGTGGCTATTTAGCCGGAACGGAAAATGGGATCGCAGTGGATGCCGAGAGCGGGTTGGTGTGGAGTCCGGGACATTTTACATGGATGGATACCAGTCATCCTGCGGGAACGCCACGGGAGGGTTATCCCATTGAAATCCAGGCGCTGTGGATTCGGTTGTTGCGACTCCTAAACCGCCTCAACATCGAGCCCTGGGAGGGCAGCGGAGAACGCTGGGCGGATCTTGCGCAACGGGCTGAAAACTTCTTCCACCTCTATTTTTGGTTGGAAGAATGCGGTTGGCACGCTGATTTCCTGCGGGCGGCACGCGGACAATCCGCCCGAGCGTCCACTCCCGACAATGCACTCCGACCCAACGCCCTGTTTCCCATCGCACTGGATATTGACTCGCATCCGATGGCGCGCGCGCGCGCGCGCCGAACGGTGGCGGCTGCTGGCCGATGGCTTCTGGTACCCGGAGCCGTACGCTCGCTGGCCGCGTTGCCGATCATTCCGCCGCTACCAATATATCGTGACGGGCAACTCTTGAATGATCCTGACAATCCTTATTGGGGGCACTATGTCGGCGATGAAGACACTCGACGCAAACCCGCGTACCACAATGGAACGGCATGGGTCTGGCTACTGCCGACGTATTGCGAAGCTCTTGTGAAAGCTCATCCGGGTGATCTCGTGGCGGCAGCCGCAGCGCGATCTCATTTGGGAGGCGTAGCAAATTTGCTTGGTACAGGGTGTCTTGGGCATCTGCCAGAAATACTTGACGGAGACGCACCGCACCGACCGCGGGGTTGCGATGCCCAAGCCTGGAGTGTCAGTGAGGCGCTTCGTGTGTGGCTGGCGTTGCGCCAAGCCGGTCGTTAATTGCGATTCGACCGCCAGCGCTTCCTTGAAATTGTACCCAGCCGTCTCCGTCGACAGACGAATGCCGTTGCGCCCCACCCATTCTGCGAAATACTGGATCCCCTGTGTCCGACGCCGCCCGCACCCGACAAACATTTCGCCGTGAGTTGTGGCGCTCGGCGTGCAGTGGGATCCTGGAGACGGCGGGCAGTACGTTTCTCCTGCTGATCGCGGTGAAATGGTTTCAGGCGGGGGCGAACGCGAAGTCTCTGTTGGCGGCGGGTGGCAGTCTGGGTTTGTTGTTGTCGCCAGTCACTGTCAGCATCGTTCTGCGAATGGGTTGGCCGCCTGCGTTGGCCGCGTCGCGGCTGTTTGCACTGGGTGCCATTGCGTGTGCGGTAATGGTGGCTTTCCCATCGGAGGCCGTCTTTGTGATCGCAGGCATTTTGGCCATGGTGACGACTTCGGCCTGCATCCCGTTGATGACGCAGATCTATCAGGACAACTATCCCACCGACCGGCGCGGCCAGCTGTATTCTCGGACATTTATGGTGCGGATTGCCGCCACTGTTTTATTTGGATGGATGGCGGGGTGGTGGTTGACCGAGCATCTGGCGTGGTACCGAGTATTGCTCGCCGCCTATGGCGGAGCCTTCGTTGTCGCCTCTATTGCCCTCGCGGGGATTCCATCCCTGGCGTTGCGCGGAAATGCTTTGGCACATCCATTGCATGCGCTCAGTTTGGTGGCTGAGGATCGGTTGTTTCGGCAGACGTTGCTCGCCTGGATGTTAATGGGATTTGCAAATCTGATGATGTTGCCCATGCGAGTGGAGTACCTGGCGAATCCCCGGTATGGGCTCGAGCGTCCATCGGACGAGGTTGCCTTGCTGACGGTGGTGATTCCAAATCTAGCCCGGCTTGGACTCAGTCCGGTTTGGGGGTGGGTCTTTGATCGGATGAACTTCTTCGCGCTTCGAGTGGTGCTGAACCTGGGTTTTGCCCTGGGTATATTGACGTTTTTCACCAGCACAAGTCGCACGGGTTTGATTCTGGCGGCAGTGGTCTTTGGGATTTCCAATGCGGGCGGAGACGTAGCCTGGGGGTTGTGGGTCACTAAACTCGCTCCGGCGGGCCGCGTTGCTGACTACATGAGCGTGCATACGTTTTTAACCGGAGTTCGGGGCGTGGTGGCCCCGTTCGCGGCATTTCATGCGGTCAGCCGGTTTAGTCTGGGAACATTGGGTGGATTCAGTGCAATTCTCATTGTCGGCGCCAGCCTGCTCTTATTGCCGGAAATCGGGCGCTGGAGGGGCGGGAGAACCACTCGAATCGTGCCGGACAACGATCCGAGTTGAGAAGGAGTCGGAGGGCATCCTTTCCTGAAAGGTACACCGTCTGGGGCGTTTTATAGTATCCGTACAGAATCTTCCGACTGCAGACAGGTTGGGGCAGGCGGTACTGGATCTGTTCGCGGAGATTAATGACTGCGAGCCTTCGCTAATTCACTCTTCAGGAAGGCGCGCCGTTCCTTGATGTACCGTTTGGGTTGAGTGATCCCACTGTGTAAGTCTCCGGCATCTCCCGGCCAGCGCCGGCGATCCGCTGCGGCCTCCGAAGAAATCGCCTAACGTTCGATCTAGATCCCAGGGTATGACGTACCATTTGCAAGAGCCTTTTCCATCGAAAGCAAGGTAGTGGTTCTTGTTGTAGGAATCCCAGTGCTGGACGAGTGTGCTTGCAACGAGATAATTGATGTATTTTTCCAGATCGACGTGTTGCTCAAAAAAGTCCCCCTGTTGGGTGCTTGAGCAAGTCCCTGGCAAAACACCTGTCGATTGCGAAGCCCCTCGTCTTGTCGGTTTCTCGCTCGTATTCTCCAGAATACGCTCCGTCGGAGCCAAGGTCCCGTTCGTCAGCACGATTCAATCGAGCGATCCCTTTGAGGTTTGATCGTTTGAGGAATGTCTTGTCCACTTGTTCCACTTCGACATACAGACCGAGAAATGCGCCATTGAGATTGATCCGCGCCATGCGCGCTCGCGAAGCGGGCACTCCACAGGCGGTATAGATTCGGTAGGCGAGTAGCTCGCGTACAAACGCGGGGTCGTGCCAGGCAAAGTTTAGGTTTATGCAACGCTGCCCTTCGAATAGTTGTTTCTCATCGAAGAAAATCTTGAGCGGCTTTTTTGGTCAACTTCGCGCCCACGCGCCGCGGTACCGAACTTTGACGCCGTTGTACACCTGACCGTTGGCGGTAAATGTCGCTGAATGGGTTTCTTTCGAATAAGCGGTCGCCTCCATTTCCATCAATTCCTTTTGATCCATCTTCAGGTCATAAACGGAAAGGGCAGTGTCGAGCCTTGCGGGCTAAGATTCAATAACAACCTGGCTGGGCGGTGAGGAAAGTTTTGGCGCAGCGGTCTTGGGGCTTGAATCGTTGATTCGGACTTTGTCCGGGGTGCGTTATCGGTCTTACGACCGCATCCGGTCGCGCCGATCGCCACGAGAAATATGCCCAGTAGGATTGCGTGGCTGGCGAAGCCTTTGGTTCCGCTCTTTCCGATAAGATTCACCGGAACAGTTAGATTATTCCCGGGACAGGTAGGTCACTCAAATTATCAGAAGATGTTCCATGTGGACTCCGTTGGGAGTTATTGGCAATGAGATCGCACGGAGGGGAGCCGCCGAGCTCACAGTGCGCGCCGTGAAGCCGTGAACCGCTGCTCAGACGAGGTTTGCGCGGACTGCCGTCCGCGACTACAGGCCGACGGTTCACGAACAGAATCCCAACCGGTGAGCGCCTCGACAGTCTCCGGAATTTCTACTATCGGAAAACCGCAGGAGTTTTTTTGAGCCAGTTGGGCGCCGAGGTTCCCGACGCAATGCGCTACTTATACCAAAAATACTTGTATAATTCGCCGCTTGACGCAGATCCCGCTCGCCGCGTAGAGAAGGATACCTTCACGTCACGCATGATTGCGCAACCCTCCGAGTCGTCCACCGCCACCCAGGCTGAATTCAACGCCTGGCTGACGGAAATCCGCGACCTCAAGAACACCGTTGCGACGCTCCGCGGCGCGCTGGAGCAGGGGCAGATCGACAAGGAAAAGGCGGTGCAGGCGGCGGGGGCGGCAGGCAACGCCGACGTCGCACAGCTCAAGGCAACTGTCGCCGCGCTGCGCCATGCGATCGAGCAGGCACCCATCAACAAAGAAAAGAGCGTGCAGGACGCAGTGGTCGCCGCGAACCAGGAGATCGCCCAGCTCAAGGCTACCGCCTTAGCATTGCGCGACGCGCTCGAAGGCGCGGAGCTCGAAAAGAAACAAAGTGTGCAGGAGGCCGTACGTTCGGCCCAGGACGAGATCTGGCAGTTGAGAGGCGCGGTATCCGCGCTGCGCACTTCGCTTGAAGAGAACAGGACACCGCACTGATATGGTAAAACCAGCCAACAAAAAACGCACCAGCAAAGAAAGACTGGTAGACCGCGTGCAGACCGACGGCGCCGCGAATAGCGGCGCACGCGGCGGGCTAATGTCGAACGCTGCGGAGGGGAAGGCCGTAAAGGCAGCGCGCGCCGTCATGAAGGCGGCAACCGCGCCCGCCGAGCCTGCGCTCAAGCGCAAAACCAACGACTCGACCACGAAGCAGGGTAAACGATTGCGCTTCACCGAACTGCTGCTCGACATTTCGCAGAAAATGTCCGGTACGGATTCACTGGGCGAGGAGGCTCATCGGCCTCGTCGAGGTAACGACCAAGGAACTCGGCGCCGAGCGTGGCTCCCTGTTTTTGAACGACCCCGCCACCAACGAGCTCTTTTCAAGCGTCGCCCAGGGCAATCAGCAGCGCGAGATCCGGCTGCTCAACGACAGAGGTATCGCCGGCCATGTGTTCAAGAACCGGCGAGGACCTCATCATCGACGACGCCTACGCTGACCCGCGCTTCAACCGCACCATCGACGAGCAGACCGGGTTCGTAACGAGAAGCATCCTGTGCGTGCCGATCCCCACGCCGCGGGGGGAAATCATCGGGGTGGCGGAGGTGCTCAACAAGCGAAAGGGCAGGTTTACCAGGAGCGACCGCAACCGGCTGATCGCGATGACCACGCAGGGCACGCTCGCGCTGCAGAGCGCGCACTTTATCGAGCGCATGGAGTCGATCCCCAAGCAGGAACTCGAGTTCCTCGACATCGTCTCCGAGGTCACTTCCGACATTAAGCTTGGATCGCTATTGCAGAAAGTCATGAGCGAAGCGACCCGCATGCTCGACGCCGAGCGCTCCACGCTGTTCCTCAACGACGAAAAGACGGGCGAGTTGATGTCGGAAGTCGGCCAGGGCCTGGAGGCGATGCAGATCCGCTTCCCGAACCACGCCGGGATCGCCGGCACCGTGTTCACTTCCGGTAAGACCATCAACATCCCCTACGCCTACGCGGACCTGCGGTTCAATCCCGAGTTCAACAAAAAGACGAAATTTTTCACGCGCTCGATCCTGTGTGTGCCGATCCTCAACCAGCACGGCAGGATCATCGGCGTCACGCAGGTGATCAACAAGCGCGGCGGGCTCTTCACCAGCGAGGACGAGTCGCGATTGAAGGCGTTCACAGCGCAGATATCGATCGCCCTGGAGAACGCCAAGCTGTTTTCCGACGTGCAGAACATCAAGAACTACAATGAGAGCATGCTCGAATCGATGTCGAGCGGAGTGCTCACGCTGGATGACGTCGAAAGGATCGTGACCTGCAACGCGGCGGGCCTGCGCATCTTGCAGGTGACGCTGGCACAGATCCTCAACCGACCTGCGAAGGATTTCTTCACCGGACCCAACGGCTGGCTGCTAGACAAGCTGAAACGAGTCGCGGAAACGCAAACGGTAGACATCACCGTGGACGCGGAAATTCAGATCGGCACCGACAGGCTCTCGGTCAACACCACCCTTTTGGCGTTGGTGAGCGCCGACAAGAAGCGCCTCGGCTCGATGCTGATGATCGAGGACATCTCGAGCGAAAAACGGATGAAGTCCACCATGGCGCGCTACATGGACCCGTCGATCGCCGACCAATTGCTCGCCGCGGGCGCCGAGGTCCTCGGCGGCAAAAGCATGCCAGCGACGGTACTGTTCTCGGATATCCGCGGCTTCACTACGATGACAGAGCAGCTCGGGGCGCACGCGACCGTGAGCCTGCTCAACGAATACTTCGAGATCATGGTCGATTGCATCACGCGCGAAGGCGGCATGCTCGACAAGTTCATCGGCGATGCCATCATGGCTGCTTTCGGCATCCCGGTCGGCCATGATGATGACGAAGACCGCGCGTTGCGCGCCGCCGTCTCGATGATCCGCGAACTCGACACGTGGAACGAAAAAAGACTGAGAGAGGGCAAGCCGCCGCTCAATATCGGCATCGGCCTCAATACCGATGTCGTGGTATCTGGCAACATCGGCTCGAAGAAGCGCATGGACTTCACGATCATCGGCGACGGCGTCAACCTCGCCGCGCGCCTCGAATCGGCGTGCAAGCAGTACGGCGCCCGTATCCTCATCAGCGAATTCACCTACCGGAAACTGCGCGGCACTTACCGCAGCCGCGAAATCGACCTCGTGGTAGTCAAAGGAAAGACCAAGCCGGTGGCGGTATATGAAATCCTCGACTATCACACCGACGAGAGCTTCCCCAACCTGATGGACGGGTTGAACCACTTCATGGACGGCATCATCAAGTACCGCATTGGTAAATGGGACGCCGCGGTCCGCGCGTTTACTGAGACCCTGCAGGTCAATCCCACCGACCAGCTCTCCGAAATCTACATCGAGCGCTGCCGGCTGCTCAAGAGCAAGCCCCCCAAAGGCGCGTGGGACGGCGTGTGGGTGATGGCTGAAAAGTAGCAGAACAAGGGTCGCTACTGCCCATAACAGAACACGAAGGAAGGATCGCGCATCCGGGCTCCCCGGCGTCGCCCAATCGTTTAGCGCCGCTCACTCCGATCTGGGATTACAATCGCAGTCTCGGCGTTTCCGTCACCGGCGGTGTTGTCTATCGCGGCAACCGCTCCTCGCAACTGTAGGGCGACTTCGTCTTCGGTGACTACGACAGCGGCAGGATCTGGGCCTTGCGATACGATGCCGGCTGGAGCCCCTCCACCGTTCGGCAGCTTGCCGTAGTTAAAAGTTGAACGCTCGGAGTGCGCGTTGCTTGCTTCCAAAGGACGTCTCGCTAGACTGGTGACCTCTTCCCAGAGAAGCTGTTTCGCAGTCGGATGCCATGAGGGAGAATTGGGTCGTTCGGAACGCGCTCGAAGAAGTTATCCATCTTATGAAGCCAAATCAAAGTGCCAGGTTGAGTCAATCGCTCGTGCACAGAACAGCGTCGCTCTTCCTTTGGGCAATCACCGTGGGACTGGCGACCCTCGACCGGACAGATGCAGCCGCGAATGTCGTGGTCTGGGATACCGGCTCGCGGTTTGCCGACACAGCGGGCATTGAGAACAGAGTTGGCTGGAAATCCGTGCCGTCAGAACTTTTTGCCTTTGAAGCCGATCCAGCGAAGGCCGCTTCCGATCCAGGCTATTATGGCCGGGAGTATTCATTTAAAGGCGACGCAATTGTCGAGAACCGTAGCTTCGCAGCGATATTCTTGTCGGCGAAGGGACGTGTGGTCCTCACCGCGAAGGGGGGGGGTACCCCGTTGAGTTCCGGAGGTGCCGCGCCTGGAAGCGCCGACCTCGGGAAGCAAATTCTGGAATTTTCCCCTCTTCAAACAAGAGCCCAGCCGGGAACGATCAGCCGCTGTGAAATCCTGCGGAACGCCGGGGATGAAGTGGTGATGGAAGTTTCCTTTTCGGCCAAAGGGTCCCCGGACGTGTCCGCGATATTCTCGTTTGGGAAAAATGAGATCATCGAGATCAAACCTTCGGGGAAGATGAAAGGGATCCGTCTGCGAAGTCCGATCGACTTTGGCGTCGTGCCGGGATTTATAGGCGATGATTTAATTTTCGCTCCGGGAGCTTTTACTTCTGCGGACACGCTCTCTCTCCCGGCGGAGAATGTGTTCGTCGGATTGCTGAAGGGTGAAAGGAACGAG
The DNA here is from genome assembly GCA_009695205.1 of Pedosphaera sp. Taxonomy (GTDB): domain Bacteria; phylum Verrucomicrobiota; class Verrucomicrobiia; order Limisphaerales; family UBA9464; genus SIBK01. Next base: position 9,543 of record SIBK01000090.1, on the reverse strand, counting down.
CTAGTGATGACTTGGCCGAAGGGGAAGCAGCAGTTAACGCTGAATCTGGCCGCCGATGTCCTAGCCAAACGAAGCATCGATTCCATTGATTTCGAAAACGACGGACAGAGCCTCTATCTCGCGACGTTGAGCGCGCCGGGCATCTGGCACCGGGAAGAGCTGAAGCCGACCTACCTTGAGAAGGAGGTAACCGTGACGTGGAAGCGGCCGTTCGCAGCAAAATGGAAAACTCAGTTAACCGAAGCTGGAGTTAGAACGACGTTTACCTTCCGGGAATCTAAGGGGCAGATTTGGCGCGGTGTGTCGGGTTCGTACAGCTATCCGGTTTGGTTCGACGCTGACAACACGTTCTATTTCCTCAACAAGAAAGTGCCGCCAAAAGGCGAGTCTATCATCTATTTCATCGAAGGTCAGGACACGCCTTTGTCCGTCTCCACACCGGTCGATATCATGAGGGCAACTCTAGGGCGGCAGATGTGCGATCCAATCCTCGACGCTGTCGGTCAGAAACTCCGAACGCATCATCGCCGCGGTGGGGACGGAGTTCATCGCGCCTGCACCTGCGGAGTCACAGAAGCTATTCAAACGCTCTTCGAAGCAGGCCAGGAGGTAGCAAAGAAGGGCGACGTCAAGGAAGCGCTGAGCGACATGACCTATTTCGTCGAGCGTCATTTGGAGCGAATCGACGAGTACCGGCGTTTTGCGGACGACATGATCGGGTTCTTGAGGGAACGAGCGATCGTTGCTCCTGAGCTGAAACCGTTCCTCGTGAGTTTGGAGCAAATTGTTGAGCAAATACCGCAGGAGTGCAGCGTGCAGAAAGAAAATATGAAGTCCCTCGATCACACGGTTGAACTGACCCGTCAGACGATGGCCCTGACCGGCCGTAACAACACCAACAATCTGACGGCCTACATGGAATTGCTGAAAGCATGGAGAGCGATGGGCGGCGCTCAGGATTATGTTGTCGCTCAGTGCCACACGATCGCTCGAAGGCTTTTTCAGGAGGCGGGCTATGGGTGTGTCACGGACACAAGGTCGGTGACCGTAGCGCAAGAGGTCAGGGCGCGGTGCCGGCAGGTGCTCAGGAATCCCGACGGTTATGAGATTTGGGCGAACTATTGATCGCTCGGCAGAGAGTCCTGGGAAGCCCTCGTAATTATGAAACACGGTTCCGCCATCCGCTGGGGTTCGCTCATCGCCTTCGCATTTCTTCAAGGTTGTGAACCCAAGGCTCCCGAAGGAAACACGAAACGGCCCAATGCGGAGGCACCAGCCCGTTCGAAGGAGACGGCCAGCCTGAATCAAGCAGGGACGAATGCTGCGGAAATGATCCAAATTTCAGGAGGCAAGTTCGTGATGGGCGACAAGGACGAAGTCGACGCGCCCCCTCACGAGGCTGTGGTTAATACATTCTTCATGGACAAACACTTGGTGACGCAGGAGCAATTCCAGAAGGTCATGGGAAACAATCCTTCCCGATGGAAAGGAAACAAGAATCCCGTGGAGCAGTTGCGATGGTCCGATGCGGTGAAGTTTTGCAACAAGCGGTCTGAGTTGGAGGGGCTTCAGGTCTGCTACGATTTCAAAACCTTGAAATGCAATTTTGAAGCAAACGGATATCGGCTGCCAACGGAGGCTGAATGGGAGTACGCGTGCCGGGCTGGCACAACGACCGCGTACTTTTCCGGGGACAGCCCTGCAAAATTGGGCGATTACGCATGGTTTGACAAGAACTCGGGCGGGCATCCGCGGCCCATCGGCCTGAAGCAACCGAATCCGTGGGGTCTCTACGACATGGCGGGAAACGTTTGGCAGTGGTGCAACGATTTTTATAAAGTGGACTATTATTCGGAGGCTCCTCGCGAGAATCCGAAGGGACCGAACGAAGGTCAGAACAAGGTCCTGCGGGGTGGCGCGTGGAGATTCAGCTACGATAACTGCCGCTCCGGATATCGTTATAACGAGAGCCCCGGCTATGCCGATGTTTGTTTCGGCTACGACATCTATGGATTTCGTTGTGTCAGAAACGTGTCAGGTACCACAGCACAGTAATTCCCCCGTTTCCTTCTGGCTTTCGATGAATTCATCGTTCGGTCGATGTTGCTGAAATAGATTCGATCCTCGCTCGCCACGGGTGACGAATTGCAATCGCCACTGAGTGAGACACTTCGCCGCCGGTTCCCGCGGCAGTGGGCACCGCAATCACCGACGTTATCGGACCCGGAATGGCGAATCTCCAGTCCCCGCATCCGATGGGGGGAGTCTTCGCCTCACCCGCGATAAGGGGTGGGCGATTACGGTTATGCGGCGAGCGAAACGTGCTCCGCAGGACAGCCCTTGCTGGCCGCCTTGACCTGTTCTACCGTAACGCCTCATGCAAGGTCCGGTGCCACCTCAGATTCCAACGCAATGGCCGGCGACGTCCTCCGGCGGCCCACCCGACTTACGTCGGAACCGGCGGGGCCGTGGTTGGATGTGGTTTTCGTTGCTGCTGATTGGAATGCTTGCCACAAGTGTCCTGTTGAATTTGACCTTTGGATTTCGAGGGTTCCGCAAGACGTTTGCCACGGCTCACTCGCGCCATCTGGACGACAATCTCACCGAGGAAGTGATGGAGAATAACGATTCCTCCCACAAGATCGCCGTCATACGAATTGAGGGAGTGATTGGCGGTCAATCGGCCGATTCGGACGGGTCTACCCTGGCAGAACTGGTCCGAGATCAGCTGGATCGCGCTGCGTCGGATTCGGCGGTGAAGGCGGTGATCCTAAAGGTGGATTCACCGGGCGGCGAAGTGATGGCATCCGATGAGATTTACCAACTGGTGCGGGATTTTCAGAAGAAGCCCAACGGAAAGCCCGTGGTGGCGTCCATGGGGAATTTGGCAGCGTCCGGCGGATATTACGTTTCGGCTCCGTGTCGCTGGATTGTGGCAAACGAGCTGACGTTGACGGGAAGCATCGGCGTGATCATGCACGGACTGAACTACCGGGGCTTGATGGACAAGGTGGGAGTTCGTCCGCAAGTATTTAAGAGCGGCCGATTTAAGGATATGTTGAGCGGTATGAAAACTCCCGAGGAGGAGTCCGCCGAGGAGAAGGCGATGGTTCAGGAAATGGTAATGGAAACCTACGCAAAGTTCCGGAGCGTGGTTGAGGAAGGACGTGCATGGGCGGCCTCTCAGAATGCGGGTGCGGACGACGAGAAGGACCGTGGACGGAAACTGGTTCGGGATTGGGGAGACTATGCTGACGGGCGGATTCTTTCCGGAAAATCCGCGTATGAAAAAGGGTTTGTGGATGAGTTGGGCAATTTTGATACCGCCGTGGCGCGAGCTCAGGAACTGGCGGGGATCGATGACTCGAATGTGGTGGAATATCGTCTGCCATTTCGCTTCGGCGGATTGCTTCGTCTGCTCGGTCAAACCGGGGCTCGCGGGGTCAAAGTGGATCTGGGTTTTGATTTTCCCCGGTTGGCAACTGGACGCCTATATTTTCTGGCGCCGACTTTTTTCAACTGATGACTGGACGGGCGGGCGGGGTTCAGAATTTTGGAGTATTTGGATTGCACAACAGGGAATTTTGACTAATAGGAGAAGGTAACGAATGGTTACAGAAACCTATCCAAAGGAATTTAAATGATTGCGATGTTTTTTGGCCCGATGAATCCGTACTGGCTGATTTCCATTCCCGGAATTTTGCTCGCCCTGGGAGCTCAATGGCGATTGAAGTCGGCCTACCGGCGCTATTCAGAAATGGGCACCCAACTCGGCTTGTCCGGCGCTCAGGCCGCCCGGCTCATTCTGGATCGTAATGGACTCCAGGACATCGAAATTCATGAAGTCCCCGGAGAGTTGTCGGACCATTACGATCCGACGAAACGAATCGTCTGCCTCTCTCCCGATATTGCTCGTGGAAATTCCATCGCATCGGTTGGAGTTGCGGCGCACGAAGTGGGGCATGCGTTGCAGTACCAGCAAAATTACGCACCCGTGGGGCTGCGCATGGCGCTCGTTTCCGTCACAGGTTTTGCCAGTCAGGCGGCCGGTTTCATTGTCATGGGAGGCATGATCCTCCGCGGCGCCTTTGGGCATAAATTGTTGCTGGCGGGAATCATTCTGTTTTCCGTGGTTGCCTTTTTCCAACTGGTCACACTTCCTGTCGAATACGACGCTAGTAGCCGGGCGAAAAGGGAATTGAATCGTTTGGGAGTGGTGACGGCGGAGGAGGCTCCGGCGGTGTCGAGTATGCTACATGCGGCGGCGCTCACTTATGTGGCTGCACTGATTGCCGCTTTGCTCGAGGTGTTCCAGTGGGTCTTGCTGGCGCGGAACCGGAATCGAGACTGACCGGTCGCGGCAGCCAGTGCGACATTGGCGCCAGCCATTCTCGTTTTGCCGTCGTGGGGCAGGTCCGGTTTTCGTCCTGCCAAGATAGCCGTTTGCCAAGATAGCCGTTTGCCAAGATAGCCGTTTGCCAAGATAGCCGTTTGCCAAGATAGCCGTTTGCCAAGAGTTCGCTGATTCAGCATGGGGTGATTTAAGTGGCCCGCACCGATTCAATCCTCGGGCCGCTCACCGTGCGGGGCCATCTTCACCAGCTTCGGATCGAACTGCCCTATGACCTCGACCAGATCGCTCTGGGCGGCCATTACGGCATGGATGTTCTTGTAAACCATCGGCACCTCGTCGAGCCCGGCGCTGATGAGATGTACGCCGGCCTCCTTGAGCACACGGTTAACTTTATGCCACTCGAATGACTCCGCCGCCTTCTTGCGACTCATCAGGCGGCCCGCGCCGTGGGACGCTGAGCGCAGGGACTCGACATTGCCCTTGCCGCGAACGAGGAAGCCCGGTGCTGCCATCGAGCCGGGAATGATCCCCAGCACGCCCGTGCCCGCCGGGGTGGCACCCTTGCGGTGCACGAGCAACTCGCGCTCCACGCCTCCGATGAGGTGTCGCTCCTTCCACGCGAAGTTGTGATGGTTCTCCACGTCGAGCAGCACTTCGAGGCCGAGGTGCCCCGCGATGTGCTGGTGAATACACGCGTGGTTTGCCGCGGCGTAGCGGCCCATCAATTCCATCGCGGCCCAGTATTCCCGACCTTCCTCGGAATCGAGCGAGAGCCATGCAAGTTGCTTGTGCCCCTTGGGTAGCTCCGGATGTAGACTCATTGCGAGCTTGCTGTAGTGGTCACAAACGGATGCACCCGTGCCGCGGCTCCCGCTGTGGGAGAGAAGCGCCACGTATTCACCGGGCTCGCAGCGGTCCGTCTTCTCCTTCAGCGTGAACACACCGAACTCCACGAAGTGATTTCCGCTGCCGCTCGTGCCCAGCTGCGACCACGCCCGGTCCCGGTTCGTCTTCGTGATGACACTCACATTCCAATCCGCATCCAGGACCTCGTGCTCGCGGCGATGCAGGAAATTCGCCCCGACACCAAAGCGCGTCTCCGCCTCGATGGCGGTGATGAGTTTGTCGCGCCTACGATCCAGCTCGCGCAGCGGTAGGTCCAGCACCGTCATTTTCATCCGGCACGCGATGTCCACGCCCACGGCGTAGGGAATAACAGCGTTGTCCGTCGCCAGTACACCGCCAATGGGCAGGCCGTAGCCAAGATGCGCATCGGGCATGAGCGCGCCCGCGACCGCCACGGGCAGCTCGCACGCGCGCGCCATCTGGTTCACCGCCTCGGGTTCAAGCCCGCTTCCCCACTGTCGCCACGCCGTCGGCGCCTCGCGGATGGGCCGCTGCGTGCGCAGGAGCGCTTGGGCAAACTCGCTGCGCAACTCGTCTGCCACGAAGTCCGCCGGGTTGCGCACGATGGCCTCTGCCTCAGCGGGCAGGCGTAACGTGTCGTGACCCTTGAGCACATAGCGCGCGATGAAATCCATCCCGCGCCGCATGGGTTCCCCCGGCGGCACACCCAGTCGAATCAGGTCTTTGGTGTTCATCGCGAATAATGGGTCGGATGATTCGCGGCGAAGTGCAAGGCGTTACTTGCTAAATGGCATCCAGCGACATTCGCGCTGTTAATCCCAGGTGTAAATTGACACGCTTTTGCCCCAGCCATGTTCTCGCTCTTGCGTCGGATCACCCTCACTCACTGGATTCTCATCGCGATGTTACTGGGTGTCTTCATCGGATGGAAATTTCCGTCCGAATCGCAGCACCTCAAGGTCATCTCAAATGTCTTTCTCAAGATGATCAAGTGCATCTTGGTGCCGTTGGTATTCGGCACCCTGGTGGTAGGTATTGCGGGTCATGGCGGTGATCTTAAAGCGGTCGGCCGACTGGCGCTTCGTTCGATCCTCTACTTTGAAATCGTAACTACCATCGCCCTTGTAATCGGTCTGTTGGCGGTCAATCTCGTCAAACCCGGTGTCGGCCTCAAACTCCCCGCCCAAAATTCCGCTGAAGCACCCACGGCGCCCGCGCAAGTCACGCTCGCAGGAATCATCGAGCACGTCGTGCCTCGGAGTTTCTTTGAGGCGGCGGCGGCGAACGATGTTCTTCAAGTGGTGTTCTTCGCTCTGATGTTTGGCGTCGCGCTTACTCAGGTCACCGGGGCACCTCACCAAACGATGATGCATTTTTGCGAGGCGCTGACAGAGGTGATGTTCAAGTTCACGGGCATCGTCATGAAGTTTGCCCCCCTGGGAATTGGAGCGGCTATGGCCTACACCGTGGGGCACGGCGGTCTGGGGGTTCTCAAGTCACTCGGCCTGCTCATCGTCACACTTTACGCCGCATTGCTCTTTTTTTGTTTGCTGGTGTTGGTTCCTTTGGCCCGCTGGGCACACGTTCCGGTGTTCGCATTCCTTCGAATGCTTCGGGAACCCATCCTCCTGGCTTTCACTACCACGTCATCCGACGCGGCCATGCCCGATGCAATGAAGCGACTCGTGGCCTTCGGTGTGCCCAAACGAATCGTCTCGTTTGTCATGCCCCTGGGGTATTCCTTCAACCTGGACGGCTCCACGTTGTATCTCGCCGTTGCCTCGGTGTTCGTCGCCCAGGCAGCTGGAGTCCAGATGACTGTCTCTCAACAGGTGGTGATGCTTCTCACGTTGATGCTAACGAGCAAGGGCATGGCCGGCATTCCGCGGGCCTCGCAGGTCATCCTCGCGGGAACCCTCGTCACCTTCGGACTCCCCCTCGAAGGCGTCGCACTGATCATGGGTGTCGATGAGCTAATGGACATGGCGCGCACGACGGTAAATTTGATCGGCAACTGCCTTGCGACGGCCGTGATGGCCCGTTTGGAAGGGGAGTTCCCCCCGGCGTCTGAAGCCCTCGCGCCCGCCTGACACAGCATAGCCTTCAAACATTGCGCCAGCGGCGGGCCTTCAATTCGAACCGGGGAAGGCTGCCGGGCAAAACCGGCGTAACGGGCACACGGAGGCCGAGGCTGGTTTGCAGGCGTTCCTCCAGGCGGCGCGCGCCGGTCGCATCGGCCTCAATCTCGATCGACAGTTCGTGGAGAGCCTGAGTTCTGTTGCACGTTACCCGGTACTCTGCGGAGCCCACCACAGTGCCAATGTGGTCGTCAATCGCCGACGGGTAAATATTGACGCCCCGGATGATCAGCATGTCATCTAACCGCCCTAGAATTCCCCCCTGGAAGACGGTGCCCTCCTCTTCGACGGAACCTTCGGTGGCACGCACAACCAGATCGCCGGTGCGGTAGCGGATGACGGGTGAGGCTATCCGGAGCAGCGTGGTGAGCACGAGTTCACCGGGCTCGCCGGGCTGGACAGGTTTGGTTGTGATGGGATGAATGATTTCGGCGAAAAAACTGCGCTCAAGGAGCACGAGATGGTGCGGACTCTGGGGGTGTTCGTAGGTGACCGGACCCACTTCGGTCATGCCGTGATGATCAAAGATCCGGGCGCCATTCCAGGCATCCGACAGCCCCTGGCGGGTCGTGGGCAGGCTGCCACCGGGTTCACCTGCGACAATCAGAATTCTCACACGCGATCGGGAGCGATCCAGTTTCTCGCGTTGCAACACCTCGGCGAGATGGAGGGCGTAGGTTGGCGTACAGCAGAGCACCGTGCAGCCGTTTTCAACCAGCACCCGTGCCCGTTGGGCGGAACTCATCCCTCCGCCTGCAAAGCAAAGACATCCCAATTGCTGAGCGGCTTCGAACGCAAGCCAGAAGCCAAGGAACGGTCCGAAACTAAATGCAAAAAGAATTCGATCACCCGCGATCAACCCCGCCCGCCGCAGAACTTCCGCCCAATCGCGGACCATGACATTCCAAGAGTCCGCGGTGTCCAGCCATCGTAACGGCAGACCGGTGGTTCCACTCGTTTGGTGGCAACGCGTATAGGTGGGGAGCGGACACGTAAGATTGGTGCCAAATGGAGGGTTCGCCAACTGATCGGCCACCAGTTCCGCTTTGGTTGTAAACGGAAAACGCCGCCTGAAATCATCCAGGCTCGCCGGCTTGGCGGAATCCCCGACGCTGGTGAACTTGCGTCCGTAGAATGGATTGTGGGCGGAGACTTCAGACAACAGCGCCTGCAACGCCGGCAGACTTGCGGCACAAGTCGGCATGTATCAGATAGCTTTCGGAGCTGGAAACACGATTGCGGAGGCAGCCTTTTTGGCGGGCGCGGGTGGTGTGGGTTTATAGAGGGTCACCAAGCCGCCGCCGGCAAGGGCCATGGCCATGCCGAGGTAAAACAGTGGATGGACTGTGTTGAACTGGATTTCATTCCGGGTCATCCACAGCGACACGAGTGCGTTCACGACCGGGGCGCCGGCGAACACGATGGACATCACTTCCGGCGGGCGTCCCTTCGCACCGAAGGCCAGCAGGCATCCAAAAGCGCCGGCCGCGCCTAGAATCCCTGCAATCAGCGACCACCAGGCGCCGGGCTGGGTGTATCCGGTGAAGGCGGCCCCCTTGCCCATCAATAAAAAGAGCGGAGCCAGTACAGCGGTAAGAAAATACGCAATGCCAACGAATAGGAACGCTTTGTAGCGGCCGTTAACAGGATCCCCCATGAGGACCTGACCCTTGTGAAGCAGGATCCCGTAAACGCCCCAGGAAAAGACGGTGAGGAACGTAAAAGCGAGCCACGTGTTGCCAACGGACGAGGGTGCAGAATTCATGCGTACGGGGACCATACGACCGAACACGAAAAAGGAAATCGGGAAATGCGATGGCTGATCCAGAGATCAAGTGACGACTTGGAAAAAGCGGGACACCGGCAGGCCCTTCACCCCAGCCCTCCCCGCATCCGATGCGGAGAAGCTCGAGATCGGCCATCTTTTCCGATTCCCAGGAATTTCACCACGATTGAGCTGTTTTCGTTGTAAACTCGAACGGTGACCTAAAGTGTATCGACTGAATATCAAGTACTTAGAGATAATGTCCAAACTCGTAGGGTCAAAAAACTCATGCGGCATCTCGGTAATAGAATATCAAGAGGCCGCCGAGGCGCTCGCGAGTCTGGATGTCCCCTGCCCTTTCACCGATCCGATCCTCGGGCGCTGGAAACAGGATCACATTGCCCTTGCCTTGGTGATTT
>SIBK01000089.1 GCA_009695205.1 Pedosphaera sp. | reverse complement strand
CTCCCGGTGCGCGGCTATGCGGAATGCAGCGAGTGGTTCAAAAACATCAACGAGGAAATCCACCACCGGGGAGCCAAGGTCATTGGCCACATGAATGTGAAGTTTCTGGTGGGCGATCCCGACAGCCCCGAGGGGCCCCGCGGATTTTTCAAGTTCTACCGCGATGAATGGGACGAAAAGCTGCTCGGACCCAAGCCCGCTGCCAGCGCGCTGGATTTTCTAGAGGTGGACCGCTCGGGCAAACCGATCAGTCAAAGCGGATACAGCATCGGTGGTATGCGGGAGTATTGGGCCTGCCTGAATAATCCGGCCTGGCGGGAAGTTTTAAAACGCTGGGTGCGTTCGGGTGTCACCCAGGGGTTGGACGGGTTTATCGCCAACTATTTTTACCGCCACGACTGTCACTGCCCGCATTGCGTGTCCGGGTTTCGCCAGTACCTGGCCAATCGCTTCACCCCGGCGCAACTCAAGAATCAGTTCGGCATCACCGACCTGGATCGTCATTCCTTCGATGAAATTGGTGCCTGGCACGATCCGGAACAATCGACACCGCTCAAGCGCGAGATGCTTCGTTTCTCACAGATGGCCAACAAAGGAACGTTTGACGAGGTTTTCGTTCAGTATGGACGCTCGTTGAAGCCCGATTTGATCGTGGCCCAATGGAATCATCTGGGCGACTTCAACCAAATCAACGGGGATGAGCGTTGCCTTCTGCCGACCGAGCTCTGGGGCAAGGGAGAGGATTATCTCTGGTACAGTTGCGGCGACGCCGCGAATCACACCGACCTGGCCAACGGGTTGATGGGGGAGGGGACATTGCAGGCGCGCTACATCCGGGGTGCCTTTGACGACAAGCCGTTCACGTTGGGCAAATACGAATCCGTGCGGATCCGCGCCGCCATCGCCGAGCTGGCGTCCAATGGCGGCGCACCGATGGGCTTTTACACGAATTTCAAAGACGCCGAGGCCCGCCGGGAGATCGCGCGCTATTACCAGTTCCTACGCCGTTACCAACACATCTACCAGGCGAACCGTCCCCTGGCTGAAGTGTTGTTGCTCTTTCCTCGAAGCCAGATTCACGAGGGTGCGATGGCAGCCCTCGCCGCTTTCAAGGACACCGGGCGTCGCTTGCTGGATTCGCATGTTTTGTTTGAGGTGATGCCGGATGAAGGGGCGAATGACGCCGTCCGGAGGCGCTTCGCGACGGTGATCGATCCTTCGATCCGCCGGCGCGGGCCGGGCGCGGTACCCGAAGAACTCCCGGCTGGCCTCAGCTCCTTTCAGGCTCCGCCCACGATCCGCGTCGCCGCTTCCCGCGCCTCGGCGGGCGAGACGATCACACTGCATTTCGTCAACTATAACCGCGAGGAGCCGACTGACAAGAAGAGCGCTGGCAACGGGATCAAGGACGAGAAGCCGATTGCGACCGTTCCGTTTGAGGTAGACTTTAAACTTCCCGCCGATACCCGAATCTCGGCCATCGAGTTCCTCACGCCGGAACAGGACCAACCGATCACGCTTGAGTTCCGGCAAGCCAATGGCCGATTGAGGTTCACCGCGCCCGCTTTTCTGGTTTACGGCGTGGCGCATTTGCATGTCGAGGCCGCGCGCGCGGTTTCGCCCGCGCCCGCGCAGAAGAACGTCGCGGCGGTGGTCACGGTCTATCGTCACAATTCTCATGCCGACATCATCGTCAGCCGCCTTCTGCAGACCGACACTCTCGATGGCAAGGGGAAGGACTCTCCCCTCAAGCTCGTTTCGCTTTACACCGACCAGCGGCCTCCGGGCGACACCAGCCGTTTTCTCGCCGCATCTCACCGCTTTCGCCTGAGCGAAAACATTGGGGATGCCTTGACATTGGGCACCGGGACTCTCGCCGTCGATGGCGTCCTGCTCATAGCCGAGCACGGCGACTATCCCAAAACCGCCACCGGCAACGTCCAGTATCCCAAGCGGCGTTTTTGGGAGGAGATACTCAAGGTCTTCAAGGCGAGCGGTCGCGTCGTGCCCGTATTCATCGACAAGCACCTCGCCGATAATTGGCCGGACGCCAAATTCATCTACGATTCCGCGAGGGCGATGAATATCCCCATCATGGCGGGTTCATCCGTGCCCCTCACGTGGCGGCTACCACCCGCCGATGTGCCCCGCGGCGCGAGGCTGAAGGAGATTGTCGCCATCACCTTTCACACCACGGACGCCTACGGTTTCCACGCCTTGGAATCCATCCAAGCCCTCGCGGAGCAACGCCGCGGCGGCGAGACTGGGATTAGAGCCGTGCAGTCCTTGGCGGGAGAGGCGGTCTGGCGGGCGTTCGACGCCAAGGCGTTCGATACCGAACTGTTCGACGCAGCCTGGAATCGTTTGCCCAACGTCCAAAATGGCTCCCGGCTTTCCCGGCCGGCGGTGCGCGAGCCGCGCCTCTTCCGCATTGAGTATGCGGAAGGCTTGATCGTGAATCTCCTGGAATTGAACGGCGCCGCCGGCAACTGGACCGCGGCCTGGAGACAATTCGATGGTAGCGCCGATTCGACTCTTTTCTGGACCCAGGAAGGCCGACCCGGGATGCACTTCACGCTACTGCTGCACGGCATCGAACAAATGATGCTCACCGGCAAGCCCTCTTGGAACGTCGAACGTACCCTCCTCACTTCCGGCACTCTGGACACCCTGCTGCTCTCGCTTCGCGAGAACCAGCGCCGGATCGAAACTCCCTTCTTACTCGAACGTTATCAACCCTTCTGGCGCTGGACGGAACCGCCGCCGCCGCCGCCCATGCGTCCGTGGGCCGAACAATGAAGCCATTGAACCTCGTCCGCCCCACAAAAGCATCAATCGTTGCGGAGTATTGAAGCGCCAATTCCTTGCGATCTTACGGCTTTCGCCGCACGTCTGTCGACTTCGACGAAACGTCATAGCAGTACAACAAGTCCTGATCGCGCAGATACAGCCGCCCGTTCGCGACCACCGGCGGCGTCCAAATCTGGCCCTGCTTGCGCGGCAGCTTTGTCTCGGCCGGAATGGTGAATCGCCCCTTCTCCCACCAACCTGCGGGCGACGCCTAATCGCGGAGCGTCAATAAACCGATGTCCTATCAATGCACTCTGGGTGGAATTTATCAAACCATTCCCAAGTTGGGTTCGCTCGGCCTTTCCTTCCCTTCCGCTGTCGGGCGGAGTCTAATTTCTTTTGGTGCCTAACTGCTTTATCGAATTTCAGCATTTTTATACTCTTCATAAGGCTTCCGGAGTAATACGCCAACCCCACAAGCTCCTTTCTCTCTTTCGCCTCATCGAACGGTTTTCCTCCGTTTTTAGTGGCGTCCGCTAGACTTTCCCATCTGCTTAGTTTGGTGCTTATTCGGTCGACTGTAGATTTAAAATAATCAGCCAGCGAACCGTGCTTAGAGCTCCTGGCCTTCGCTTCCTTAGCATCTCCAAGCATTACTGACAGCGGGTCATTATCGAAACCCCAGGGAATAACTTTCCCCTCGCCAACCCAGTAGACGATCGGAGGCCCCATTTCTGAAAAAAGAACATTTACGCACGATTTCATGGCGGCCGCTTTGGCTGCTTGGCTTTTCAGATCCAGCTTTTTCACGCCCCGTCCTCCGGCAGTATCGCGTAAAACCTCGCCGCTTCTTCCTTCGTCACCCTTCCGAGATAGTGCCGCGGGATCATCGCCTCGCTATTCCCTGCAATCTGGGCGGCCTCAGCGAAGGAATCCCGCAAGCGCACAAGGTGACTGATTCCCGTGTGCCTCAGAACATCTTGCACCCACTCAATTCCCGCGGCCGTCACGATGCGGGTGAATTGGTGCCGGGAGAATCCCGAGGCTTCTGGGTACGCCCACAGCCATGCGGCGAGCGTGTCGTTGGATGGGGAGCACCCTGGCGCGTCCCGTCTTGGTCTGGTCGCCCTCCAGGCGGATCTCGCGGTCGGTCAGGTTCAATTGCGACCACGTGACCCGCGCGGCCTCGTTTGGGCGCAGGCATCCGAAGAGCTGCAGGGCGAACCACGGGACCATTGCGCCGCCATCCCTCACAGCTTCCACCATCAGCTTTTCGCATAATTCGAGGGGCAGGATCGCTGGAGGTTGCCCTCCTTGATTTTTTCGCCGAGTGCGGACGGTGGCGCAGGGGTTGACCCGCACCCATTGCCGCGGCCGCTCGATGCACCAACTGAAAAACCTCGACAGCGCTCGCCGCTCGTTGTCCTTCGCGACCAATTGGAAATTGGGCGCGCGTCCAAATGCGCGTGGATGGTGTCGGACGTCAGGTCGCCCAGCTTCGCATTGCCGCGCGCGCGGACGAGTTGTCGCAAGGCGTGACGGAGTCCGGTTTGAGTCTTTTCGCGAAGCTCGGAATCTTTCTCCAACCATTTCTCGAAGGCGGCTTGCGCGTCGTCCAGGCGAGGGGCGTCGTCGGGCCCAACTTTGTGCCGGCCGTGCTCAATCCAAAATCCAATCCCGCGGATCATCTCATCCGGGTTGGTATCGGCGCCCAGCATGGCAAAGGCGGCCTCGGCGGCCCGCAAGTGAGCGTGGGTAAGGTTTGTGATGCGCGAACCTCTACCGGCCGGCTGGAATGATATTCAGCCTCCAGTTCGAGTTGCCGGAGCTTCGCAGCGCCAACCTCGGGGAAGTTTTCCCGGATCCGGACTCGAGCCCTGGTCCATCCGACAACCCGGAACGATTCAGTCCCGCCCGGATTTGAAAAAGTGATGACGCGGAATCGGCTTCCGTCTTTCGCGATGCGGTCCCGACGTGGCAGAGACCGGCGCTTCTGGGTTTCCTTGGCCATTGCTAGCATTTGACACTAAATGGCAACGTAGGTGACAAACAGTCAGGAAGAATTTATTTTGACTCGGCAGAACATGAACGAAAACCACTTTCACGATTTGGCCTTCTAAGCGGATGGTCGCGCGTTCGAGTCGCGCCGGGCGCACCACTTCCCTCTCACCCCCAGGCATCGCAACGGGGCCGTTTCGCATCTGTAGTATGGCTCGCGCCCATTCCTTCACCGCACCCCAGGTCCTGTAGGAACCTATGAAGTTCCAAACCTCAACAATTCGAATCTCCATCCATCCGAATCTCCCCTCACCAAACAATTCGTGATACCCTTCCCCGTCATGCTTCGTCTGGAAGATCTTGCCGAAATCGCATCACGGCACGCCGCCCTACTCTCGTGTCCGGTCGCCGAGTTCTCCCTCGGCAGCCGAGTTTTCGCCTTCAACTCTCGGCCCGCTATCCTGGGGGTCATCAATCTCTCGCCCGAGTCGTGGTACCGCGAAAGCGTCTGCCTTTCCACGGATGCAGCCATACGGCGAGGAAACATTCTCGCCGCGCAAGGGGCCGATGCCATCGATATTGGAGCCGAATCCTCTCTCACCCACGCTGGACGGGTGGATGACGCCTCCCAGAAGAGTCACCTCGTACCTGTGATTCGGGAATTGGCCGCCGCAGGCTTGGTGATCTCCGTGGAGACCTATCACCCAACGGTTACCCGCGCCTCCCTCGAAGCAGGTGCTCGAATCCTTAATCTTACGGGTACGGTCCGGAGCGATGAAATGTTCCGCATGGTCGCCGCGCACGATGCCGCAGTAATCCTGTGTCATGTGCAGGGGCCTAACGTCCGTGAAGTAGGTGATTTCAATTTTAAGGGGGATGCCGTGGGCATGCTATACGAGTACTTTGCCAGAGAGATCGAGTTCGCGACAAAGGCCGGGGTGAGCAAGATCCTGATCGATCCCGGGCTCGGGTTTTATTATCGCAACCTGCAAGACTCTGCGGTCCGGATTCGCCACCAAATGAACATTTTCCTGAACACATTCCGACTGCGCTCGCTGGGCTTTCCGGTGTGCCATGCCCTGCCCCACGCTTTCGAATGTTTCGGCGACGAAGTTCGCTGTGCGGAATCATTCTTCGCCGTTCTCGCTGCCCTGGGAAAAACCGACCTCTTCCGGACGCACGAAGTCCCCCGGACACGTGCGGTGCTGGACACTTTAGGGAACTGGTAATCGAGGAAGAAACTCTCATCCGTCACCCAGGAACCGTCGCCCCGTGGGCGCGGACGGGAGTCCGCGCGAATCTCTTTCCTGCAACGGTTCATGGTTTTATCGCGCGAACTTTGAGTTCGGCGGGTTATCATCCCTCACCCCTCGCCATTCGCCCCTTGCTCCAAGGGCCATCCGGGGCGAGTTTCGGCATCCCAGGGTGTTGGCGGCTCGCCAGCCAGCCATTTTTGCCCGGCGAGAATGCCCACCATCGCGGCGTTGTCTGTACAGAATGCGGGATCGGCCAGATGCAATCGCAACCTATGACGGGAACATTCCGCCGCGAGTTGACGCCTCAATGCGCGGTTGGCGGACACACCGCCGGACGCCGTGATACACATCACACCCATCCGCCGTGCTGCCCGCACCGTTTTTCCGACAAGCACATCGACGATCGCAGCCCGGACACTGGCGCAGACGTCCCGCAGGCTCGTCGCATCCCCGAGCAATTTGGGTCGTTTCTCGAGGAAATACCGGACGGAAGTTTTCAATCCACTGAAACTGAAATTGTCGTGTGGCTCGTGAAGCAGGGACCGTGGAAATTCGAAGGCAGCCGCGTTTCCGGATTCGGCGATCTCATCGAGAACAGGCCCGCCCGGGAACGGCAGTGCCAGCAATTTCGCGACCTTGTCAAAACATTCACCTGCGGCGTCGTCTAGGGTCGATCCCAGAACCCGATGACGCAACCCGTCGGTAACGTGAACGAGGAGAGTGTGCCCACCGCTCACGATGAGAGAGATGTTGGGCTCGAACCGTTCAAAGGCCGCCCGAGGAGGGTTTCCGGCAATCCAAGGCGAATACAGATGGGCCTCGTGATGATGAATTGCTAGCAGGGGCAGGTTGAGACTATAGGCGACTGCCTGGGCAGTCGTGTACCCCGCCAGCAAAGCCGCCGGCAGTCCCGGCCCCTGTGTGGCAGCCACCACCGACACCTGAGATAACATCACTCCCGCCTGATCGAGGGCACTGCGGATGACGGGTAGAATATTTCGGAGATGCTCGCGGGTCGCAAGCTCAGGAACCACGCCGCCGTACTCCGAATGCAAGCGCACCTGCGACGCAACCACGTTGGATCGCACGGTGCCGTTCACGACAACAGCCGCACTCGTCTCATCGCACGATGTCTCGATCGCAAGAATTACGGGCGAGGCCGCTGCAACCCCTGCTCTCGCCGAAGCCGGCCGGATCTCACTGGGTGGATTTCTCACCAGCAGACTTTTCCACGCTACGTCGGGTGAACAGAGCAATTCCCTTGAGCAGATCCATCGCACGCTCCAACGGTGGATCGCGACGCTGGTCGACCAGGTCACGGAGCGCCTTCTGCTGTCCCGGCGGGTAAAGCAAGACGGCGTCCTCGCGAGCCGTTGCTCCGCCGGGCAACCGGCGGATCTGTACCGCGATCTCTTCGTCAGTGGTTGTGGTCACGACCACATCCGGGGTGATGCCGCGTTCATGGATCACCTTGTGACTGGGGGTATAGTATTTCGCGGTAGTCAAACGCAGTGCCGAACCGTCCTGCAACGGAAGGATACTTTGAACCGAACCTTTCCCGAACGATTGTTCTCCCACAATCACTGCTCGTTTGGAATCCTGGAGGCATCCCGCCACAATCTCGGAAGCGCTGGCACTCCCACCATTGATCAGGACCGCCATCGGAAGCGAGCGAACCTTGCCCGAGTACCCCGCGGTTCGTCGCACTTGATTCATGGGAGAACGAGCCTCGGTTGAAACAATCGGGCGACCTCGTTCGAGGAACTTCTCACAGATTGCGACCGCCTGATCCAGCAACCCACCTGGATTTCCACGAAGATCTAGCACCAACGTCGTCATGCCGGATGCTTCCAGCTTCTTCAGGCCACTCTCCAATTCGTCGGCCGATCGTTCGCCAAACTGCGTGAGCCGCACGTAGCCAATCTTGTCCGGTCCAGCGGAAAATTCCCTCCGATTGTTGATATCCTTTGCTGTGGGGACCCGGATATCCGCGCGAGAGAGCGCGAATTCCTTCGGCTCCGCAAACGACGAGCGACTCACGGTAACCGTCACTTTTGTGTCGGGATTACCTCGCAGGGCCTTCACCGCATCCGCCTGAGACATTTTCTCCGTGGCCTTTCCATCGATCTGAACGATTCGATCTCCCGCGAGGATGCCGGCCTCAAATGCCGGGGTATCTTCCATTGGCGCGACAACAGTTAGCACGCCGTCCTGCGGCTGAACTTGAAGTCCAACGCCGCCATACGCGCCTTCGGTGTCTTCCTTCAACTCCTGGTACTTGGAGAGATCCATGAATTCGCTGTGTGGATCGAGTGAATTCAGCATGCCTTTCATGGCTCCCTGGATGAGCTCTTTGTAGGTCAGCTTATCGCCATCCACATAGTCATTGCGAACCCGGTGAAGCACTCGTGCGAACAGCTCCAACTGAGTGTAGGGATCATCGTCCTTCTCCCCCGCGGAAAGACGAAACACATGGGCGCCCGCGAGGACGAAGCCCGCGAGGCAGGTGATGTAGACGACGTATGCGAATTGCTTCATACAACCAGAACGGACAGAGGACAGACGACGGAGGCTACTGCGGGAATGGCATAGTCGCAAGCCAGGGCAGAATTGCGTTGAATTTCTCGCCACCCATCGGTTTGCGAAATTCCGAATGCCGTGGCGGGCGGGTGCGCCTATCAAAAGAGTCATGCCCTGACAGGAGTGACCTCCTCCGGCAATCGAAGCCCAAGCAGGGCCGCCGGAATGAAAAGAAACGCAGCGTACAAGAGGGCCTGCCGGTAATCACCTACCTGATTAAAGAGGCCAAAAAATACCGTTCCCGCGGCGGCTACAATCCGGCCGAAATTGTAACAAAATCCCGCTCCAGTTGTGCGCAGCAGGGTGGGAAACAACGGGGGTAAACACATCGTAAACAAAGCGAAAACGCCCTGGCACATACCGATTCCCACGAGAAACACCCGCAGCAAGGTGTAATCCCAATCTCGAGAATAGGTGATGAACATCATCACCGCATAGGCAGCCAATAGGACGGTCACCGCGCGGCGGTATCCCCAACATCGGGCCAGACCCCCGGCGAGGAAGTTCCCCGCAATGGATCCGAGCATCACCAGGAGGAGTGCGATGAGTGCCTCGTGATTCAGAGCCGCGGGTGTCAACCCAGCGAGGGCAGGAAGTTTCCTCAGATGCGTTTGGTGCCAGAACATGAAGGTCCAATGGGCAGTAAGAGACACGCCGCAAAGCACCAGCACGGGCCAAGTGACCCGCGCAATATCACCCCGGAAAAGATCCGGAATCCCGGGCATTGGACCGGACTTATGCCGTGCCGCATGCCATTCCTCCGGTTCAGGAACAGCCTGCCGGATCCATAAAACAAGGAGCGCCGGCACGATTCCAACCAGAAAAACCATGCGCGGCGGCTGATGTTTCAGCAACTCTCCCGATAGGCAGGCCAGCAACACGCCGACATTAACCCCGGTCTGCAGCACCGCCGCAATCCACGGTCGCCACTTTTTGGGCCAAGTTTCCGAGAGCAACGATGCGCCGACAGCCCACTCGCCTCCAATGCCGAGGGCGGCCAGGAATCGGAAGATCAACAAATGCCACCACTCATGAGCAAAATAGGACAACCCGGTGAAGCTGGCATACGTCAGAATCGTCAGACTGAGTGCCCGACTTCGACCTAAGACATCCCCAAGGCGGCCGAAAAACGCGCCTCCCAAGGCCCATCCCAACAGAAATCCAGCCTGAATGATTGATGCGTAGCGGCTGGCAAGCCGGGCTCCCGCAGGATCTGCCACGGAGACAGCAAGGAGGGACGCGACGAACGGAAGAGCCACCAGCGTGTACAGGTGCATGTCCAAACCGTCAAACATCCACCCGAGCCATGCTGCGAGACCCGATTTCTTCTGCTGCGATGTCAGTTCAGAAAAGGATTCCGGAGATCGAACCGCGGTGCTCATTCAGGAGGTAACCGGGGTTGCCCGGCTTCTTTGTCGACGGCTGCTAACGCCCTTCGGTCAAAGCCGAAGGCAACCCGTTTTGCCAGCTCTTCGGCGTATTCCATGGGCGAGTTTCCGTGACATCGCTGTCCGTGGCACATCCGGCCAGAATCCAGAGCGAGCCTGCAGCGAGAAGTATTCCGAACCAGCCGGAGCGAATTGCATTCATACGATGGCTTAGAACCTACAGGCCAAAAATCGTTCAGTACAAAACACCGTCGCCCACCTGAACTGTCAAGTCACCCTGGCTCCAATCCTTAAGGATATTGGCCACCGAACGGTTGGTATCAACGCTGACAATCATAACCTTGGTGATCAACTTGCCGCCGCGATGCACCATCATCTTGCCCCGCTCCAAAACGCCATGGTTCGACCCGATGTCGAGGAAAACAAAATCACTGGCGGGACTAACCGCCGTCACGGCACCGTGAAGGCCTTTGGGCAAAACTACTTCTGAGTTGTCACCTTCGTACTTCTTCAGCTTGTTGGCCAGAAGATTAATGTCAAACAGCAACACTTTGTTCTCCGCGACCACGATATCCTTTTCCTCCTCAAATTTCCGTGCGGCTTCCTTGATCTTGACGACTCCCTCAGGCTGCAAGCCCAGACCTTCCCATCGGGCCAGCTTTTCTTGGGATTCATTCTTGGTCTTGGTAACCACATCGCGGTCGGCGGATGCCTTGTCCGCCCGGGCCCTCTGGACCACAGCCTCGGCCGTGGTGGTCTCCAGCTCGACCTTCATCGCGCTGGATTCCTTGACCGCCTTCTCGGCCACGGCGGTCGCCTCCTTGGCCTTTTTGTCTGCGGCCTGTTTGTCAGTCTGCGCTTTATCGCGCTCCCCGGTGACGGTAGCCACAGTGGCATTCAGCTCGTCCACTTTTGGTTTAACCATGAACTGCCCGATGCCCAAGGCGGCGAGGGCAGCGAGAAACGCGAGAACAAGAAACAGGCGTAACATGTCGGTAAAATGCTTTGTTGCAGACGGAAGATACGGAGCTCTGCGAACAATTGTCAACGGAGCTCTGCGAACAATTGTCAACGGACCTTCTGCTCCAAGTTTATCGCGGCATACTAAAAATAAATCTAATTCCACCTGCCCCGGGGCTTGCGGTTACACCCCCTCACCGGCAAGAAGACAGGGTGTCACCGGCCATTGTCACTTCAATCTTTGCCGTCACCAGCCTCGGAATTTACTCTTGGCAGGTGATCCTGGCTCTTCGGTTCCAGTGGCATCAATCCGAAATTGGACCGGTCTCCTGGCAGAATGTCACGGTCCTAAAACCCCTCAAGGGCGCGGATGGTTACACCGCAGAATGCCTCAGCAGCTGGATGCGAGAGGCCCTCAGGACCCAAGAAGCCAGGCCCACGCCCATCCCCACTTCCGCCTCCTCCACACCGAATTCCACCCTTCCCTCCGTTGCCCACCGCCAAGTGCAACTTCTTTTCGGAGTTCATTCCGACGATGATCCCGTAGTGCCTCTCGTGAACAATCTCATCGCCCAATTTCCGGGAGTCGATGCCCGTTTAGTGGTCTGTTCCGAAAAACTCGGATTGAATCAGAAGGTTTCCACCCTCATTCAATTGGCGCGTCTCGCCCGCAATCCAATTCTTGTGGTCAGCGACTCTGATGTCTGGATTCCCTCGGGGCATCTGAGCGAGATCGCAACGCGCCTCGCCGATCCGAAGGTCGGGATGGCGAACAGTTTCTACCGGTTAGCCAACCCAGTGACCGCCGGAATGCAATGGGAGGCCGTGGCAACCAACGCGGACTTTTGGAGCCAGGTACTGCAGTCCCGGAGCCTCAAGGCTCAGGACTTCGCCCTAGGTGCGTCCATGAGCATCCCGCAATCCTGGTTGGACCGGATTGGCGGCTTCGAGTCGGTCGCCGACCATCTTGCCGACGACTATCAACTCGGCCACCGCGTTGCAAACGCCGGAGGCCGCATTGACCTGTGCACCTCGGTCGTCGAATGCCGCCATACGGCGTACAGCTGGGCCGACGTGTGCGCGCATCAACTACGCTGGGCCCGCACGATCCGGGTGTGTCAACCGGTGCCGTTCGCCGCCAGCATCCTCGGCAACGTTACCGTGTTCGCAATCGTCTGGGCGCTGGTTGCCCATTCCCCAACGGTCACCGGATTGGTCGTCGGGATCGTGTATCTCCGGATGATCACCGCAACATTCCTGCGTCGCCGGCTTGGGGATCCAGCCTCGGTCTGGAAATGGTGCTGGCTTGCTCCAGTCAAGGATCTGCTCACGGTCCTGCTGTGGGCGGCGGCCTTTCTAGGCAACACGGTAACTTGGCGTGGCAACCACTTTTTCGTTCAACCGGACGGCCGATTGGTACGTCGAGATGTGTAACGAGGGGGGCGCTAATTTCGCGAGACAACAGCCGGCTGCGATTCTTCTTGCCGCAGCGAAGGAGCCAGGCGCTTCCGGGGATCAATGGCGAACCGGCAACACGAGAGTGAACACCGTGCCACGACCTGGATGGGAATGCACCCGGATGACGCCGTGATGCTGCTCGATCACGCGCCCGACGATCGCCAGCCCGAGTCCGGACCCCCTGGCTTTGGTTGTGTTGAGGACCGTCTTAAAGGCCAGGGCCTGCTGCTCCGAGCTCATGCCCACTCCAGTGTCGCGAAAACGTACTGCAACGTGCGTGGTGACTCCACCCCGGGTGCCAATCGGAAGAGCCCGCGATCGAATACGCAGAATACCTCCCTCGGGCATCGCCTCCACGGCGTTTAGTGTCAGATTCAAGAACGCCTGTTCCAGCTGAGTCGCATCGGCTAGCACCCGGGGCAGGCGGCTATCGAGCCGATGTTCCAGCGCGACTCCTTGCGCCTTGAGTTTGTGGCGAGTGAGAATATGAAGGTCATCGAGCAGTTGGTTGACATCCGTCGCCGCCAACTTCGGTTCCGTGCGACGCGCAAAATCCAACACCCGATCGACGATCTGGTTCAGTTGATCCATTTTTTCACCCATGATCCGAAAGTCATTCTCCCACTCATCGGCGCGGCCGGTGTCGGGACTGAGCGCGTGATGCAGCATTTTCATGACCGTCAGCGGGTTTCGGATTTCGTGGGCGATCTCGGCTGCCAGCAGCCCGAGGGCGCTCAAGCGCTCGCTCTGGCGTAGTTCCTCCTCCACGACCACGATTCGTTCGTACAACCGGGCCCTTTCCAGCGCCAGAGCCGACAGTTCGGCATAGGCCAGAAGAGCCCGCACTTCCTGATCAGAAAAAACATGCGGGGATCCGGTGTACACATTAAGAGTGCCGATCGCTCGATCTCGGTAAAGCAGCGGCACCGACAGGAGCGACACCAGACCCTCCTCGCGCGCGATCCGGACATTCTGATAACGACCTGATTCCTGGATATTCTCGACCTGCATCGGCTTGCGGCGACGGACCACAATGCCCAGCAGGCTTTCTCCCACCGCCAATCTTGGATTGGCCACGTAGGCCTCTCCAGCCCCGTGGTGCGCCTGCAACTCAAGCCACTCACGACCTTCGTCCAGCAACAGGAGGGAACACATTTTCGCGCCGATGAGCGATCGAGCCTCACGGGTCACCGTGGTCAATGCCTCGTCGCGACTTAGCGTCGAATTGATCAATTGCCCGATTCGCACCAGGGACTCGAGCAACCGGGCGCGATGGCGGGCCGATTCATAAAGCCACGCCTGCCGAATTACCGGTGTCATCAAGGCCGCTACCTCTCGAAGGAACTCCTCAGCGGCGTCATCGAAGCCATTCATGCGGTCCGCGTCGAGATTCAGCACACCCACAATCTCTTCACCGGCACCAAGCGGTACCGCCACCTCGGAGCACACCCCATCGCGTAGCGCGACGTAGCGGGGCTCTTTGGCGACATTGCCGGTCCTCGCCGAAAACCCGGACCGCGCGACCCAACCGGTCATTCCTTCACCCAATCGCAATCGAGTTTGATCCGCTCCCACAGGAAAGCCAACGGTGGCCTCGATCTCCAAAAACCCGGTTGTCGGGTTGATAAGACACACCGAACCGCTGTCGGCGCCAAGCCATCGGGCGGCGTCGGCGAGGGCCGCTGCGAGAGCTGTTCGCAGATCTGGGGACGATGAAAGCGAGCGCCCGATCGCCTGCAAGGCTTCAAGCCGCACAATCCGGTTGAGCAGCCGTTGGATCTCCGTCATAGGTTTCGTTGATATCGTCCGAGCTCCAGGATCGGTGATCGAAAAGGCGTGTCAGGTTGAACATCCTACTCGTTGACGGATCCTAGCGCGCCCGCAGGCCGAGGAACAGGCCGAGCAAGGCGAAGGCGGCATTCGGCAACCAGGCGCCGACCCAACCCGGGACGGTTCCGCTTTGGCCGAGCGCGTACCCCAAGCGCTGCAGCACAAAGTAGGCAAATGCGATTCCGATGCTTCCCGCCACGCCATAAAAAACATTGCGCCGACCCACTGGAACACCAAAGGGGATGGCGATGAGCACGACCACAAGACAGGTCCAGGGTGCCGCCAACCGCGCGTGGAACTGGGTCTCGATGTAGCTCAGTTCCGACGCAGGCAGGTCGGGGTGCAGCCGCAGGTAGTTGATCACCTCGCGGACGGACAGCCGCGGCTTTCTCATCACCTTGAGGGTGTTTCGTGCACTAATTTTAATTTCGCTTCGAATCAGATCGGGCGATTCGTCCAGGCCAGGAAAGACTGCCGTTGGAAGAGTGCGCGCCACCGGGTTGTCATCCCCGGTAAACCGATACAGGTATTCCCGAACTCCGCGAAATTCCCAGCCACCCTGGGTCCACGAAGCAGTGTCTGCCTGCACATACCGTTCCAGACGATTGGTGGCGGGAAGGAGAAAGGTCAACTCGCGAAGCTCGTTGGACGCACTCGAAAATGACACAGCCTGCCAGCTTCCCACCGCACCGGAAGAGCCTCCAATGAGATTAATTCGCAGGAGTCCGTTCGTCAGTTCGAGGGTGCTTTCCGCACGAGCGGACAAAACCTCGGCAGGGGACACCGTGAACTCTGTTAATCGCAACACGCCAGTGTCGCGGGTCCCCGGATTCGAATCCTCCTCATCGCGGAACACGGATTCCTGAACTTGTTCCCCGCGCCAGGACCCATCGGTAAAGCGGGCGACCGCAGCGGTTACGGACCGATGCGCCGCGGAGGGCAGCCATTCACGGAAACTAGGTGACCGCATTTCCCCCGAGTTCAGATTGAAAGCACCGAGATGCCAGTTGCGACCGGCACTTCGGTTTTGAAAGATCAGTCGTTCTCGCCATGCCCGCTTTTCTTGGTTCGTCGAGTACCGTTGTTTAATACGGTCCACGCGGTCCAGAGCGTCCGGAAACCAGACCTCATTGAGCGCCAGAAGGAAAACCGAGGCGAAGATTCCGACCGTGATATACGGCAAACAGATTCGGACCAGAGAAATCCCGGCCGACCGCATGGCAGTTATTTCCTGATGCCGTGCAAGGGTCGTCAGGGCATAAAGCAACCCCAGCAACAACGCCACCGGCAGTACCGTTATGAGCAGGTCCGGCGTCTGCTGCCAGTACAGTTCCGCGAGATCTCCGGCTTTCAGGTGGAGGGATCGGAACTCACTCAGCCTTCCGAGGAGATCAAACCCAACCCAAAAGATGAAGAAGCCGCCGAGACAAACTCCCAGCGGCATCATCAACTCCCGAATCAGGTAACGGTCCAGCAGGCGCACAGAGGTCAGGGTATGGCAGAATCGCCGCTGGGAGAATCTTGTAATCGCGACTTGAGATGAACGCCGAGTCGGGCTAATTGGACAGGATGTCGCATCATGGGCCACCGTCACTGGAATCGCTGGCGCTCAGCCGCCGGGAATTCCTAGGCCGCTGCGGCATGGGAATGGGAACGGTTGGACTGACCAGCCTGATGGGATCCCTGGGAATGCTGGCCCCCAAGGCGCGAGCCGAAGCGGGCTTTATCAATCCGCTCACGCCGCGACAACCCCAGTACTTTGGAAAGGCAAAGCGAGTCATCCATCTGTTCATGAACGGAGGCCCATCCCACGTGGATACGTTCGACCCAAAACCCGCACTCGATCGGGAGCATGGAAAACCGATTCCAATCCATTTTGCGACCGAACGAAAGACGGGTTCAGCCTGGAAATCACCGTTCAAATTTCAAAAGTACGGCCAAAGCGGCATCGAAGTGAGCGAGTTGTTCCATCACACCGCCCAAAGCATCGACGACATCTGCGTGATCCGGTCAATGAAAGCGGACGTTCCAAACCACGAACCGTCGCTGTTGCTCATGAATTGCGGCGAAGCGCGCCAGGTGCGCCCGAGCTTCGGTTCCTGGGTCACGTACGGACTGGGCAGCGACAATCAAAACCTGCCCGGGTTCATGGTGATGTGCCCGGGAGGCTACCCCATCCAAGAGTCCCAAAACTGGCAAAGTGGCTTTCTCCCAGGTGTTTATCAGGGGACCTATATCGACACCCAGCACACGCAGATCGAGAAACTGATCGAAAACATCGGCAACAATTACCAGTCGCTCCCCGAACAACGCCAGCAACTCAATCTGTTGCAAGCTCTCAACGAACGGCATCGCCAGGCCCGCACGGAAGACCCACAATTGGAAGCCCGGATTCAAAGCTTCGAGCTCGCGTTTCGCATGCAACTGGATGCCGCCGACGCCTTCGACATCAGCCGCGAACCCGAGCACATCCGGCAGATGTACGGCACCTCGACCCAGGCCCGGCAGATTCTGATCGCCCGCCGACTCGTGGAACGAGGTGTTCGATTCGTACAGGTATGGCATGGGGCCGGACAGCCGTGGGATCATCACGACGATCTTGAAGTCGGTCACCGCCGGCTGGCAAAAGAATGCGACCAGGCCATCGGCGCGCTGCTCAAGGATCTTAAACAGCGAGGCATGCTCGAAGACACTCTCGTGATCTGGGGCGGCGAGTTCGGACGCACACCCACCGTCGAACTCCCCACGCCCGGATCAAACGCAGGAAAACAAAACGGCCGCGACCATAACAATCACGGCTTCACCCTGTGGCTCGCCGGCGGCGGCGTGCGCGGGGGCACGGTCTACGGTGCGACCGACGAATTCGGATTTGCCGCCGCAGAAAAACCGGTCCACGTCCACGATCTTCATGCAACCCTGCTGCACCTCCTCGGGTTCAATCACGAGACGTTCACCTACCGGCACGCCGGACGTGATTTCCGCCTGACCGATGTCCAAGGAAACGTGGTGAACGGAATTCTCCGATAGGGAGGCCGTCGGCGCGGGGAACTCCCCTTCCCTTCGAGCCGCCGTCCCCCGCCGCAGCAGCTGTGGTGCCGACCTAGACTGCCCTGGCTCCACTCACGGTTTACGGTCGAGCCCTCCAGCCTATCCATTAATGGCGCATTGACCGTCTGGCCTGCCTCTCCGAAGCTGCGTCCGCCTTGCAACGAATCTTCGCAATCGCCATTGCCTGGGCCGGCCTCATCGCCCAGCCCGGGAGCGTTCTTGCCGAGGCGGTGGATCCCGCTCGGCGTGTGGATGCTGGACCTCTCTGGCAGGAGTTCCCGCTCGTGTGGAATCCAGGTTGGGGCCGGGAAATACTCGGACCGTTGTGGGGACAGGAACACGTCGACGGTCAAACCCTCTGGCGGCTTTCTCCATTGTTGGCCCACATTGAAGAGGCTGCGACCGAGCGGTCCGAGTACGAGTTTCTCTATCCGCTGTTCACCTTTGACCGCTTCGGAACAGAATATCGCGCACAGCTGCTGCAGTTCTTCAGCGTTTCGGGCGGCCAAACCGTCGATGCCGAAACCAAGCGGCGCCAGACGATTTTCCCATTCTATTTTTGGCAGAAATCGGACAATCCGAGCAACGACTATACTGCACTACTTCCGTTCTACGGGCATTTGCAGAATCATCTATTGCGTGATGAAGTCCGTTTCGCGCTGTTACCGCTCTGGCTCCAATCCCGCAAGAGAGACATTGTCACCGACAATTTTGTCTTCCCGTTCTTTCATGTCCGCCACGGCGATCACTTGACCGGATGGCAGTTTTGGCCTGTGTTTGGCCATGAGAACAAGGAGGTCACGTCGAGAACCAATTCCATCGATGAGGCCGAGATCGTGGGGGGACATAGCAAGTGGTTCGCCGTCTGGCCGTTTATCCTGAGCAACCGCGACGGCATCGGCACCGCTAATCCAGTGACCAACCGAGCCTTCCTTCCGGTGTTCAGCCTCCAGCGCTCCCCGCTGCGAGACAACACGACAGTTCTATGGCCGTTCATCACACACACCGAAAACCGTGAGCAGCATTTTGTTGAATGGGGTCTGCCGTTTCCATTCATCGGCTGGGCCAGGGGTAAAGGCAAGCACGCGAACCGACTTTGGCCCCTGTACGGCAACGCAACCAATCCCACAACTCGACAGAATTTTTTCCTGTATCCGCTCTACTGGCACAAACGGCTTCAGTCCGCGCCGCTGGACCGCGAGCGAACTCGGGTGTTCTTTTTTGGCTACAGCGATTTGCGCATGCAGAATAGAGAAACGGGAAAGACGTTCCGCCGTCGTGATCTCTGGCCGCTGTTCACGTGGCGGCAGGAATTGGATGGCCGCTCCAGATTGCAAGTCCTCGCCCCAATTGAACCGCTTCTGCCGAATAACAAGAGTATCGAACGGCTTTACTCACCCCTGGTGTCCCTCTGGCGGCATGAGGCAAACCCAAAGGAACATACCGCAAGCCAGTCCCTGCTCTGGAACACGTGGCGCCGGGATGTCTCCCCAGAGTTAACACGGACTTCAACACTTTTTGGTTTGGTCCGGACCGAGCGCAGCGGCACCCGTAGAGAATGGCGTTTCCTCGGAATGCCATTTTCGCAGCGAGAATCTGGCCTTACCGACGCCAAAGCGCCGAACGGCAAGGAAATTTCATTGAGCAGAAAAAAATCACCCGTCGCGATTCATGGAGAGGAACTTTTTCCAACGAATGGACATGAAATGAGACCATGAACTGTTGCTGGGACGAGATTTGCGCGGACTGCCGTCCGCGACTACGGGGCGGCGGTGGAGAAAAATCAGAATCCTTCGAGGTGAAATTCATGCAACTTGCGGTGCAAGGTGCGGCGGCTCATTCCTAATTTCTTAGCCGCATCCGTCCGATGCCCCCCAGCCTCCTTGAGCGCATGTATCACCAACTGCCTCTCCGCTTCCTTGATCGAGAGTTTGCCCGTTTGGATCTGCTGCTGGGTTTCCCGCGCAAGATCCTCCGTCGGCGGCCGCCG
The DNA here is from genome assembly GCA_009695205.1 of Pedosphaera sp. Lineage (GTDB taxonomy): Bacteria > Verrucomicrobiota > Verrucomicrobiia > Limisphaerales > UBA9464 > SIBK01. Next base: position 2,561 of record SIBK01000089.1, on the reverse strand, counting down.
CAGGGCCGCGGGAAGATCTCGCGGCAAAACCTGCGTCCCGCGACACATGACAACCGCGTGCTCCACTGCGGTGTTCAATTCCCGCACATTTCCGGGCCACGGATAATTCAACAATAGATCCATCGCCTCCGTGCTGAATCCGCTGACTTTCTTATTATTGTCACCCGTGTATTGCTTCAGAAAGGCCTGCGCCAGCAGGGGAATATCTCCCACGCGTTCTCGCAATCCAGGTAGCCGGATCGGCACAACGGCTAGGCGGTAGTACAGGTCCTCGCGAAAACGTCCCCCCTTTACCAACTGCTCCAAGTCCTTGTTGGTCGCTGACAAGATACGAACGTCGGACGTCAGGGTCTTGCTCGACCCCAGCCGCTCAAACGTTCGTTCCCCCAGAAATCGCAGAAGTTTCACCTGCGTCGCCGCATCGATTTCGCCAATTTCGTCAAGAAATAGCGTCCCGCCTTGGGCCTGTTCCACCCGGCCCAGACGCCGCTCATGAGCTCCGGTGAACGCACCCTTCTCGTGACCAAACAGCTCGCTCTCAAGCAGAGACGCCGGCAGGCCCGCACAATGTACCGCAACTAACGGCGCCCGCGCCCGCGGACTCAACTGGTGGATCGCCTTTGCGACCAATTCCTTCCCCGTCCCACTTTCACCCGTAATCAGAACCGTCGCACGGGTTGGCGCCACCTGCTGGATCGTATCGAAAACCTCCCGCATCACCGCGGATTCGCCGATAATATTCTCAATCCCGAATTTTTTCTCGAGTTGGTGATGGAGCTGGACGTTTTCCACCTCCAACGACTGCAGCTTCATCGCCTTGCGAATCCGGTGCTCCAACTCCTCAATACGCAACCGTGCCTTTGGAATGTAGTCGTCTGCGCCCAGCTTGATCGCTTCCGCGGCCACTTCCTCTGAGCCGTAGGCGGTCATCAATAAACACACCGGCGGCTTGGGTAACGACTTCGCCCGGCTGATCAATTTCAACCCGTCTTCCCCCGCCATTCGCAAATCCGTGAGGAGAACATCGAAATGATCCTTCTCCAGGAGCGTCATCGCTGCCGCCGCGTCCTCCGCAAGGTACACATCAAAACGATCTTCCAACGCCGCCCTCAACCCTTCGCGCGTGGGCTTTTCATCGTCGACGATCAGGAGTGTTGGCGTGGATGTCATAGCGCGAAATGCAGGGACGCAACACCACCAGGCTGTCGATCAGAGTTTGACCGGCTTATTGCCCGCCTTGGTCCATGCATTGAACCCGCCTTCCAGGTTCACCAAGTTCGTAAATCCGGCCGGAGCGAGCAGATTACAAGCCTTCACACTTCTAACACCCGCGGCGCAATGGACCAGATACGTCTTGGACTTGTCGAGCCGTGCGGCTTTCTCGAGGAAATCCGCGCCCTTTACGTCTAGCAGCACCGCCCCGGGCACGTGCCCACTCGCAAATTCCGACGGTGTGCGCACATCGAGAACTACCTTGTTCGTATCGGAGCGAAATTTTTCAAAGCCCACGACGTCGATATTCTTGAATGGGGCACCCGCGGTTTGAGTCGGGGGAGCGGCCGAAGTCGGGCGTGTCGCGGGCTCCGCCGCCGTGAGGTTGCGGACACAGATCAAACCCACGAGGATGAGGCAGGACAGGCAGTACTTTAACATCCCGGGAACTTGTCGTCTGGATCGATAAAGCGCAACCCGCAGTTGGCGGCGGTGATTCGCAGTCGTAGTCCATAACAATGCCGCTTGCAGCCGGGGACGCGACAGGGATTCATTTCCCGAGTGAATACACTTCGACTGGGAATCATTGGCATGGGGAACATTGGCCGGCACCATGCCGAATACCTGATCGCCGGAAAGGTGCCCCGGATCACGTTGAGCGGGGTTTGCTCGACATCCCCCGGCAAACTCGACCCCTACAAGGAGCGCGGTCTTCAGGTATATCCGGATGGAGTTCAGATGATTCGTTCTGGAAAAATCGATGCGGTGTTGGTGGCGACGCCACATTACCAGCACACGACGCTCGGGATTGAGGCCTTGGATGCGGGGGTTCATCTCATGTGCGAGAAGCCGATTTCAGCCCACAAGGCTGACGCCGAACGATTGATCGCCGCGCACCGCCGGAATCCAGCGACCGTTTTCGCCGGCATGTTTCAACTGCGCGTCGAATCACGGTATCTTCGCCTGCAAAAGTTGATCCAAGCCGGTGAACTCGGAAGCATTGTGCGAATGAACTGGATCATCACCGACTGGTTCCGCACGGAGGCCTACTACGCCAGCGGCGGATGGCGGGCGACTTGGAAGGAAGAGGGAGGGGGTGTCCTGCTCAATCAGTGTCTCCACAATTTGGATGTGGTGGCCTGGCTGTTCGGATTGCCCGCGCGTATCCGTGGATTCTGCCAGTTGGGCCGGTATCACTCGATCGAAGTCGAGGATAACGTGACCGCCACCCTGGAGTGGGCGAACGGAGCCACCGGCGTGTTCGTCACGAGCACGGGAGAAACCCCGGGAACCAACCGCCTCGAGATCGCCGGCACACGGGGTCGGGCCGTGCTGGAAAATAACCGGCT